>DATLIG010000250.1:0-9635 GCA_035539555.1 Nocardioides sp. | reverse complement strand
GCATCGACCAGGCCAAGCTGCTCACCATGACGGCGGAGGTCTTCGACGGCAGCAGGGCCCACGAGCTCGGGCTGGTGACCCGCCTCGACAACGACCCGCTCACCGGCGCGCTCGCGATCGCCAACGAGATCTCACGGAAGTCCCCCGACGCCGTCGCGGCGGCCAAGCGCCTCTTCAACGACACGTGGACGGCGTCGGCTCGTCGTACCTTCTCCCGCGAGCGGATCGAGCAGGCCTACCTGCTGGCAGCCCGCAACACGAAGGCGGCCCGTGAGGCCGCGTTCAAGAAGGCCGAGGCGGTGTACGGCCCCCGCGGCCGCTGAGAATTCGCCCGGAGGAAAGTCTCCACATCCGTCGTATCTGGCCGATCCCGTTCGTGGTCCTACAAGAGACACACCACGACGCCGGATGAGGAGACAGGGCAATGTGGACCACCGAGCAGACCAACCAGCACCACCTGAGCCACGACCTGCCGTGCCCGGCCTGCGGCCACGCCGTGCACACCTTCCTGGCGTGCAGTGACACGTGCGACTGCGCGCCGACGGTGATGCCCGGCGCCGTACCGCTCGCCGCCTGACGGTCGGCCCTGGCGGGCCCGCGGCGTCGTACCGGCTCAGAAGAGCAGCACGGCACCGACCACGACGGCCAGCAGCAGGAGCGCGAACAGGCCCGCCCAGATCCGTGCCTGGATCCGGGCTGGCAGCACCGAGGGCGTCGGTGGCGTCGATGGCGTCGATGACATGGCCTGATGGTCGAAGATGAACGACATCGCACATCCCTTTCGTCCCGAGATGTGCTCAGGGTAGGACCTCACACCGGCGTGCCGTCGGAGGGTCCGGTCCACGGCTCGTCGGCGGCCTGCGCGGAGGACCGCGGCCGCACCAGGACCGCGTAGACGGCGGCCCAGGTGGCGAACGCGTAGAGCAGCCAGAGGACCGGCAGGGCGAGGGCATCGGCACCGGCGCGCCATCCGCGCCGCCGAGCGAGGAAGGCCGCCGCGACAGCCGTGACCGCTCCGACCACCAGCGCGAGCTCGCCGAGCGCGACCCAGGCCGCGTTGCCGGCGAGCGAGCCGGGCTTGCCGGAGCCGCGCACGGCCGCCGCCGCACCGCCGCCGACCACGACCGGATAGCTGAGCAGCAGCAGGATCGCGCCGATCCGCGCCGCGAGGGCGGTCGTCTCCGCAGGAGGGCGGTTCGCGCCGCGGCGGAGCAGGGCCAGCGTGCGACTGGCGACGTCGAGGACGTCCTGGCTGAAGGCGTCGGCCTGCTGGTCCCACCACTGGCGGGCGTGGGGTTGCGACGCCCGCTGCGAGCTGGAGTCGAGCACCTCGATCCGCGGGCCGGCGTCCGTCCGCGCGCGCCCGCGCGGCAGCAGCAGCCCGAACCCGCCGAGCCGTCGCAGGAGGCGCATGTTGAAGTGCACCGCGGTGACGTCCGCGGACCGCGCCGGACCGCGTCCGGCCGGGCCGCCGAACCCGAGCGCCTCGTCGGCGGCGGTCATCCGGTCGAGACCGAACGGCTGGGATCCGGTGCGCCGCGCGACCCGCAGTCCGACCAGCGGCGGCGCCGCACGACCGCCGGAGAGCCGGTCGGCGAGGTCGCCCTCGAAGACCTCGACGGCCCGGCGCAGCTGGTCGGGCGCGGGCCGCTCGTCCTGGTCGTAGGCGACGACATAGCGCCCGCGTGCCAGCGCGAGCGCGTGGTCGCACGCCCGTACGACGTCCACGAAGTCCGCCAGCGGCACGCGAGCCACCCGCACCCACCCGCGCGGGCTGGTCGCGCGGAGAGCGGCGAGCGTGTCGGCGTCCTCCTGGGCGACGACGATGATCGCGTCGGTCCGCTCGCGGGGGTAGTCGACGCTGCGGAAGTTGTCGAAGAGCTCGTTCAGGCCCTCGCTGCCACCGCAGACCCGCACGATCACGGTGTAGAGCGGCAGGTCCACGTCGTCGGACGCGGGTGCGGCACCGCCGGACGGCGGAGTCCCGTCCAGGGCGACGAGGAGCGCGTAGCCGGTGAGCACCTGCAGGACGCCCCCGATCAGGAAGGCGAAGGCAGCGACCAGCAGCAGCACCGCCAGCACGTCGGTCGGCAGCACGACCGCCCCCACGACGGCGAGCAACGCACCGGCGAATGCCAGCGCGACGTGGCCCGGCCGGACCAGCCGACTCGGCGGCGTACGACGACTGCCGGCGAGACGCTCCACCCGCAGCGCGAGGGCGACGCTGTCGAGGTCGTCGCGGGTGCACGAGACGAACTCGGGCTGGCGGCCCGGGAACTGGTCGAGCACCTCCACGACGAGGTCCTCGGTCGGCGCGACGGACGAGGCGACGACCACGGACCCGTCCTCGGTCAGCTCGCAGGCGAGCCAGCCCAGCTCGACCGCCCGCTCGACGTCGACCTCCGCCAGCAGCGACGCGTCCGGCGGGTCGGCGACGAGGTCGCGGCGGGCGGCGCGCCAGGATCGCGCGAGGGCGGCGTAGAACTCGGCGGCGGCGAGGTGGCCGGCATCGACGACGTGGTCGCCGAAGTACCCGCCCCGCAGGCGCTGCCGCTCGGTCGCCGAGGCGGCCTGGGCGGCGTCCAGCAGGCCCTCGGCGACGAGCCATTGCGCGATCGACACCATCGCACGACCCCCCAGCCACGGGTTCCCCGTCCGGCGCGTCGGCGAACCCGTCGCCTCAGGGTAGGCGCGATCCGTACGCGCCACCGACCTGTCGCGCGAACCTTTACCCGCGGAGGCCTCCGGCGCTCCGACGGCCCGACCGGCCCGTGGTCAGCCGCGGCGCCCGCCGAGACCGGAGGTCGGTGCTGCTGCCGTGTCCGAGGGATGGCACGACAGCAGCACCAGTGCGGCGTACCACGCCGCGGCGGCATGCACGAGCCAGAGCGCCGGGAGCAGGAGCGCTTCGACCAGTGCGTGCCACCCCTGCCGACCGACGCCCAGGACGCCGGCGACTCCCATCGCCAGCAGAAGTCCCAGGGCCAGGGCGGCAAGACCGACAAGTCCGAGAGGCATGAGGGAGGCAGTGACCTCCGCACGTCGCAGCGCCAACGCACCAGCGGCGAGCAGACCGATCGGGTAGACCAGCAGCATCGCGGGCGTGGCGAAGCCCGCAGCCACCTCGGCCGGTCTCGGAGCGCCCGGGACGCCGAGCGGCACGATCTGCCGCGTCCGCGCCGCCGCCCTCCGGACGCTGCGCTCGACGTCGACCGCTCGATCGGCGACGAGCGACGAGAGGCGGGGGTGTCTCCGGACCCACGTGACGGAGTCGAGCTGCGCCATCCGGGTCGGCACGCCGGCATCTCCGGTGACCGCGAATCGCCAGCCGCCGAGCCGACGCAGGACGTGGGTGTTGAAGTGGACCGAGGTCAGCTCGCGCCGGAGGTCGACCCCGGCGCCGCGCCACGGGTACGACCGGTCGAGCAGGAGCGTGCGATCGAGCTGGCCCAGCATCGTCGCGACCGACCAGCGGCTCCCGTGGACGCGGCCCGCCACGCGCAGGCCGGCCAGGGCAAGGCGGTCGCGGCGCGCGGTCAGGTTCTCGTCCAGGTCGGTCTCGAAGGCGGTCACGGCACGACACAGCTGGTCACGAGCCGGGGACTCGTCCGTGGAGTAGGCAACCACGTAGCGCCCCCGGGCGAGCGCCAACCCCTCGTCGTACACCGCGACGGGGTCGGTCGTGAGGGCCGGCGAGTGGGTGGCGAGGCGCACCCACGAGGGAGGCGCCGACCGCCGCACGGCCGCGAGCGTCGCCGCATCCGTCTCGTCGACGAGCAGTACGGCGTCCTTGCGCGTCGTGGGGTAGTCCAGCTCTTCGAGGCAGTCCAGCGCCCGCTGGACGCCGGCCGCTCCCCCACTCACCGCCACGAGGATCGAGTAGGTCGGCAGGAGGATGCCGTTTGCATGCGCTCCCGTGGCGCGTCCTCGTGCGTCGAGCGCGGGCCGGCTCTCCCGGACGGCCACCGAGACCGCGCCGGCACACTGCAGGATCACGCCGAGCAGGAAGGGCGCGGCCGCCGCTGCGAGAACCATGGCCAGTGCCACCGGGGGCGCCACGACGACGACTGCCAGCACCCCGACGGCAACCAGCCCGATCACCAGGGAGCGGACGGTGGACGCAGGAACCCACCCGCCCCGCGACCTCGGCGCCTCGGGGCCAGACCCGGCTCGGCTCCCGGGCCAGAGCCGGACCGCGAGGTGGTCGAGGTCGCGGCGGGTGCTCGCGACGAACCGGACGGGCATCGTCGGGAACGCGTCGTGGACCTCGTCGACGAGGTCGGGACCTGGGCGGACGGTGGTCGCCACGACGACGTGGCCGTCGGGAGTGATCTCGCACGGCACCCAGCCCAGCTCGAGGGAGCGTTCGACATCGATGCCGCCCATCAGACCTGGATCGGGAGGGTCCCGGTCCAGGTCTCGGCGGGGCAGGGCCCACTGCACCGCGAGCCCGTCGTACAGCTGCTGGCGGGTGACGAGACCGCCGTCGACCAGGTGCTGGCCGAGGTAGCCGCCGTGGACCGACTGTTGCACCAGCGCAGCCTCGAGATCGCTCTGCTCGATCAAGCCGTTCTCGACCAGCTGGTCGCCGATCCGCGTCATGCCGGGCGACCGATCTCGAGGGAGGGCTCGCCGCCCCCGGGCGCAGCGCTCCCCGTGCTGGAGGCCACGAGGGCGGCGAGCAGATCAGGCATCGAGCGCGGCCTGCCGTAGCGGTAGCCCTGAAGGTGGTGGTATCCCATCGCGACGAGGAGCTCGGCCTGCTCGGCCTTCTCGACGCCTTCGGCGACGGCCGCGATGCCGAGTCCGTAGGCCATCGCGCTCACGCCGCTGCACACCGCCCGCGCGCTGGGGCTGTCGACCATCTCGGCGACGAAGCCCCTGTCGAGCTTGACGATGTCGACGGGAAGGTCGACCAGGTGGGTGAGCGCGCTGTAGCCGGTGCCGAAGTCGTCCACGGCCAGGCGCACACCCAGGTCGCGCAACGCGACGAGGTCACGCAGCAACGAGCCGTTGACGGTGACGAGCTGGGTCTCGGTGATCTCCAGCACCAGATGTTCGGGAGGCAGGCTCGAGTCCGCGAGGGCACGGCGGACACCGGGGAGCAGGCCCGGACGCGCGAGCTCACGCGCGCACACGTTGACGTGGATCGCGAGGTTGAAGCCGCGCATCAGGAGCTCGGCGCCGTCCTCGCACGCCTTGCGCAGGACGTACTCGCCGACGCCGTGGATCAGGTCGCTGGCCTCGAGGACCTCGAGGAAGGAGGCGGGCAGCAGGACACTGCCGTCGGGCGTCTGCCAGCGCAGCAACGCCTCGAGTGCGACCGGTCGGCCGGAGGCGCCGTCGACGATGGTCTGGTAGAACACCTTGAACTCGCCGTCGCGATGGGCTCGCTCGAGGTCGACCAACACCTGGGCGGACCGCTCCAGCGCGGCGTTGTAGTCCGGTCGGTACAGCTCGAAACGCGCTCGGCCCTCGTCCTTCGCGGCATAGAGCGCGGCATCCGCACGCCGCATCACCACGCGGGGGTCGTCGCCCGCGCCCGCGAACGCGACGCCGATGCTGAGCGTGGGCGACAGGTGCATGAAGCCCACGTCCACCGGAGCGGCCATGACGCCCTGGATGCGCGCCGCGAGCCGGGCACCGTCCTCACGGTCGTGCAGCCGGGGGCAGACCACGACGAACTCGTCACCGCCGATCCGCGCGACCGTGTCCTCGGGGCGCACCACGCTCGACAGTCGCCGCGCGATCTCGCGCAGGAGCTCGTCGCCCACGTCGTGACCGTGGCTGTCGTTGACCTGCTTGAAGTGGTCGACGTCGACGTACAGGACCCCCACGAGGCCTTCGGTCCGGGCTGCCTCGGCGAGCGCGATGCGCAGCCGATCCGCCCAGAGCGCCCGGTTGGGAAGGCCCGTCAGCTCGTCGTGCAGCGCGAGGTCGGCGAGCCGCTGCTCCGCCCGCGCCTGGGCGGTGATGTCGATCATCTGCAGGTTGAGCTCGATCGCACGGCCGGACGACGTCGTGCCCACGACCGACAGCGCGGCGTCGACGTTCGCTCCTCCGAACCGCTGGTCGAACTGCAGCCGCCCGCGCCAGCTGCTGGCGGCGCCGGACCTCAGCGCGGTGACCCCCTCGATCACGGCCAGCGCAGAGGTGGGTTCGAACCACCACTCGGGGTCCGCGCCGGCCAGGTCCTCGCGACGACAGCCGGTGAGGGACTCGAGTGCCGCGTTCACGTCGACGACCACCGTCTCCCCGGCTGCCCCGAAGGCCACGTGGGCGTTCGCCACGAGCGCGGCGTCCATGTGGTCCCGCAGGCGGTCTCGATCCCGCTGGCTCGCCCTCAGTGCGGCGGCACGGTCGTTCTCCGCGAGGGACAGCAGGAGCCCGACCAGCGCCAGGACGAGGATGAGGACCTGGGCCAGCAGGACGCGCCCCTCAGGCGAGTCGACACCGGCGAACGGCCCCCGCCCGTCCGCGGTGGCGGCCACCACGATCACACCCTGCAGGCCCACCACCAGCGCGGTGACGGCGTACCCGCAGCGCAGCGCGACCACGAGGAGCGGAGGCAACAGCGTGAAGGCGACCGGCCACGACGACTCCATCAGGAGGTACGACGCCAGCAGCGCACCCGTCACGAGCGCCGCACAGGCCGCGGTGGACCTGGTGCCCCTCAGCCGAATCAGCGTCGGCACCGCGAGCAGCGCGGCCGCCACGACGAACGCGCTCAGCGCGTTGCGGAAGCCGATCAGGCCGATGCTGTCCCACAGACCGGTCCCGAACCGCGCCCAGGCGACGGCACCACCGGACAGCGCGCTGACGACGGCCCCGGCGACCGAGGCCAGCCCGAGGTCGCCGAGGTCGCCCATCGACTCCACGGCCCGTGCCCCGTGCCACCGACCGGTGCGCCGCAGGACGGCCGCGCCGACCCAGCCCGTCGACGTGTTGACCAGGCCGAAGGCCCAGCCCCCGACGGGCTCGACTCCCGTCGCCTGGTTGATGACCCCACTGATCGCCGTCACCACGACGAGTGCCCACCAGCGCTCCCTCGTCGTCCCGCAGCAGAGGAACCAGACGACCACGACGCCCGAGGCCGGCCACGCCATGGCCAGCTCCGACGGCGGCACGTGTGTTGCGCGACCGGCGAGCATCGCGACGGCATACAGCGGCGCGAACCCTGCCGTCGTCAGCACGGCGCGGCGGATGTCCCACGGCGACCGTGACGCTCCCCTCGTCACCGGCCCAGTGTCGGGCGCTCGGCGAACCCCTCGTAGGGCCGAAGGTCCTTTACCTCGGCAAAGGGTCCTCGGTCACGGGTAGCGGAGGTCCACGGTCTCCTCGCTGATCTCCCACAGCACGCGAGCCGCCTCCCCGTCCTTCGCCAGCCGGCTCCGGCCGACCTTGCGGGGCGCACCGCCGAGCTGGCCGGGGCCGGACGGGCCGACGAAGGTGTTGCCCGGCAGGTCGGCCGTGGCGGCGTACAGGGACGGCCAGGCGCCGGCCGCGGCGGACTGCGCGACGGCCCGCACGCCGGCGTCGACGATCGTGGCGATGCCGCCCGACGACCGGCCGTACTGGCCGTTGGCCGCGAGGTGGGTTCCCGAGAAGCCCGGGTGTGCCGCCAGCGCCCGCACCGGCAGGCCGGCGGCCCGGAGCCGCCGGTCGAGCTCCGCGGTCGCGTAGAGGTTCGCCAGCTTCGACTGCCCGTAGACCCGCCACTTGCTGTAGCGGCCGATCTGCTCGCGCGGGTTCCCCAGTGGCGGCTTGAGCGCGTAGTTGTGGAACAGCGAGGACACGTTCACCACCCGCCCGTCGTCACTCTTCACCAGCTGCGGCAGCAGGAGACCGGTCAGCAGGAACGGCCCGAAGTGGTTGGTCGCCATCTGCAGCTCGAGCCCGTCGGCCGTGCGGGAGTACGGCGTCGCCATCACCCCCGCGTTGTTGACGAGCACGTCGATCGCGCCGATCTGCTCGACCGCGGCCGCCGCGGCCCGCACCGACGCCAGGCTGGCGAGGTCGAGGTGCAGCGCCTCCAGCAGCGCCTCCGGCACCTCGCCTCGGATCGCCCCGACCGTCTCCTCCACCTTGGCCGGGTTGCGTCCGGCCAGCACGACGTGGGCGCCACGGCGGGCGAGCTCCAGCGCGGTGTGGTGCCCCAGCCCGCCGAGGGTCGGGCCCGTGACGACGACCGTCCGCCCGGTCTGGTCGGGCAGGTCGGCGATGGTCCATTTCGTCGACATCGGCTGGTCCTCAGGGGGTCGTGGCGAAGTGGTCGACGATGCGCTGGCCGAGCTCGGCGTCTCCGGCGAGGCGCACGGCTCCCGGTGGCGCCGCGCGCCGACCACCGGCGAGCACGATGAACGACTCCCGGTCCATCTCCAGCCCGACCGTGGGCTGCTCCGGCACGGACGCCAGCGTCCGGCCGCGGCCGTCCTCGCCGATCTCGACCGCGACCGGGGCACTGCCCTCGACGACCAGCACGGCCGTCGTACCGACGGGCGGGGCGACGCGCTTGCCGACGACGAAGCCGAACGCCTCGGCGAGGTAGTCGGCGGTGTGCTGGGCGCCGGCGCTGTCCATGCCGCCGGGACGGCCGACCGCGCGGCGGATGTCCTGCTCGTGCATCCACAGGTCGAGTGGCCGGTTGCGCAGCAGGGTGCGGGTGTTCCAGCCGATCATGCCGAAGATGCCGGGCGCGGGGGCCGCGGCGTCGGTCGGCGGCTCGGCCGTCAGGCGCGCGTGCCGCTCCGACGTGCGGGCCCGCAGCTCGGCGATGATCGCCACCGGGTCCGTGTCGCGCCGGGTGACCACGCCGATCTCGGTGAACTGCCCCATCGGACCGGTGATGTGCGGCAGGTCGCCGACCTCGGCCTGCTCGTCGGGCCCGCCAGCGAGCAACGACTCGAGGTGGGCCGTGTGCGACGCGACCGCCTTGACGTCCCAGCCGGCCAGGTCGGTGGGCGTCGCCCAGTCGTCCGGGCCCAGCTCCTCGAGCAGCGTGAGGAGGTCCTGGACGGAGCTCCACCACGCGTCGACGTACCCGGCCAGCAGCTCGGAATCGCTCACGACGCCGATGTTAGTGGTCGGGGGTGCCCTAGGAGGCGGACACCTCGATGTGGTCGTAGGGCTGGTCGATCGTGTCGTAGCCGGAGCAGGTGAGCTGCTCGGAGTTGCCGTAGGAGATGCTGCCGCTGCTGCTGCAGCTGACCTGGCCCACCTCGAGGTCGCCCGCAGCCACGAAGGTGAAGGTCAGGTAGGCGGACTTCGACGACTCGTCGGAGCGGTCGTTGGTGCCCTCGAGACCGGTGATGCTCGTGCCGTCGTACTCGCTCGCGGGCGGCGTGACCCGCCAGCCCTGGGCGTACTCGACACCATCGATCTCGAACGACTCCCCCACCTCGACCGTGATCGGGTTGTCCCGACCGCCGGTGCGGGCGGGATCCCAGTCGTCGATGGCGTCCTCGACGTTCTTCGCGATCACCACGATCGCGGTGATGATGCCGCCGCAGAAGAGCAGCACGACCAGCACGATCGCGCCGATGATGATGGCGATCGCCTTGCCACTGCCGCCGCTCGGCGGCGGGACCGGCCCTCCGTAGCCGGGACCGGGGCCGGGGCCGCTGCCGTACGGCGGG
>DATLIG010000249.1:0-1635 GCA_035539555.1 Nocardioides sp. | reverse complement strand
GGGCGCCGCAGAAGACGGTCATGAAGCCGGCGAGCCCGTCGTGCCAGTCGTCGGACCCCGGGACGCCGTAGATCGGGGCGGGGTAGTCGGCGTAGGGCGCCAGCAGCCGCTCCTCGTAGGAGCGCAGCCCGCCTGCGGGCGCACCGATGTCGCCGCACGCCACCGCCAGGTCGGTGTCGCCTGCAGCGGCGAGCAGGACCGGCGCCACGGCCTGCTGGGCCGCCTTACCGGCGCCGGGGTCGCCGAGAACGGCCACGGAAGCGCGGTCGAGCTCCGCGAACCGGTCGACGACCCGGTCGGCAGGCGGCCCCGGCTCGCCGTCGGCCCGGGCCCAGTCGTCGAGGCGGCGCAACCACAGCCGGCGGGCCTCGTCGGTGGGATCGCCGAGCAGGCGCGCCAGCACCGCGTTGCGCGCGGCGAACGGTGGCCGGGGCCGCCGGCCGGTCAGCGTCGGGCCCGCGGCCGGGCGACCCCAGCCTGCGGCTTCGGGAGCGGTCCGGGACGAGGGACGATCGGCTGCCGGTGGCGCGGCGGGCGCCGGGGCCCGCACGTCCCGGGTCCAGGGCCACTTCCGCATGGCGCGCATGGTGGCAGGTCGGAGGCCGTGCGCGCAGGGCGAGCGCGAAGAGATCACCTCTCGTGACGAATCGCCCGCCCGTGACCCGGTTGTCGGGCGTCGACCATCGGCGCGGTGTACCCGCCGCCGACCATGATCGACGACGTCGCGCGCGGGTACCCGAGGGCCAAGATCGCGCGCGACCGAAGGGAGAATAGTTGATCACGGAGCGTGCCGGTACGGGCGCTGTCGACCTGCGCGTCCCCCGGTCCGTTCGCCGAGTGTTCCGACCTCACGACGGCCCGTGAGAATCTGGCGCGAAAAGGTGACCCGAACGGGTGGTTAGTCCCGTGCACCGTGACACGGGAACGTCGTTCGACGCTGTACTAGACGACGAGGAGGTGATCCGGTGCCCGAGAACACGACTTCCGAAGAGGCGACACTGATCGCTGCGGCGGAGAAGCTCACCCAGTGCGACGGCTACGTCGTCCTGGCGGTGGACCCACAGACAGGCGAGGTCGACGCCCACGGACCGTTCGACGGCCTGACCGCCACGGTCAAGGCCGACCAGCTCCGCCGCGACTTCGACCGCGGTGGCCTCGAAGACGTCTCGGTGGGCGTCGTCAGGCTCCACCAGTCGACCTGAACGCGTAGTTCGTACCCCTCCGGGCGCGCACGCGCCCGGATCGATCGACCGGACCGGATCGTCCACTCCCGCCCGTGGATCTCGACGCGCACGCCTCCGATCCTGCCCGCACCGCGCTGCCCGCACGGCGGTGGACACCCCCTCGCCCGGCCGCGGGCGTGCAGCGAGGTCACGACCGTGTGGCACCCCGTCGGCCGTCGAGGACGCAGTCCTAGGCTGAGGCCGTGGCCAGCGACATCGTCCCCATCCAGCTCTCGCTCACCGAGGGCGACCTCGTCACCCTCTGGGCGCCTCGGTGGCGGGAGGACGGCGAGGAGTGGGAGGCGTTCCTCGGCGACGACGACTCCCTGTTCGCCTTCCCCGAGGTGGCCCAGCTGGCCGCGTTCGTCCGCACCGACGACGCACACGACCTCGGCGACCACCCCGCATGGCC
>DATLIG010000248.1:0-5384 GCA_035539555.1 Nocardioides sp. | reverse complement strand
GGGTCAACGGCTCGAATCCCGGTTCGAGCGCGGCACCGGCACTCGACCACCCTCCCGTACGCTCGTCGGCCCATCCTCCGGGCTTGCGCCCGTTCGCCGTCGAACCGTTACCTGGTTCGTCGGGTCCCGTCGTACTGTCGGTCTGCCCTGTTACGTCCACCGTGCGCTCCTCCGTCGCCCACGCTGAGGCTACCGTGAACGGCGAATGACGATAAGTTGCAACGACGGGCCAGTTTGCAAGATCCGTCGAAGGATCCGTCCGCAGGGTGAGGAGATTCCATGACCGCGGCCACCAGTGGCGCCAACCCGAACGGCTCCACAGCCACGGGCCGGCCGACCCGGCTGCCCCGGTCGGCACGACGCAAGCAGCTGCTCGCCGCGGCTCAGGACGTCTTCGTCGCCCAGGGCTACCACTCCGCCGCGATGGACGACATCGCCGAACGGGCGGGCGTGTCGAAGCCGGTGCTCTACCAGCACTTCCCCGGCAAGCTCGAGCTCTACCTCGCGATCCTCGATGCCGCCTGCGACGCGATCATCGACAACTGCCGCAAGGCGCTCGAGTCCACCCACGACAACAAGCAGCGCGTGGCGGCCACGATCGACGCGTTCTACGCGTACGTCGGCCACGACACCGGTGCGTTCCGGCTGGTGTTCGAGTCGGACCTGACCAACGAGCCCGCCGTGCGCGGCCACATCGACCGGGTCACCACGGAGTGCGCCGACCTGATCGCGATGGTGATCGCCGAGGACACCTCGCTGCCGCCCGCTGCCTCCCAGCTGCTGGCCGTCTCGCTCGTGGGAATGGCCCAGGTCAGCGCCCGGTTCTGGATGACCGACACCGACGGCGGTCTCGCGGGGCTCACCCGCGACCAGGCCACCACGCTGGTGTCCGGCCTGGCCTGGCGCGGCATCGGTGGCTACCCGCTCACCGACGAGCCGACCGAGGCCTGACCGAGCCCTGACCACCCGCGACCGCCGCCTGACTAGGCTGGCGGCGTGAACGGCCCACGGAAGCGCGGGCCGTCCCCCGAACGAGGAGAGTGCCATGACCGTCGAGGTCAAGATCGGTGTGCAGCAGACCGCCCGCGAGCTCGTCATCGAGACCGACGAGACCAGTGAGGGCGTTGCCGCGCTGGTGTCCGACGCGCTCGCCAACGACGGCGTGCTGACCCTCACCGACACCAAGGGCAAGGTCACCGTCGTACCGATCGCCAAGCTCGCGTACGTCGAGATCGGCCGCAGCACCTCGGGGCAGGTCGGCTTCCGCTCGTAACGTGGTCGAGGCGCCGGCTGGGCTCGCGAGGGCGCCTCGAGGCCCCGCTCGCTGAGCCTCCGGGAACTCTCGGCGCGCTGACAGACGTTTCACAGGTTGACCGGCGACGATCGGTGGCGACCCACCGGGGTCACCGGACAGCCTGGGAGGTGCCACGTGCTCCAGTTCCGCTTCGCCGCGATGAGCGACACGGGCCCTGTTCGCGAGCACAACGAGGACTCGGGGTTCGCGGGTCCCTACCTGCTCTGCGTCGCTGACGGCGTCGGCGGCGCCGCGGCCGGCGAGATCGCGTCGGCGACCACGACGTACGTCGTCAGCGCCCGCGCGCTCGCTCATCCCGGTGTCGAGCCGGTGCGGCTGCTGCGCAGCGCCGTCGCCGAGTCCCACGACCAGCTCGTCGCCGGCGTCGCCGCCGTGCCGGAGCGCAACGGCATGGCCACGACGCTGACGGCGGTCCTCACCGACGGCGTGCACACCGCGCTCGCCCAGGTCGGCGACTCCCGCGCCTACCTCCTGCGCGACGGCGTGCTCTCCCAGCTCTCGCACGACCAGACCATGGTCCAGGCCCTCCTGGACGCGGGCCGGATCACGTTCCAGCAGGCCGCGGAGTCGCCGTACCGGCACGTCGTGCTGCAGGCGGTCGACGGCGAGCACACCCCCGAGCCGGTCGTGCAGCTGGTCGACCTGCGACCGGGCGACCGGTTGCTGCTGTGCAGCGACGGGCTCAGCGACGTCCTGTCCCCCGCGGCGCTGCAGATGCTGCTCGGCCTGGGCTCGCGCAGCACGGCGGCCGAGCGGCTGGTCCGTGCCGCCATCGACAGCGGCACCCGCGACAACGTGACGGTCGTGATCGGCGACGTGGTCGACGCCCCGGCCGTCGTCGGCACCGGGATCGTCCTCGGGGCCGGCATCGACCTCGCGCACGTCGTGGACCCGACCGCCGTCCGGCCGCTGCGCTCCGCCTGACGCCTCCTGCAGGAAAGGTCCGGGCAGAGGTCCGTGACGAGTCCTACACTGGAGGGGTGAGCGCAAAGCGGGTCTACGAGTACGCGCGCCTCTGGGTGCCGCTGTACGACGCCGCTGCGCTCGCGGTGACCCGGCCCGTCTACCTGATCGAGGCCGCCGACGGCTTCGAGGGCATCACCGCCGAGAAGAACACCACGCTGATGGGTCTCTTCAACGACCTCGGCCGCCAGGGCTGGCGGATCGACACCACGGCGTTGCGGGTGAGCCACCCGTCCCCGGAGTTCCAGATGCTCATCGACGCGACCCTCGACGAGGCCGACCACGCCGTCTCCCCCGACGAGGTCGCCCACGCCGTCGGCACCGGCGGCGACCCGGCCGGGGTGGTCTCGGAGTTCGACGTCTACGGGATGCGCCGACGCAACCGCGTCAGCTGAACAGGTCGCCGTACTCCTCGACGCGCTCCAGCACCTGCGCCATCGAGAACTGGTCCAGTCCCAGCGGGTCGTCCGCGCCCTCGGCGACCTCGTCCCACGTCACCGGCGTGGCGACCTGCGGGCGTGGCGTGCCGCGCAGCGAGTACGGCGCCACGGTGGTCTTCGAGCCGGCGTTCTGCGACCAGTCGAGGAACACCTTCCCCCGACGACGGGCCTTGGTCATCGTCGCGGTGACGAGCGATCCGTGCGCCGCCTGGAGCTCCTCGGCGATCTCCTTGGCGATCGCGCTCGTCTCGTCGGACGGGAGGGGCTCGTCGAGGGGTGCGTAGAGGTGGAGGCCCTTGCTGCCGCTGGTGACGGGGAGGGCGTCGTACCCGCGCTCGGCCAGCGCGTCCCGCACCAGCAGCGCGACCCCGCAGCACTCGTGCAGGCCGGCACCCTCGCCGGGGTCGAGGTCGATCACGACCCGGTCGGCGCCCACCGGGTCGCCGTCGTCGTCGACGGTCCACTGGTGCACGTGCAGCTCGAGCGCGGCCAGGTTGACCGCCCAGACCAGGGTGGCGAGCTGATCGATGATCGGGAACCTCAGGGTGTCGCCGTGCCGGCTCGGCCCACGACTGCCCGTGGTGGGCACCTCGGCGGTGCGGACCCACGACGGCGTGCCGGCCGGGGCGTTCTTCTCGAAGAAGCTCATGTCGCCGACGCCGTGCGGCCACCGGATCCGGGTCACCGGCCGGCCCGCCAGGTGCGGCAGCAGCACCGGCGCGATCCGCGCGTAGTAGTCGAGCACCTCGCCCTTGGTGGTGCCGGTCGACGGGTAGAGCACCTTCTCGAGGTTGGTCAGCCGCAGGGTCCGCCCCTCGACGTCGACGTGGACCTCGGTCTGCGGGTGCTCCGGCTTCTTCGGCATCAGGCGTTGCCTCCGGTCAGGTCGTCGGGGGTGAGGTCCGCACGCACACCCTGGTACGACGGCTGTCGCAGCCGCGCGTAGCCGAGCCCGTGCGTGTCGACGTCGACGACGACGACCGGCTCCACCCACCTGGTGCCGTCGGCGTCGACGCGCGGGACCTCGTCGGCGAACGGGCTGGCCGGCGTGCCCAAACCCGCGAGGAGGTCGGTCAGCGCACGTGACTGCTTCGGTCCGATGCCGCTGCCGACCCGGCCGCGGTACATCAGCCCCTCGGGCGTCGGCTCCCCCACCAGGAGCGCGGCGAGCCGGTCGCTGGTGCCGGTCTGCGGCCGCCAGCCGCCGACGACGAACGAGCCGCGGTGGCGGTGCGGGAACTTCAGCCAGTGGGGCGTGCGCCGGCCCGGCCGGTAGGTCGAGTCGACCCGCTTGCTGACGATCCCCTCGAGTCCCTGCGCGCGGGTGGCCTCGAGGAGCATCGCGCCGTCGTCGTACTCGGAGGGCACCTGCCACCCGGAGCGGGAGAGGTCGAGGCCGGCGAGCCGGGCGCGGCGCTCCTCGAGCGGCAGGTGGCACAGGTCCTCACCGTCGAGGCGGAGCAGGTCGAAGACCATGTACGTCGCCGGGACCCGCTCCGCGAGCCGGGCCACGGTCGCGGCCTTGCGCACGTGCATCCGGTCGGCGAGGACGCGGAAGTCGGGGACCCCCCGCTCGTTGAGCGCGATGATCTCCCCGTCGACGACCGTGTCGTCGCCGACGGCCGGCGCGGTGGCGAGGTCCGGCCAGGCCGCTGTGATTCGGTTGGCGTTGCGGCTCGTCATCGTGACCGCGCCCGCAGCGACGCGGGTGAGCGCGCGCACACCGTCCCACTTCACCTCGTGGCGCCAGTCCTCGCCCGGGGGCACGTGGGTGCCCGGCGAGGCGAGCATGGGAAGGAGATCGGCCACGACGCCATCATTCCCAACCGAGCGCGTCGACGACGTGCTCCGCGATGGCGAGGCTCGAGGTCGCGGCCGGTGAGGGTGCGTTGCGGACGCACAGGACCCCGCCGAGGTCGTCGATCCGGAAGTCGTCGACGAGGGTGCCGTCGCGCTCGACGGCCTGGGCGCGGACGCCGAAGCCCGCGCGCACGACGTCGTCGACGCCGATCTCCGGGACGTAGCGCTGCGCCGTGCGCAGGTAGGCCCGCAGGGACAGCGAGCCCCGCACCTCAC
The DNA here is from genome assembly GCA_035539555.1 of Nocardioides sp. Classification (GTDB taxonomy): domain Bacteria; phylum Actinomycetota; class Actinomycetes; order Propionibacteriales; family Nocardioidaceae; genus Nocardioides. The sequence continues at coordinate 590 of DATLIG010000248.1, read as the reverse complement.
CCACGCCCGTGCGCCAGTGCTGCCCCGCCATCCGCCAGAAGCCCGGCCAGGTCACGATGCTGGCGAGGTCGGCGGCACGGACCGACCGGCGGCGGTAGGCGTCGCGGTGCGGCGCGAGGACCGCATTCGGTCCGACCTCGAGGCCGCCGCCGACCCGGCGGGTGAAGTGCACGCCGAGAAACGGGTACCGCGGGTCGGGAACCGGGTAGACCATGCCGCGCACGAGGTCCTGCCTGTCCTGCCGCACGGCGAGGTACTCCCCACGGAACGGCACGATGCGCGGGTCCGCGTCGGCTCCGGCCAGCCGGGCGAGCCGGTCGGACTGCAGCCCGCCGCACAGCACGAGCCGGTCGACGTCGTACGACGCCGCGGGGGCCGTGACGCGCACCCGACCGCCGACCCGCGAGATCGCCGTGGCCGGCGTGGACAGGTGCACGGACCCGCCGGCGGCGACGATGTCGGCGGCCAGGCTCTGCGCCACGGCGACGTAGTCGGTGATCGCCGTGTGCGGCGAGTGCAGGGCCGCGAGGCCGACCGCGTGCGGCTCGACCTCGGCCAGCGCCGCGCCGTCGAGGCGGCGCAGCCCCGGG
>DATLIG010000247.1:0-6542 GCA_035539555.1 Nocardioides sp. | reverse complement strand
CTCGCTCGTGCTGGGATCGCAAGACGCTCGTCCGAGCGGCGGCCGCGAGGGGCTCCTGCACCGGATCAGCCTGCGCGAGGAGCTGCCGGATCGGCTGCACCAGTTCCTGCACCCCGCGCCTGAGCAGCTCGGCCAGTCGGTCACGGTCGCGATCGAACGCGGGCACCTGCCGCATGGCATGCAGATCGGGGAGATCACTGTGCTCGGGCTCGACGTCCTGCTGCCGGTCGCCGACCCGGCGTCGTACCGGTCCGGGCCACCCGTGCGGCTGCGCCTCGTCGCGCCCAGCCGCCCGCCCCAGACGCTCGAGCTCGTCTCGGATCGGGCCACCGTCGGCGGGATCCCTCACGCGACGGTCGCGCTCGCGGGCGGGGCCTCGCTCGGCGAGTGGACCCTGGAGCTCCGGGAGGAGGACAACGCCGCCGGAGCGATCGTGGTCGACGTCGATGGGCATCGCCGCCTCGCCGCGTCGGCGATCGAGGACGTGGTGCTCGTCGTCCGCTACCGGGTCGGCGCATGACCGACGACCGCGGCGCCCCGCGCCCCGCGACCAGCGCACCGAGCGTCAGCCCGGCTGGCGCGTCGAAGCCGTCCGGTAGCGACGCGGCGCCGGCCCCGTCCAGCCTCCTGCCGGCCATCACGCTGCCGAAGGGCGGCGGGGCGATCCGCGGCATCGGCGACAAGCTCGAGGTCAACGCCGCCACGGGCACGGGAACCTTCACCGTGCCGCTCGCGATCTCCCCGGGGCGCGGCGGGCTCACGCCCGACCTGAGCCTCCGGTACGACTCGAGCGGTGGCAACGGACCGTTCGGGCTCGGCTGGCGGCTGTCCATCCCGGCGATCGCTCGCAAGACCGACAAGGGCCTGCCCCACTACGACGACACTGACGTGTTCGTGCTGTCCGGCGCCGAGGACCTCGTCCCGGTCCTCGTACCGGACGGCGATGGCACCCGCCCCGACGTGCTCGACCGCGACGACCACCGGGTGCAACGCTTCCGGCCACGCGTCGAGGGCCTGTTCGCGCGCATCGAACGCTGGACCCACCGCACGACCGGTGACGTGCACTGGCGCACGATCACGCGCGAGAACGTGCTGTCGGTCTACGGACGGAGCCCCGACGCCCGGATCGCCGACCCGACCGACGCGCGCAGGGTGTTCTCCTGGCTCCTGGAGGAGACCCGCGACGATCGCGGCAACGTCGTCTGCTATCGCTACAAGCAGGAAGACGGCGTGGGCGTCGACCGGACGCGCCTCAGCGAGGCCAGCCGGCTCGGCCCCGGTGGCTTCAACGCGACCGCGCAGCGCTACCTCAAGCGGGTCCTGTACGGAAACCGGACCCCGCTGGGGCGGAACGCCCCCGTACCGACCGACGCATCCGCCTGGCTGTTCGAGGTGGTGCTCGACTACGGCGAGCACGACGACGCGGCACCGACGCCCGATGGGCCGCGCCCGTGGGCGGTTCGCGCTGACCCATTCTCGACCTACCGCGCAACATTCGAGGTGCGCACGTACCGGCAGTGCCGGCGCGTCCTGATGTTCCATCGCTTCCCCGAGCTTGGCCCCGAGCCGTGCCTCGTCCGCTCGACCGACCTGGAGTACCAGGCGAGCCAGGTCCGATCCGCGGACGGGACCTTCGACGGCGGCATGGTCGCCGCGCAGCTGGCCTCGGTGACCCATGCCGGGTACGTCCGCAGTACCGACGGCCCGTACGAGCGGGCCACGCTGCCGGCGGTCGAGCTCGGGTACTCGCAACCCGTCATCCACGATGCGGTGCGTACCGTCGACCGCGACGACCTCGCTGGACTCCCGGCAGGCCTCGCGGCCGGCGCCCACTGGGTGGACCTCGATGGCGAGGGCATCCCGGGCGCGCTCCTGGCCACCGACCGCGCCTGGTTCTACAAGGCCAACCTTGGCGACGGGCGGCTCGCTGCGCCTGCGCTCCAGCGGGCGTTGCCGGCACCCGCCGAGCTCGCCGGTGGCGTGCAGCAGCTCGCCGACCTCGATGGCGACGGGCGGCTCGACCTCGTCCGCTACGCCCCGCCGCTCGCGGGCACGTTCGAGCGCACGCCCGAGGCCGGTTGGACGAGCTTCGTACCGATCTCCGACCTCCCCACGATCGACTGGGATGACCCGAACCTGCGCCTGGTCGACCTCGACGGCGACGGCCTGGCCGACCTGCTCATCACCGAGCACCAGGCCCTGCGCTGGTACCGCTCGCGGGGCACCGACGGCTTTGACCGCGCCGCCCGTATCCCCGCGCCGCGTGATGAGCGCGATGGACCGGCGGTCGTGTTCGCCGACGGCACCGAGACGATCCACCTGGCCGACATGAGCGGTGATGGGCTGGTCGACCTGGTCCGTGTTCGCAACGGCGAGGTGTGCTACTGGCCCAACCTCGGTCACGGCCGATTCGGCCGCAAGGTCACCCTGGAGGGCAGCCCGCGCTTCGACTCCTACCACCAGTTCGACGCAGGGCGCATTCGCCTGGCCGACATCGACGGCTCGGGCCCGAGCGACATCGCCTACCTCGGGGCAGACGGCATCCGTATCTACTTCAACCGGTCCGGCAACGCGCTGTCGGCGCCGATGACGATCCGGTCGCTGCCGCGCGTCGACTCGCTCGCGAGCCTGGCGGTGGTGGACTTTCTCGGCCACGGGACCTCGTGCCTGGTGTGGTCGTCGGCGGGGCCGGCCCACGCGAACCGACCGCTGGCGTTCGTCGACCTCCTGGCCGATGGCAAGCCACACCTCTTGACCTCAGTGGTCAACAACCTCGGCGGCGAGACGCGCCTGCGCTACGCGCCGTCGACCCGCTTCTATCTCGAGGACAAGGTGGCCGGGCGCCCCTGGCTCACCCGCCTGCCGTTTCCGGTCCACCTCGTCGAGCGCGTCGAGCACGCCGACCAGATCGCCGGCACCCGCCTCGTCACGCGCTACCGCTACCACCACGGCTACTACGACGGCCACGAGCGCGAGCTCGGCGGGTTCGCGTGTGTCGAGCAGTGGGACGCCGAGTCGTTCGTGGGCGCGGGGGGGACCGGGGACGCCGACCTTGTCCGGCCGCCCGTCCGCACTGTTACCTGGTTCCACACGGGCGCCTGGCTCGAGCGTGAGCAACTCGAGCGCGCGCTTGCCAAGGAGTACTACCAAGGCGACCCCGACGCCCCGTTGCTGGCCGACACGCGCCTGCCACCGGGGCTCTCGGTGCGCGAGGAACGCCAGGCCGCGGGGGCGCTGCGCGGCGCCGTGCTCCGCCAGGAGGTCTACGCCGAGGACGGCACGCCCGAGGCGGTCCACCCGTACGTGGTGTCCGAGCGCGACCACGTGGTCCGGGTGCTCCAGCGCGCCCCGACCGAGGGACACGCGGTGTTCCTTGTTCACCCGGGCCAGGCGATCGAGTTCCACTACGAGCGTCGCCCGCACGATCCGCGCATCGGCCACGAACTCGTCCTCGCCGTCGACGAATTCGGCAACATCACGCAGGCCGCGTCGATCGCCTATCCCCGCCGCGCGCCCGCCGAGCCCGAGCAGGCACGGCTATGGGCGACCGTCACGGACGCTCGGTTCGCGCACCTCGCCAGCGGTGTCGACACATACCGCGTCGGCGTCCCCATCGAAGCCATAACGACCGAGTTGACCGGGCTTGTCGCACCGGCGACCGGCGTGCTGCCAACCGCGGACGTCATAGCTGCCATCGCCGCCGCGGCCGAGATCCCGTTCGAGGCCGAGCCGGCGCCGGGGATGCTCGCGCGCCGGACGATCGGGCGGCAGCGCCAGCGCTACTACGCTGACGACCTGAGCGGACCCCTGCCACTCGGCTTGGTCGAGCCCCGCGCCTTGCCGTACGAGTCGTACGCGGCAGCGTTCACGCGCGGCCTCCTGGCCGGCACGCTGGGCGATCGCATCGATGACGCCGTCCTCGCCAACGACGGCCGCTACCAACTCGAGGACGGCCTGTGGTGGGCACCGTCGGGCCGGGTCGTGCCTGCCCCCACCCACTTCTACGTGCCCACCGAGGCTGTCGATCCGTTCGGCGGCAGGTACGTCGTCCGCTACGACGAACATGCCTTGCTACTGATCGAGACCGAGGATCCGCTCGGTAACCGGGTCACGACGACTAACGACTACCGCGTCCTCGCCCCAGCGCTCGTTACCGACCCGAATGGCAACCGCAGCGCGGCCGCGTTCGACGCGCTCGGGATGGTCGTGTGCACAGCGGTCATGGGCAAGCCCGACGCGCCCGAGGGCGACACACTCGAGGCGCCCACCACCCGACTCGAGTACGACCTCCACCGATGGCGCACCGCCGGCAAGCCGGCCTACCTCCGCACGCTGGCCCGCGAACAACACGCCGACCCGAACACGCGCTGGCTCGAGACCTACACGTACACGGACGGCTCCGGCCGGGTCGCGATGACGAAGGCGCGCGTCGACCCCGGGCCCGTGCCCGGCGGCGGCCACGCCGACCCGCGCTGGGTCGGCACAGGGCGCACCGTCTTCGACAACAAGGGCAACCCGGTAAAGCAATACGAGCCGTTCTTCTCGGCGACGTCCGACTTCGAGGACGAGGCGGAGATCGTCGAGTGGGGCGTCACGCCCATCCTGCGCTACGACCCGCTCGGCCGGCTGATCCGCACCGACTTGCCCGACGGCACGCACTCGAAGGTGGCGTTCGACACCTGGCGCGTCGCAACCTGGGACGCCGGCGACGTGGTCGCGGAGACGCCTTGGCTGGCGCGCATGCAGGCGGGCAGCCCGGCCGAGCAGCGCGCGGCCGCGTTGAGCCTCGGCTACGCGGCGACGCCGGCTGTCGCGCACCTGGATGCGCTCGGGCGCACCTTCCTGACCGCGGCCGATGCCGGCCCGGCCGGGCTCCGCCTCACTCGCGTCGTGCTCGACATCGCGGGGAATCCCCTGCGGATCGTGGACCCGCGCGGCGTCGTCGCCGCCGAGTCGACCTTCGACCTGCTCGGCCGAGCGCTCGTGATCCGCACCGCCGACGCCGGCGAGTCCTTCACGCTGGGCGACGTCGCCGGCAAGCCGGTCCGCGCCTGGCATGCACGCGGCACCGTCCACCGCCCCCGCTACGACGCGCTCCAGCGCCCGACCCACCTATTCGTCCGGCAGGACGATGCCCCCGAGCAACTCGTCCAGCGGACCGTGTACGGCGAGGCGCATCCCGACGCCGCCGGCCGCAACCTGCGCAGCCGGCCGCACCTCGCGTTCGATACGGCCGGGTTCCACGAGACTATCCTCTACGACTTCAAGGGCAACCCGCTCGGCACCACCCGCCGACTCGCCGCCGACTTCCGCACCACGCCCGACTGGTTGGCCCTGGCGGAGCTCGACGACCTCGCCGCCATCGTCGCGGCCGCCGAGCCGTTCCTCGATGCCGAGGCCTTCACGATCACGGCCCGCTACGACGCGCTCAACCGCCCGGTCTCGCGGACCACCCCCGACGGCAGCGAGACGCTACCGCGCTACAACGAGGCTGGCCTGCTCGATCAGCTCGCAGTCCGGGTCCGCGCCGCCGAGACGCCCACCGTCTTCGTCGGCCACATCGACTACAACGCCCGCGGTCAGCGCGAGCGGGTCGCCCATGGCAACGGCACGGTCACGACATGCGCCCACGATCCCCTCACCTTCCGGCTGACCTCGCTCCGCACCGTCCGCACGAGCGGCGGCGCGGTCCTCCAGGACCTCGCGTACACGTACGACGCCGTCGGCAACATCGTCCAGATGTCCGACGTGGTGTCGTTTGGCAACCCGACCGTCTCCGCCGACGGCCGCTACACCTACGACGCCGTCTACCAGCTCGTAGAGGCCGAGGGCCGCGAGCACCCGGGCCAGCAGCCGATCGACGTCGACCCGAGCCGGCTCCGGCTCAGTCATCCCGAGGACATGCAGGCGCTCCGCCGCTACCGCGAGCTCTACGCGTACGACCCGGCCGGCAACCTGACCGAGATGGCCCACGCCCCCCTCGGCGCGGGCCCGCCCGGCTGGACTCGCGCGTACGACTACGCGGCCGAGAGCAACCGGCTGCTCGCCACCAGCGCACCGGGCGACGCGCCCGGCACCCGTTCGCACCTCTACGCCCACGATGCCGCCGGCCACATGACCGCCATGCCGCACCTGGCGGCCATGGAGTGGGACCACGCCCGCCGGCTGCGGCGTGCCGACCGGGGAGGCGGCGGCACCGTCCATTTCGTCTACGACGGCGCGGGCGAGCGCGTACGTAAGGTGTACGAGCACGGGGCGAACGTCGACGAGCGCATCTACCTCGACGGCATCGAGCTCTACCGCCGGCGCAACGCCGCCACCGGCCAGATCTGGCTCGAGCGCCAGACCCTCCACGTTCGCGACGCCACCGACTGCATCGCCCTGGTCGAGACCAAGACCGTCGACCTAGACACCCCCGGCCACACCCCGACGCCTCGCCACCGCTACCAGCTCAGCAACCACCTCGGCTCGGCCGCCATGGAGCTCGATGCCGACGCCGCCGTCATCTCCTACGAGGAGTACCTCCCCTATGGCGGCACCGC
>DATLIG010000246.1:0-6930 GCA_035539555.1 Nocardioides sp. | reverse complement strand
GCGTTCCCCGGACAGGTGGTACCCCAGCGATGACCCCCGGACACCAGGCACCGACCGGTGCCGACCTCCTCGGCGTGGGCCCCGACGGCCGCATGCTCACGGAGGTCGTGCGCCTGCACGGCGCGCTCAAGGCGGCCCCCCTTCCGCTCGACCTGCCCGGCGTCAGCGCGCTGCGCATCGGTCGTGACCACGTCATCGAGCAGCTCGAGGACTACGTCATCCCGCGCCTCACCGAGATCGAGGCGCCGATGCTCGTCGTCGTCGGCGGTTCGACCGGCGCCGGCAAGTCGACGCTGGTCAACACCCTCGTCGGCCACAAGGTCACCACCCCCGGCCTGCTGCGGCCGACCACCAAGTCGCCGGTCCTGGTCCACCACCCCGACGACGCCCGCTGGTTCGGTGCCGACCGGCTGCTGCCGGAGCTGTCGCGGGTCTACCAGGCGACCGACGACCAGTCCGCGATCCAGCTGGTCGCGAGCCCGCAGGCGCCGCGTGGCCTGGCGATCCTCGACGCCCCCGACGTCGACTCCGTCGACGAGCGCAACCGCGAGCTGTCCGCCCAGCTGCTCGCCGCTGCCGACCTCTGGCTGTTCGTGACGTCGGCGGCCCGCTACTCCGACCAGGTGCCGTGGGACAACCTCAAGGTCGCGGTCGAGCGCAACACCGCGGTCGCCCTCGTCCTGAGCCGGACCCCCGCCGAGGACGTCGCGACCGTCTCGGTGCACCTCGCCCGGATGATGGCCGCGCGCGGCCTCAAGGACAGCCCGCTGTTCGCGGTGGCGCAGGGCGTCGTCAGCGACGAGGGGCTCCTGCCGTCGTCGTACACGACGGAGATCCGGGGCTGGCTCGAGGCGCTCGCCGCCGATGCCGCCGCGCGGCGCGACGTCGTCAACCAGACGGTCGCCGGCGCGGTCCGCACGGTGACCCGCAAGGCGTTCCCGATCGCCGACGCGGCCGGCCTCCAGGTCGCCGCCGTCGGCGACCTGCTCGCAGCCGCCGACCACGTGTACGACGACGCGCAGGCCGGTCTCGTCGCCGCGGGCTCGGACGGCACGCTCCTGCGCGGCGACCTGCTCGCACGCTGGCAGGAGTTCGTGGGCAGCGGCGAGCTGGTCCGCTCGCTGGAGGCCAAGGTCGGCTTCGTTCGTGAGCGCCTGGTCAACGCGATCAAGGGCAAGCCCCAGCAGGCCGAGCGCGTCGCGGTCTCGATCGAGATGGCCGTCGAGGCCCTCGTCGTCGACCACGCCGAGCGGGCGGCCGAGAAGGCGGCAGGCGCGTGGCGCGCCGAGGAGTACGGCGCCGCGCTGCTCGCCTCCACCGACGACGACCTGACCCGGGCCGGCCGTGGCCTGCGCAACCGGGCCACGCAGGAGGTGCGCGGCTGGCTCGACGAGCTCCAGGAGTTCGTCCGCCACGAGGCCGGCGACGCGCGGCACAGCGCCCGCTTCCTCGCCCTCGGCGTGCGCGGGCTGTCGGTCGCACTGGCCGTCGTCGCGCTGGCGGGCGACGAGCCGCGCGGCCAGGCCGCCGACTCGGTCCGGCTGGGCCGGACGCTGCTGGAGACGATCCTCGGCGCGGGTGCGGCGGACCGGGTGGTCGACCAGGCCCGCGGCACGCTCACGCGCCGGTTGACGACCCTGATGGGTGCCGAGCGGGCCCGCTACCTCGCGCCGGCGGCGCAGTGGGAGCTGAAGCCCGATGCTGCCGACCAGCTGCGCCAGGCCGCGCGGCGGGTGGACGACCTGCGGTTCGCCGCGGCGAAGAAGGGAACGGGTGGACACCTGTGACGGAAGGTCTCGAGACGGAGGCGAACGGACTTGGCGCGCTGGGCGACCTCGCCACGCGGGGCACGCCCATCGGTGAGCGGGTGGCCGGCCTCGGCGACGCCGTGGTCGCGGCGCGCGGGCGGGTTCCCGACGAGCTGCTCGACGACGTCGCGACGGCCGCCGACCGGGCGACCGGCCGGCTGCGTCTGTCCGCCCGGCACACCGTGGTCGCGATCGCGGGCGCGACCGGCTCCGGCAAGTCGTCGACCTACAACGCCCTGACCGGCCTCGAGCTCTCCTCGGTCGGCATCCGCCGGCCGACGACCTCGTGGGCGAGCGCGGTGGTCTGGGGCAGCCAGGGTGCCGACGAGCTCCTCGACTGGATCGGCATCCCCCCGCGCCACCAGACGATGCGCGACTCGATGCTCGACGCCCGCCGCGAGGACAGCTCGTTCGACGGTGTCGTGCTGCTCGACCTGCCCGACCACGACTCGACCGAGGTCTCCCACCACCTCGAGGTCGACCGCCTGGTCGCCGTCGCGGACCTGATGGTCTGGATCCTCGACCCGCAGAAGTACGCCGACGCCGCCGTGCACGACCGCTACTTCAAGCCGATGGCGACCCACCAGGGCGTGATGCTGGTGGCGCTCAACCACATCGACACGGTCCCGCCGGAGCGGCGCCAGAGCATGGTCGACGACGTCCGTCGCCTGCTCGCCGAGGACGGCCTTCCCGACGTGCCGGTGCTCGGCATCTCGGCCAAGGAGGGCATCGGCATGGCCGAGCTCCGTGCCGAGATCCAGCGCCGGGTCCAGGACAAGCGGAGCACGACGGCGCGGGTCGAGGCCGACATCGCCGCCGCGGCCGGTCGCCTCGAGGCCGCGGCCGGCACCACCCCCGTCCGCGAGCTCCCGGCGAAGCGCTTCGACGAGCTCGAGGAGGCCGTGGCCGACGCCGCCGGCGTCTCGGCCGTCGTCGACGGCATCGAGCGCACCCTCGGCAGCCGGGCCCGCGGTGCCGTGGCCTGGCCGCCGCTGCTGCTGCTCGGTCGCGGTGACGGCGACGGTGAGCGGCTCGACGCCGACCCGAAGGTCGCGCCGCTCGACCGGGCCAGCGTCGACACGGCCGTGCGCGGCCTCGCCGACGAGGCCAGCGCGGGCGTGGGCGAGGGTTGGGCGCCGCACGTGCGCACCGCCGCCACGGGCCGCCTCGCCGAGGTGGGCCAGCGCCTCGACCGCGAGCTCGGCAAGGTCGACCTCGGCGTCCGGCTCCCGTTCTGGCTCAACCTCGTCCGGCTCCTGCACTGGCTCCTGCTGGTCGCGGCCGTCGGCGGGCTCGGCTGGTGGGGCTACGCCGCCGTCCGCGGTACGACGGACGACCTCCCGCAGGTCGCCGGCTTCCCGCTCCCGGCCGTCGTCGGCATCGCCGGTCTCGTCCTCGGGATCCTGCTCGCCGTCATCGGACGCAGCCTGGTCGGGGGCCTGGCCCGCGCCCGAGCGGAGGCTGCCGACGAGCGGCTGCGCGCCGTGGTGCACGAGGTCGTCGACGGCGACGTGGTGCAGCCGCTGACCCGTGAGGTCGCCGCCTACGGCACCTTCCGGCGTGGAATCGCGGCCGCGCGGCCGTAACGGCTCCTCGGCTTCCTGCCCCACCAACGGCCCCTGCTGACGCAGCAGGGGCCGTTGCGCGTCCACAGCCCGGGGTGGCGGGGACTTCGTCCACAGGCGCGGTCGGCGCGAGCGGCGGGCGTCGTACCGGGGGAGTGGACTGTCGTCGACCGGCCAACGGGTGGCCGGACCGAGAGACGAGGAGCTCCGAATGGCCAACGAGACGATCGTGACGGTGCAGGGCTGGGTCGCCGGCATCCCGATGGTGCGCGAGGTGGGTGGCGTGCCCGTGCTCAACTTCCGGATCGGCTGCACCCCACGGCACTTCCACCGCGGCACCAACAGCTGGGTCGACGGCCCGACGCAGTGGTACGGCGTGAGTGGCTGGCGGCGCCTCGCGACCCACGGCGGGTCGTCGCTCAAGCAGGGCGACGCGGTCGTCGTGCACGGGCGGCTCAACCATCGCACCTACGTCAACAAGGCCGGTGTCGAGGTGCTGACGATGGAGATCGAGGCGTTCACCATCGGCCACGACCTCAGCCGGGGGACCTCGGCGTTCACGAAGGCCCCGTCGGCCGCCGTGCCGGCTGCTGACCCCGGGCAAGGAGGTGCGCCCGCCGCTGCGTAGTCTTGGCCGGTGGCTGAATACGTTCTCTCCCTGCGCAACGTTCGCAAGGCCCATGGCGACAAGGTCGTCCTCGACAACGTGACGCTGTCGTTCCTCCACGGCGCCAAGATCGGCGTCGTCGGACCGAACGGCATGGGCAAGTCGTCGCTGCTCAAGCTGATGGCCGGGCTCGACCAGCCGAACAACGGCGACATCGTCCGTGACCCCGACGCGACGGTCGGCATGCTCCAGCAGGAGCCGCCGCTGACCGAGGGCAAGACGGTCCTGGAGAACGTCGAGGAGGCGGTCGCCGACACCAAGGCGAAGATGAAGCGCCTCGAGGACGCCTACATGGAGATGGGCGACCCGGACGCCGACCAGGACGCGCTGATGGCGGAGACGGGCGAGCTGCAGACCGAGCTCGACAACATCAACGCGTGGGACCTCGACAGCCGGCTGGAGCAGGCGATGGACGCCCTGCGCTGCCCGCCGTCCGACGCCCTCGTCGACAACCTGTCCGGTGGTGAGCGCCGTCGCGTCGCGCTGTGCAAGCTGCTGCTCCAGCAGCCCGACCTGCTGCTCCTCGACGAGCCCACCAACCACCTGGACGCCGAGTCCGTGCAGTGGCTCGAGGGCCACCTGAAGTCGTACCCGGGCGCCGTCCTGGCCGTCACCCACGACCGGTACTTCCTCGACAACGTCGCCCAGTGGATCGCCGAGGTCGACCGCGGCTCCATCCACGGCTACGAGGGCAACTACTCGACGTACCTCGAGACCAAGAAGGAGCGGCTCAAGGTCGAGGGCGCCAAGGACGCCAAGCGCGCCAAGATGCTCGAGAAGGAGCTGGAGTGGGTGCGCTCCAACGCCAAGGCGCGCCAGACCAAGTCCAAGTCGCGTCTCGCCCGCTACGAGGAGATGGCCGCCGAGGCCGACAAGGCCCGCAAGATCGACGCGGCCGACATCAACATCCCGCCGGGCCCGCGCCTGGGCGACATCGTCCTGGAGGCCGAGCACCTCACGAAGGGCTTCGAGGCCGATCGGCCCCTGTGGAACGACATCTCGTTCACGCTGCCGCGTGCCGGCATCGTCGGCGTCGTCGGCCCCAACGGCGTCGGCAAGACCACGCTCTTCCGGATGATCACGGGTGGCGAGCAGCCGGACTCCGGCAAGCTCGTCGTGGGCCAGACCGTGAAGATCTCGTACGTCGACCAGAGCCGCGGCGGCATCGACCCGAACAAGAACGTCTGGGAGGTCGTGTCCGACGGGCTGGACTTCATCAAGGTCGCCAACTTCGAGATGAACAGCCGCGCCTATGTCGCCTCGTTCGGCTTCAAGGGCCCGGACCAGCAGAAGAAGGCCGGGGTGCTCTCCGGTGGTGAGCGCAACCGCCTCAACCTCGCGCTGACCCTCAAGCAGGGCGGCAACATGCTCCTGCTCGACGAGCCGACCAACGACCTCGACGTCGAGACGCTGTCCTCGCTCGAGGACGCCCTGCTCGACTTCCCGGGCTGCGCCGTGGTCACCTCCCACGACCGTTGGTTCCTCGACCGGATCGCCACGCACATCCTGGCCTGGGAGGGCACCGAGGACAACGAGGGCGACTGGTTCTGGTTCGAGGGCAACTTCGCGTCGTACGAGGAGAACAAGATCGAGCGGCTCGGCCTCGAGGCCGCCCGCCCGCACCGGGTGACGCACCGCCGCCTCACCCGGGACTGACCACCCGATCGCGCCCCGGGGCGGAGCTACCGCAGCTCGCGCTCCGGGTGCGCGTCGATCAGCCGGTCGCACACGGCGTCCATGACGCGGCCGAGGGCGTCGAGGTCCTCCGGCGCCACGAGGTCGATCAGCGACTGGCGCACCGTCTCGACGTGGCTGGGCGCCGCCGTGCGCAGCATGGAGTGGCCGTCCTCGGTGAGCCGGCACACGACGCCGCGACCGTCGTCGGGGGAGTCGCTGCGCTGCACGAGCCCGGTGCCCTCCATCCGCTTCACGGTGTGGGTGACGCGGCTGCGGCTGTGCGCCAACGCCGCCGCGAGCTGGGCCATCCGGAGCTGGCCGTCGGCCTCGGAGAGGCGGACGAGGATCTCGTACTCGACCGCGGACAGGCCGTGGTCGCGGCGCAGGTCCTCGTCGAGGCGGTCGAGCAGCAGCGTCGTACCGAGCAGGAACGAGCGCCAGGCGCGCTGCTGGTCCTGGTCGAGCCACCGCGGCTCGTGGCGGGAGGCCACTGCTGCGGCACGCTCTTCGGTCATCACGCCAGTCTATGGCGTGGCTGTGTCGCCCGATCGGAGGTCCTTGCGCATCAGGACACGGGGATGCCCGCTGAGCACGGACGTGGTGTCGGCGACGTGCTCGAAGCCGGCAGCCTCGAAGTTGGAGCGCAGACCGGCATACGCCATCGTGAGGTCGACCTTCGCGGTGCCGTTGTCGAGGGGATAGGCCTCGAGCACCGGCGCGCCGCCGTCGCGCGCGAACGCGATCGCCCCCTCGATCAGCCGGTGGGAGATCCCCTTGCCTCGGTGCCCCGGCCGGACCCGGCTGCACCACAGCGACCAGACCGGCAGGTCGTCGACGTGCGGGATCTTCCGGTTGCGGGCGAACGTGGTGTCGGCCCGGGGCGCGACGGCGGCCCAGCCGACCGGGACGTCGCCGTCGTAGGCCAGCACCCCGAGCGGACCCTCGTCGAGCAGCGTGGCCACGAAGGCGCCGCGCTCCTGGCCCCGCATCGCGTTGTTCACCTTCGAGGGGATGCGATAGCTCAGGCACCAGCACACGCTGGCGTCGGGGCTCTTGGGCCCGACCAGCGCCTTCACGTCCTCGAAAACGGCGGCGGGCCGCACCTCGATGCTCATGCACCGAAAGGTACGGCCCGCCACGGACAGTACGGCGACCCTCAGGTCAGCTCAGGCGCTCCAGGATCATCGCCATGCCCTGGCCGCCACCGACGCAC
>DATLIG010000245.1:0-11532 GCA_035539555.1 Nocardioides sp. | reverse complement strand
CCTGGCCTTCGAGCGCAACGAGATCCAGCTGCACCACGTGCTCGCCACGAAGACCGATGCCCAGGGCAACAGCGGCTACCCCCTCCGCCACCCCTTCTGACGCCGGGCGAATAGCCTTGGCCGGTGAGCACGAGAGCCAGGCAGTACGCCGCTGAGGTCCTGAAGCGGGAACGGCTCACCCCCCACCTGGTCCGGCTGACCCTCGGCGGGACCGGCCTCGCGGGCTTCGAGACCACCGGGATCCCCGACGAGTGGGTGGGGCTGGTCGTCCCGCAGCAGTTCCAGAGCCGCTACTACACGGTGCGCTCCTGGGAGCCTTGGACAGGCTCAGGACCGGGGGCGGAGCTGGTCCTCGACGTCGTCGTGCACGAGACCGGGCTGGTCACCGAGTGGGCCGCCCGCGAGTGCGTGGGGGAGACGGTCACGATCTCCGAGCCCCGGGGCTCCTTCGCGATGCCCGACTCCGCCGCGTGGCTGCTGCTGGTCGGCGACCTGACCGCGATGCCGGCGATGGCCCGGATCGTGGAGTCCGTCGGGCGCGACCGGCTCGACCACCGGCAGATCCGGGTCTGGGCCGAGGTGCCCGACGCCGATGTGCTCCGGGCCTCCGGCTACCTCCCGGACGGCGTGGACGTCACCTGGCTGGAACCCCCGGGCCCCGGGCAGAGCGACCTCGCCGCCGTGGTGGAGGAGATCGACTGGCCCGTCGGCGAGGGGTACTTCTGGATGGCGGGGGAGTCCGCGCAGATGCGCGCGATCCGCAAGCACCTCATGCGGGAGCGCAAGCTCCCGAGCACCCAGTACGACGTGATGGGCTACTGGCGCTCGGTCGCCCAGCGCCAACCGCGCGCCGTCGACCCGGGCCCCATCTGGCGGGCCGGGAAGGCCGCCGGCAAGTCCGACGAGGAGATCTGGGCCGACTACGACGCCGCACAGGAGGCAAGCCGATGAGCGACGAGGAGTTCGAGGACGTCGAGGAGCTCGACGACGAGGACGAGTTCGACGAGGACTTCGGTGCGTTGCCGCCGCCGGCCGCCCCGGTCTTCGGGCACGGTGACGTCCCCGAGGGCCACCGCAGCGGGTTCGCCTGCTTCGTCGGCCGCCCCAACGTCGGCAAGTCCACGCTGACGAACGCGATCGTCGGCCAGAAGATCGTGATCACCTCCGACAAGCCGCAGACCACGCGGACCGTCGTACGCGGCATCGTGCACCGACCCGACGGTCAGCTCGTGCTCGTCGACACCCCCGGCCTGCACCGCCCGCGCACCCTGCTCGGCGAGCGGCTCAACGACCTGGTGAAGACCACCTGGGCCGAGGTCGACGTCGTCGCCGTGTGCTTCCCGTCCGACGAGAAGATCGGGCCCGGCGACAAGTTCCTCGTCACCGAGCTGGCGAAGGTGCGCAGGACGACCAAGATCGCCATTGCCACGAAGACCGACCTCGCCACGCCCGAGCGGATCGGCGAGCACCTGCTCGACATCGCCGAGCTCGGCCGCGAGACCGGCACCGACTGGGCCGAGATCGTGCCCGTGTCCTCCGTCGGTGGCGACCAGATCGACCTGCTCGCCCAGCTGCTCGTCGGCCTGATGCCCGAGGGCCCGCCGCTCTACCCCGACGGCGACCTGACCGACGCGCCGGAGGAGATCCTCGTCGCCGAGCTGATCCGCGAGGCCGCCCTGGACGGCGTCCGTGACGAGCTGCCGCACTCGATCGCCGTCGTGGTCGAGGAGATGGGCCTGCGCGAGGACCGCCCCGAGGACAAGCCGCTGCTCGACATCCACGCCAACCTGTACGTCGAGCGCGACTCCCAGAAGGGGATCATGATCGGCAGGAAGGGTGCCCGGCTGCGTCAGGTCGGCACGGTCGCCCGGCACCAGATCGAGGCACTCCTCGGCACGCCGGTCTACCTCGACCTGCACGTCAAGATCGCCAAGGACTGGCAGCGCGACCCCCGCCAGCTGCGCAAGCTGGGGTTCTAGTCCTTCGCGAGCAGGTCTCAGTCCGGCGCCCAGCAGCGGCCGAACATCTGGCCCATGTCCCACTGCTCCTTCGTGGGCCACTCGTAGCCCCACTCGAAGGTCAACGGGTCCTCGGCGACGTCGGCTGCGGCGTCCTCGCACTTCGTGCGGCCGGCGGCGCGGACCTTCTTCTCACCGGGGTAGTCGCCCTCCTTGAAGACGACGACCTCGATCGCGCGCCACGAGTGCTTCGCGGAGCACAGGACGCGCTCGAAGTCCTTCGCGTCGGGAGCGGCCGTGCCGCACATCGCGTACTGGTTGCGGCCCTTGGCCTTGCCGAGCACGCCCTTCAGGCCGGTCGTCAGCTCCGCGAGCGTGGACGTGCCGGCGAGGACGACCGCGTCGCAGCGGTACCAGTCGGCGCCGGCGTCGGAGTCCTCGAGGGTGGGGGTGTACCAGGTCGGCCGGATCATGGAGAGCCGGAGCTGCTCGAGGCTGCCGCCGACGTACGACTTCAACGCCTGCGGGCAGGCACTGGCGACCTGGCCGCGCACCCGGTTGGAGTCGACCGCGAGCAGGTGGCCGTCGACCACGACGTCGAGCGTGTCGACGGCCACGGTCTCGGTGGTGTGCTTCCCCGAGCAAGCGACCGCTGGCGACCCCGAGGTGGCCGCGACCGCCTCGTCGTAGGTGAGGGCGTAGCAGGCGCCGACCTTGGGCGCGGCGGGCGGATCGGCGGCGGGGGTCGGGGTCGCGACCGGCTTCTCGTCCGGCTTCTCCGGCTCGTCCCCGCCGCAGGCGACCAGCGTCGCGGACAGCCCGAGGGCCACCGCCGCGCCCAGCAGGCGGCGGATCGTGGGGGAGTGGGGGGTGCGCATTCCTCGGTTCTCGCTACTTGGTGGTCTTCGCCCAGCACACCGACCGGCGGATGCCGGCCTTCCACTCCGCCTGGTGGAAGAAGGTGAAGCCGTACTCGAACTCCGCCGGGTAGTTGAGCCACGCCTTCACCGAGTTGGCGCAGAACGACCGGGTCCGGCTCTCCATCACCCGGTCGCCCGGGTACTCGTCCTCAGGGGCACCCAGCTTGACGGTCGTGACCGCCCGCCAGTCGTGCTTCTGGGAGCAGGGCAGCTTCTCGCCCTCGGCGACCGACGGACCGGCCGCGCAGCTGAGCCAGCTGTCGTTGGGCCGGCCGGAGAGCATGCCGCGCGCCGTCTCCGGCAGCGGGCGGTACTCCGTGCTGGAGGTGTTGCCGCCGATCACGTCGCAGCGGTACCAGCGCGCGCCCTTGCCCCAGGCCTTCTCCGACGGGCGGAACCACGCCCAGCTCAGGGTCGTGCGCAGCACGAGGCTCTCGTCGGCGCCGACGAACCCGGCGAACTTCGTGGAGCAGGTGCGGTAGGCGTAGGTGCCGAGCTCGCTGTCGCGGTACTCGACGTCGTCGAACTCACTCGGCAGCTCGCCGACGGCGAAGGTCTCGGCGGTGTGCCGGGTCGAGCAGGCCACGGTCTTGGTCGCGTTGGCGGGCATGGCGACGTCGTCGGGCGTCAGGTCGCGGCAGACGCCGGCGTCCGGGAGCGCCGTCGAGTCGACGAGGTCCGGATCGGTGTTGCCGCCCTGGTCCTCCGAGCCGCAGCCGGTGAGCGCGGTGCCGAGGAGGGCGAGCACGAGCAGGGCGACGGCGCGTCGCAGCATCGCAGTCCCTCCTCGTCCCGTGTCCCCCGGTCCGCGCGGCCGTCCCGGGGCGATCCGGGTCAGCTCGTCAGCAGTGCCGCGATAGTAGCGCCCAGCGCGTAGGCGGCCTCGCTCGCGGCGTCGTCGACCTCGCCGAGCACCCCGAGCACGTCGTAGCCCTGCTTCCAGCCGAGGGCGCCCACGATCGACTGCACGGAGCGCTGCGCGCCGGTCAGGTCGTAGCGCCCGTGCAGCCACAGGCCGTACGGGCGGCCGGCGGTCTCGCCCGCGCCGTCGGCCGGCGCGCCGGCCGGGTCGAGGGCACCACCGACGGCGAGGAAGGTCGAGTCGAAGAAGTGCTTGAGGGCGCCGCTCATGTAGCCGAAGTTGGCGGTCGTGCCGAGCACGTAGCCGTCGGCGGCGAGGACGTCGTCGGCGCTCGCCTCGAGCGCGGGCCGGACCTCGACCTCGACCGTGCCGGCCGCCTGGACGTCCTCGTCGCGGGCCCCGGCGACGACCTGCGCCAGGAGCGCCTGCATCGAGCGGCTGGGCGAGTGGTGGACCACGAGGAGGCGGGGCACGCCTGCCAGCCTAGGCCGCTGCGGAGATACTGGCCGGGTGGCGACTCGGCGACGCACCCTCCTCGCAATGACGCTCCTGCTCGGCGGGGGCGCGCTCGCCGCCTGCGGCGACGATCCCGCGGCCGAGGCGGGCGAGGTGTTCGCGGCCGACCGCGACGTCGTCCAGTCGCGCGCCTTCGACGTCCGCCTGCCCACGGGCTCGCTGCAGGTGCGGATCCGCAACGCGGCGCAGACGGTGTCCGCCGACGACACCGCGGACGGCTCGGAGCTGGCCGCCGTCGACGGCGTGGCCTACCTCGGCATCGGCTGGGACGTCTCGGCGAGCGACGGCCGGCCGGACGCCGTCCAACCGGGTGCCGCCGACCTCCTCAGCGGGGTCGCGGAGCGGCCCTCGCTCGTGCTCGTCGGCAGGGACGGCGCGCGGTTCGACGTCGGAACGGGCGGCGCCAGCGAGGGCGTGTTCGTGGCGGTCCCCGAGGGGCTGCGTGAGAGCGGCCACCTCGAGGTCGGCTTCGACGGCGTCGTCCAGCAGGTCTCCCTCGACGACTACGAGGTCGACCCCGGCGACGCCGTCGCGTTGTACGACGACCCGCGCGCCGACCGCGAGGAGCAGGACTGCTCCGGGACCACCTCGGCGCCGGCCGTCGCGCTCGGCCAGACCTGCGGCGCGCTGCTGGTCGAGGTGCCCTGGGCGCCCGAGGCGGGCTGGGCGCCGCCCGGGACCACCTGGGCGGCGGTCCGCCTCGAGGCGCGCCTCGACGTGGTCGACGTCGGCAAGGGGGCCGGCGCGGCGTCGTACACGGTGACGGGGGCGGAGGTGACGGCGACGCTCGCCGGGGATCGGCCGGCCGCCACTCTCGCGAAGCCGGCGACGGGCCCGGGCGACACGAACGCCTGGCTGGTGTTCCCGATGCCGGCCGAGCCGGCCGACCTGGTCGTGTCGGGGACGTACGCGGCCGAGCGGACCTCGGGGAGCCCGGCTCGCCCGGACACGAGGGACTTCACGACGACGGCGACCGTCGGGATCGCTCCCTGACGGTCGCCGTCGTGTGCCGCAGCCTGGGTCAGGCCGTCTGCCAGGGCGCGTTGATGCCGGTGTTGAGGCGGCTCTGGTCCGGCCACTGCCCGTTGGGCAGGCCGAACTCCTGGTCCTGGAACTTCGCGTGCAGCCCGTCCCAGTCGCCGGCCGAGCTCACGTTGAGGTTGACCCAGTAGTTGGCCCAGGTGGCGACGATGTTGCTGAGGTCGTCGATGCAGGCCGCGAGGGTCTCGGCGACCACGCCCACGCCGAGTGTCACCCAGTTGCCCGCGTCGCCGAGCTTGCCGGTGCCCTGGATGAAGTTCGTGCCGAGCTGGACCAGGCCGTTGGCGGTGTCGACCCAGTAGGTGAGCAGGTTGGTGCAGTTGTCGTCGAGGAGCTGAGCGCCGTCCTGCAGCGTCGTCTGCATCGACACCATGGCCTTGTGCTGCTTCTCCGAGAGGACGATGAAGCTGTCGAAGCCCTCGCCCTTCCACTTGGCCTTGAGGAAGGTGTTGACCGTGGCGATGGTCTCGCCGTCGTTCGGGCCGAGCTCGCGGCTCGCGTCGCGGTAGTTGGACGCGATCTGGCTGATCAGCAGCGGGTCGCCGAAGTAGCCGCCGATGAGGGTCCGCAGGTCCTCGAGGAACTTCTCGAACTCGTCCCAGGTGCCGTTGCAGAAGTCGTCGAACTTGTCCTCGATCTTGTCCCCGAGCGCCCAGCCGACGAGGCCGCCGATGAGCCCGCCGCCGAGCAGGCCGAGCAGGCCGCCGATCTCCGAGGCGTGGTCGCTCGCGTAGGAGGCGAGCTCCTTGAGCCAGTACTCGATGCTGTCGGCGATGTAGTCCACGCACTCGTTGACGAGCGTGAGGATGGTGTCGCGGGTGTCGTTGGTCGTCAGGTTGACGGTCGGGGGAGTGGGGGCGCCCATCAGTGGATGTCCAGGTTCTTGAAGTTGACGCCGGCGGTCTGGTCCGTGCCGACGGTGTCGTTGGCCGTCTCGACGAGTCCGTTGGCGATCTCGCTGAGGATGTACTGCCCGTCCTGGGTCGCCCGGTAGAGGACCTCGTTGATGTCCTGGTGGATGCCGCCGACGGTGTAGAGGGTGTCGGCCACGCCGAAGATCCACGGCTTGCCGTAGCCCACCGCGATGAGCGTGCGCGCCGACGCGAGGTCGCTCGCCTCGGCGTCGAAGTGGTGGGCCGCCTCGATCAGTCGCCGGGGAGCCATCTCGAGGGTGCCCCAGCCGCCGGGCGGCGGGTGCTCCTCGCCGTACCCCTTCGGGTCGGCGGGGTAGAGCACCGACGGCGGCTGCACCTGGAAGTGGCCTCCGCTGAAGCTGTTGTCGCCCTCGAAGTTGTAGTCGTCGTCGTCGACCATCAGATGGCCCCCTTCTCTCGCAGGTCGTGGAATGCCTCGCGCAGCGCGTAGTGCGCCATGTCGACGCCGGCCGAGGCGAGCCAGGTGTCGTCGATCGTGATGCTCCCGAGCCCGCCGGCCACCGTGGCGGCGACGGTGATCTCGCCCTCGCGGGACGAGCCCCGATACGTGCGCAGGCCCCGGTCGTAGGCGGGCGAGCCCGGGGAGGGCACCGGCTGGGTCGGCAGCTCGATCGGCCGGAACCGCGGGCGCGGCGGCACGGTCAGGGGCCGACGGCCCTCGACGATCGCACGCCCGCGTTCCACCTGCTCGGGCGTGGGCTCGCGGTCGCGCCACTCCTCCTGCACCTCGGTCGCCAGCCGTGCCAGGGCCGCGACCGTGTACGCCGACCGGACGGCGGCCACGAACGCGTCCGGCGTCCGCAGTCCGTCGAGGTGCTCGACGCGGGAGGTGATCACCCACCCGCTCGCGTCGACGTCGAGGCTGACCGCCCCGGTCGGGTCCTGGCCGGTCGATGGTTCGTCGTCGGGGAAGCGGTCCGCGCCGCGCCGCTGGCGGAGGTAGGCCAGTCGCTGCTGCAGACCCGGGTCGGTCGTCGTGGTCACCGGGATTCCTTCTGTCGGGTCGCCGTGAGGCGTCGCTCTGGAGTGCTGTCGGCCTACCCGCGCCCTCGCCGACGAAACCGCGCTGTCCCGTCGAGCGGCTGGTCCTGGTGCCTGTTAGAGTGGCCACGTCATGATGCGAGCCCTCCTTCTTAGCGGCCGCAGCGAGGTCTGAGAGCCGGACCCCTCGTTGCGGAGTGAGTCGCGCGCCCGGCGCCCATCTCAGAACCACGACCCAGCCGAGGAAGTCATGACCAAGCAGCGCGTCACCATCCCGACCCAGCAGCCGTCGGGGATGCCCTACCACCGCTACACCGCCTTCGAGCCCGTCACGGTGCCCGACCGCACGTGGCCGGACCAGAAGATCACCCGCGCCCCGCGGTGGCTCTCCACCGACCTGCGTGATGGCAACCAGGCGCTCATCGACCCGATGAGCCCGTCGCGCAAGATGAAGATGTTCGAGCTCCTCGTGAAGATGGGCTACAAGGAGATCGAGGTCGGGTTCCCGGCCGCGAGCCAGACCGACTTCGACTTCGTGCGCCAGCTCGTCGAGGAGGACCGGATCCCCGACGACGTACGGGTGTCCGTGCTGACCCAGGCGCGCGAGGACCTGATCGCGCGCACCGTCGAGTCGCTGCAGGGCGCCGACAAGGCGACCGTCCACCTCTACAACGCGACCGCGCCGCTCTTCCAGCGTGTCGTCTTCAACGTGTCCGAGGCCGAGTGCATCGCGATCGCGACCCGCGGCACCGAGTGGGTGATGAAGTACGCCGACCAGCTGCTCGCGGGCACGGACTTCGGCTACCAGTACAGCCCCGAGATCTTCACCCAGACCCCGACCGACTTCGCGCTCGAGGTCTGCGAGCGGGTCTCCGACGTGTGGCAGCCGGAGGAGGGGCGCGAGATCATCCTCAACCTGCCGGCGACCGTCGAGATGTCGACGCCCAACACCTACGCCGACCAGATCGAGTACTTCGGCCGGAACCTGACCCGGCGTGCCCACTCGGTGATCAGCCTGCACCCGCACAACGACCGCGGCACCGCCGTCGCGGCGACCGAGCTGGCGCTGATGGCCGGTGCCGACCGGGTCGAGGGCTGCCTGTTCGGGCACGGCGAGCGCACCGGCAACGTCGACCTGGTGACGCTGGGGATGAACCTGTTCAGCCAGGGCATCGACCCGCAGGTCGACTTCTCCGAGATCGACGAGATCCGCCGTACGGTCGAGTACTGCACGCAGCTCCCGGTCCACCCGCGTCACCCGTGGGCCGGCGACCTGGTCTACACGGCGTTCTCCGGCTCGCACCAGGACGCGATCAAGAAGGGCCTCGAGGACCTCGACCGGATCGCCGCCGAGCAGGGCAAGCCGGTCGGCGAGATCCCCTGGGAGGCGCCGTACCTGCCCATCGACCCGAAGGACGTCGGCCGCACCTACGAGGCGGTCATCCGGGTCAACAGCCAGTCCGGCAAGGGCGGTGTCGCCTACGTCCTCAAGGCCGAGCACAGCCTGGACCTGCCGCGCCGCGCGCAGATCGAGTTCAGCCGCGTGATCCAGCAGCACACCGACGCGCAGGGCGGAGAGGTGACGCCCGAGGCGATCTGGGCGATCTTCCGCAAGGAGTACCTCGACCGCGAGGAGCCCTACAGCCTGGTCGCCTTCTCCTCGACGACCGACGAGAGTGGTGACGACCGCCAGGAGGTGCAGCTCCGCGTGCGTGGCGAGGAGCAGACCTTCACCGGCATGGGCAACGGTCCGGTCGCGGCGTTCGTCGACGGCGTGCGGCAGGCCGGCGCCGACATCCGGGTGCTCGACTACGCCGAGCACGCGCTGTCCTCGGGCGGCGACGCGATGGCGGCTGCCTACGTCGAGTGCGAGGTCGCCGGCGAGATCGTGTGGGGCATCGGCATCCACCACAACATCGTGACGGCCTCGCTCCGCGCGGTCGTCTGTGCCGCCAACCGGGCGCGGGGGACCACGATCCCGGCGATGCCGATCGCGCCGATCGGCTGACCGGCAGATGACGGGACGGGCGGCCCTGGCCTCGGAGCAGGTCGGGCAGTACTTCGTGGAGAGCGCTCGCGGACGCGACCGCCTCGAGTTCACCGAGTACGGCGCCGGCGAGGCCTGGGTCGTCCTCGTCCCTCCGCTGCTGGTGCCCCGGCGGGTGCACGACCACGCGGCCCGGACCCTCGCGGCCGCGGGCCTGCACGTGCTGGTGCTGGACCCGCTCGGCCACGGGGGATCGGACCGGCCGGCCGACCCGCTGGCCTACTCCGTGTCCGCGTTCGCCGAGCAGGTCGTGGCGCTGCTCGACCACGTCGGCGCGTCGCGTGCGGTCGTCGGCGGCAGCTCCTTCGGCGCCAACGTGGCGCTCGAGGTGGCGGTGCTCGCCCCCGAGCGGATCGCCGGCCTGCTGTTGGACGGGCCGGTCCTCGACAACGCACTGGCCGCACAGCTCGCCGTCCTCGGGCCGGCGATGTACGCCGCCCGCTTCGCCCCGCTCCCGCTCCGGCTGGTGCGCCTCGTGTCGCGGCCGGTGCCGTCGCGGATCCTGCCGGAGTGGGTCCGGCTGGCCCGCGAGACGCTGGACCAGCGTCCCGCCACCGTGGCCGCCCTGATCCACGGCGTCCTCTTCGGCCGCCTCGCCCCGTCGGTGGCGGACCGGTCGGCGATCACCGCTCGGGCGCTGGTGCTCTCGCGCACCCGCGACCCGTTCCACCCGGTCGGCGACGCCGAGATGCTGGTCGCGGAGCTGCCCGCCGCCACCCTCGAGCGCGCCGAGGTGCCGCTGGAGTGGCGTCGTCGCCCCGAGCGCCTCGACCTGGTGGTCACCCGGTTCGCGCGGGAGTGCTCGCGCGGCTCGCTCCGCACGCGTCGTACCCGCTCGTCGTAGGGGCCCCGTCGGGATCTTCGCCCCGATCTGCCGATTCGCCTGCGAGAACTCCTTCTGGTTGGAAGGATCTCGCCCGTGACCCCCCTCGACTCTCGGATCTTCGGCATGCCCGCGCTCCGCCGCCTGCTCGCCGTCCTCGCCCTCGCCCTCGCCGTCCTCTTCTCGTCCGCCGGCGTCGCCTCGGCCCAGAACTGGTCGCTCGCCGACCCCAAGAGCGATGTCGTGACCTTCACGGGCGACGACGAGACCGCGGTGCCGGCGCCGAACCGCCGGGCCGGCGACGTGTGGCGCACGTCGGTCAGACACACCAGCACGACCGTCGTCATCCGGGTCACCATGCAGGCGATCCCGACGCGCGACTGGATGGCGTTCGCGCAGATCCGGACGCCCCGCACGTCCTTCGACCTGACGCAGATCAAGATCGGCAGTGACCGTGGCCTGTCGTTCACGAAGACGAACGGCAACGGTGACGAGATCCGCTGCCGCGGCAAGTCCTCGCGGATCATCGGCACCGCACTCGTGTTCACCGTGCCCCGCAGCTGCCTCGGCCGGCCGGGCAGCGTCCGGGTCGGTGTGGGCGTCGCCGTCTTCGACAACGACATGCAGATCATCCACGCCGACGACGCGCTCCGCCGCGGCATCGGCCTGGCGGCGCTCCGCCTGTCCCCGCTCATCCGCCGCGGCTGACCGAATCGTCGGGAAGGAGACACCCCGCATGAACATCATTTGCCGACTTCTCTTGACCTTCGGTGTCACCGTCGCTCTTCTCTGCGGGACCGCATCCGGGGCCCGCGCGGAGTCCTGGACCCATCGCGACGCCGCGCACGACGTCGTCAAGGTCGTGCAGGACGGCCGGGTCCGTGCCGTTCCCGACCGGCGTACCGGCGACATCCGAAGGTTCGTGGCGAGGCACCTCAGCACGAAGGTCGTCGTGCGGTTCACCATGGCCGTTCCGCTGCCGCGGGGCCGGTGGTACTTCTCGGCGAGCGTCGACACGCGTGCGCAGGAGTACGGCATCTATGTCAGCGGCCGCGGCGCGAGCGCCGACCGGCCGGCGTTCTCCCGCTCGGGACCCGGTGGTGACACCGCGACCTGTCGCGGTCTGCGCGTGGTCGTCGAGCAGGCGACGTCGTCCGTGAAGGTCATCGTTCCTCGGTCCTGCATCGGCCGGCCGCGGGTGGTGAGGGTGGCCCTGGACCTGGCGACCTACGTCGGTGACACGACCTACCAGGACGACGGCCTGCAGCGAGGCGCCTTCGGCAAGGTCTTCTCCCCGCTGCTGCGCCGCGGCTGAGCCCGCCTCAGCAGCCGGCGGCGTACACGTAGCAGCGGAGCGCGGGCTCCTTCTTCAGCAGCGGCGCGCCGCTGAGCGTCACGCTCGGGACGACCGTGAGGACCAGGTTCGGCAGCGCGCCGAGGATCGGCGCG
>DATLIG010000244.1:0-19599 GCA_035539555.1 Nocardioides sp. | reverse complement strand
TCGTCGTCGCGACCGCCGGTCCCGGCTGGGCGGTCGCGGCCGACGCGCTGACCTACGCTCTGGCTGCCGCCTGCTTCGCGATGATCCGCACCGAGGCGCCCACGACCGCCGGCGGCGAACGGCTGCTCGCCGAGCTGGCCGACGGCGCCCGCGAGGTCCTGCGGCACACCTGGCTGTGGCTCCTCATCGGGCAGGCGCTGCTCTACCACCTCTGCTTCGGCGGGGCACAGGGAGTGCTCGGGCCGATCGTCGTCGGCGACGCCTGGGGCGAGGAGGCGTGGGGCGGCGCGATGGCCGCACTGATGGCGGGCTTCGTGCTCGGCGGGCTGGTCGCGCTGCGCTGGCGCCCGCGCCACCTCCTCCGCTCCGGCGTCGTCCTGCTGTCGCTGACGGCCGCCTTCCCACTGGCGATGGCGCTGGCCGACCAGCTCTGGCTGGTCCTCGCCGGCGCGGCCGTCCACGGCATCGGCCTCCAGCTCTTCAGCGTCAGCTGGGACCTCGCCATCCAGGAGAACGTCGCCGAGGACAAGCTCTCCCGGGTCTACGCCTTCGACCTCGTCGGCTCGTTCGTCTGCCGCCCGCTCGGACTCGCCCTGACCGGTCCGGTCTCCGGTGTCGTCGGTGTCGACCGGTGGCTGGTCGTGGTGGCGGCGGTGATGGGCGCCAGCTCGCTGGCCGCCTTGGCGGCGCCGTCGGTGCGCGGGCTCACGAGGCGACCCGCGCCGCTCGGTGCTGGTGGGGCGGCGGCTCCGGCGGAGGTTCCGGCCGAGTCGATGTAACACGCTGTTCGCCCATCTGGCCCGCGGAACTCAGGGTCGACACGCCGCAAATCGGCCCGCGTCGCCCTGAGAAGTGCTGGGGAGATGAGCGAACAGCGTGTTACATGGACGCCCGCCCCGGCGACCGCCCGTCTCAGCGCAGCACTGACACCCTCGGTACGACGACCGGCGCTCCTCGCTCGCCGACCTCCACGTCGAGGATCGCGTGGTGGCTGGCGTCGCCGAGGATGGCGGACTGGTTGGCGACGAGCACCCGGGTGCCGAGGAAGGTCGCGTTGGACGGGCTGTCGAACGGCACGGCCGATCCGGTGGCCGACCAGCGGGCGAGGACCTTGCCGGTGGGACTGAGCTTCACCAGCTTGTTGGCCCCGAGCAGGGCGAGGTAGATGTTGCCGGACCGGGCGATCCCGAAGCCGTCCGGGAGGTCGAGCGCGCCGCCGGCCGTCCACACGGTCGACAGGGCACCCGGGGCGCCGTCGGCGCGGACGCGCAACCGGTAGAGGTGACCGCGGAACAGCTCGAGCGGGTCGCCGCTGGTCTGCTGGCTGACCAGGAACGAGCGGGTCGCGGGCTCGAAGACGAGGCCCGTCGTACCGAAGCCGGCGACGCCCTCCAGCTTCTTCGACGTGAACCACGCGCGCGGGGTGCCGCCGGCCGCGGGGATCCGCCAGATGACGGCCTGGCCGTAGTCGCTGACGAAGAGCGCTCCGCCCGGGCCCCACGTGGCGTAGTTGGGGATCGGGTGCCCGCCGCCCGGAAGGTCCGGGAGGGTCGCCTGCGCCTGGAACCGGCCGGTGCGCACGTCGAGGGTCAGCACCCGCGCGCGGGACTTCTCCAGCAGGACCAGCCGCCCGCGGGCGTCGCTGGCCGCGACCTGCACGCCGCGCGGCTCGGTGAGGTCCTGGCCGGGCACCGTCCAGGAGCGCAGCAGCGTCCCGCCGGAGGTGTACTCGAAGACCCGCGAGCGCATCGAGTCGCCGGCCGGGTTGGTGTAGGTGCCGGCGTACACGCGTCCGTTGGTGTGGACGTGGACGTAGGCCGGGAAGCCGGGCGACTGGACCTTCGCGAAGACCCGGGCGGTGCCGGGCGCCCGCTCGGCGGCGTGCGCGGGGGCCAGCCCGGCGGCCACCAGCACGGCGAGCAGGACGAGGAGCGTCGTACGACGGATCACAGCTTCTCCAGCACCTCGACGGCCGCGCGCTTGCCCGAGCGGACCGCGCCGTCCATGTAGCCGGTCCAGTACGTCGACGTCTCGGTCCCGGCCCAGTGCACGCGCCCGTAGGGTCGGTGGATGTGCTGGCCGTAGGTCGCCATCACGTTGGGCGGGTAGATCGCGACCGGGCCGCCACGGGTCCAGCGCTCGTGCGTCCAGTCGTGCTCGGTGTACTCGATCGGCTTCAGCGCCTTGTCGCCGAACATCCTCGCGAAGCCCTGCAGGACGGCGGTGCGGCGCTCGGCGCGCGAGAGCGAGCCGTACTGCCGCCAGGTCGACCCGCCGACGAACGCCAGCAGGATGCCGTGGTCGGTGTTGCGCACGCCGTTGTCGAAGGCGACGCGCACCGCGCCGGAGTCGGCGAGGCCGAAGCCGGTGAGCCCGTCCGCGCGCCAGAACGGCGTCTCGTAGACGGCGTCGCACTTCATCAGGCGGCCCATCTGCAGCTTCGAAAGGAGCGTACGACGCCCGGCCGGCATGCCGGGCAGGGCCATGTCGAGCACCTGCTTCGGCGGGGCGGCCACCACGACCCGGCGGGCCGCGACCCGGCCGCGGGTGGTGTGCACGACGGCCCGGCCGTCGACGTGCTCGATGCGCGTGACCGCGGCCGACAGCGCGACCCGGTCGCCGAGCCTGCGGGCGAGTGCGAGCGGCACCCGCTGGGAGCCGCCGACGAACCGGCTCTCCTGCGCGCCACCGACCGTGTCGGAGTTGCGCTCGAAGGTGCCGACGTGGGTCTCGTTGCCCGAGCAGGCGATGTAGTGCAGCACGAAGAGGAGTGAGAGCTGGTCCGGGTCGGCGCCGAACCCGGGCTGGGTCCACGACTTGATCAGGTTGTCGACGCCCTTGCTGTTGAGCGTGTTGCTGCGGATCCAGGCGTCGAGGGTGATCGCGTCCCACTGGGCGGCCTTCGGGTGTGCCCACGGTGCGTCGACGGGCACCTCGGCCGCCATGTCGTTGAGCCGCATCAGCGCGAGCGCGGCGTCGAGCAGGATCGTCGGGTCCGGCGGGACCGTGCCCTTGAACTCCTGGCGCCCGAGCAGCGGGTTGGACGACACGTAGACGTTGTTGCCCTCGACGTACTCCTTGAAGGTGCCGATGCCGAGCTCGTCGGCGAGCGCCTTGATGTGGTTCTGCGTCGGGCCGATGAACGCGCCGCCCGCCTCGATCGTGCCGCCGGTGCGCAGGCCGTGGTTGAGGACCCGGCCACCCACCCGGTCGCGGGCCTCGACGACGAGGACCGAGCGGCCGCGACGGGCGATCCGGTCGGCCGCGACCAGTCCGGCGATCCCGGCCCCGACGACCACCACGTCGACCCGGCGCGGCAGCGCGCCGCTGAGGGTGGCCGCGTCGACCTCGGCCTCGAGCGCGTCGGTGGCGACGGCCCCGAGGGCGACGGCGCCGCCGGCGATCAGGCCGCGGCGGCCGAGCGTGAGGGCGTCAGCGGGGAGGCCGGAGGAGAACAAGGGAACACCTTTCGCCGAGGGACGAATGTGAATATGTGTCAGTTTCTGGTTTGGGAGGCTACACTGCGGCCATGACTTCCGCCAGCGTCGAGGGCTCAACGACCGAGGCATCCCCGGGTGCTGTCGGCCCCAGCCGCCGCCGGCTGCCCACCCAGGCCCGGTCCCGCGAGCGCGTCGAGCGGATCCTCGACGCGGCGGCCCAGCTGGTCGTCGCCGACGGCGTCGAGGGCCTCACCACCCGTTCGATCGCGGAGAGCGCCGGGCTGCCGGTCGCCTCGCTCTACCAGTACTTCGCCGACAAGGAGGCCGTGCTGCTCGCCCTCTGCGAGCGGGACATGGCCGAGATGGACGACCAGGTGGCCACCGACCTCGCGGCGGCCGGCGAGCTCACCATGGCGGGCCTCGTGGAGACGTCGATGCGGGCCTTCGTGAAGGTCTACCACCGCCGTCCCGCCTTCATGCAGATCTGGATGCGGGGCCGCACCAACGCCGCGGTCTACGACTACGGCCGCCACCACAACAAGCGGATCACCGAGAACCTGCTGGCGTACGCCGCCGGCCTCGGCCTGGTCGACCAGGGCCGCTACACCGACGCCGAGCTCGTCGCCATCGGCGAGCTGGCCGTCGAGCTGGGCGACCGCGCGTTCCAGCTCGCCTTCGAGCGCGACCCGCGCGGCGACGAGTTCCTCATCGACGAGGCGATCGACCTGGTCGCGGGCTACCTGCAGAAGGTCACCGTCCGGTGAGCCTCCCCCAGACCGGGGGCCTCCGGGCCGGCGTCGCCGCGGCGTCCCGGCAGCTCGCCGACGCCGGCCTGCTCGTCGGCACGGCCGGCAACGTCAGCGCCCGCGCCGGCGACCTCGTGGCCGTGACCGGCACCGGCGTCGTGCTCGGCGCCTGTACCCCGTCGGACGTCACCGTGGTCTCGCTCTCCGGTGGGGGCCGAGTCGTCGAGGGACGGCTCGCACCCACCTCCGAGCTCGCCCTCCACCTCGGCGTGTACGACGACAGCCCCCACGTCGCCGCCGTCGTGCACACGCACGCGCCCTTCGCCACCGCGGTGGCCTGCGTCCTCGACGAGCTGCCGGTGCTGCACTACCAGCAGCTCGCGCTGGGCGGCGAGGTCCGGGTGGCGTCGTACGCGACCTTCGGGACCGACGCGCTGGCCGCCTCCGTCCGCACCGCGCTCGAGGGCCGCAGCGCCGCGCTGATGGCCAACCACGGCTCGGTCGCCGTCGGCGGCACCCTCGAGAAGGCGGTCGAGAACGCCGTCCTGCTCGAGTGGCTCTGCCAGCTCCACCACCGCGCGTCGGCGCTCGGCACCCCGCGGGTGCTGAGCGCCGAGCAGCAGGCCGACGTCATCCGGGTCGCCATCGAGCGCGACTACGGCGCCCCCAAGGAGAACACCCCGTGACCACCGCCATGACCGTCGCCGCCGTCGGCGTCCACGTCCTCGACACCCACGTCCTCGGCATCGAGTCGATCCCGCCCGGCTCCGACGGGCAGCTCGTCGAGGCCATCCGGATGTCCCCGGCCGGGACCGCCGGCGGCACCGCCGTCGTGCTCGCCCGGCTCGGCGCCGAGGTGCGGTCCTACGGCGCCGTCGGCACCGACCCGGTCGGCGACACCCTGCTCGCGCTGCTCGCGCGCGAGGGCGTCGTGGTCGACGGGCTGGTCCGCAAGGCCGAGGCGCAGACGTCCGCGTCCGTGCTGCCGGTGCGGCCCAACGGCGACCGGCCCGCGTGGCACTGCATCGGCGCCAACGGTGCCTTCACGCTCGACGACCTGCCCCCGGACCTGCTGGAGGGCGTGACCCATCTCCACCTCGGTGGACCCGAGTTCCTCGGCGGCGAGGCCGCCGGGCAGCTCCTCGGCAAGGCCCGCGCGGCGGGCGTGACCACCTCGGTCGACGTACTCGCACCGGGGGATGCGGACATGCTCGCCTGGATCGCCGACGCCCTCCCCCACACCGACTTCCTGCTCCCCAACGACGAGCAGGTCCTCGGCTTCACCGGCGCGGCGTCGCTGGCCGAGGGAGCGCAGGCGCTCCTCGGCCATGGTGTCGGCTGCGTCGCCGTCACCCAGGGCGCGAAGGGTGCCCTCGTCGCGACGGCCGAGGGTGTCGTGGAGGTGCCGGCCTTCCCGATCGAGGTCGTCGACACCACCGGCTGCGGCGACGCGTTCTCCGCCGGCTTCCTCCGGGGCCTGTCGCTCGGGCTGGACCCGGCCGACGCCGCCCGGCTCGGCTGCGCGACCGCCGCCCAGGTGGCCCAGGGCCTCGGCACCGACGCGGGTTCGTACGACCTCGCGTCCGTGCGGGAGCTCGCCGCACAGCGCTGAGTGCCTTCGCACCCGCCCCGGAGCCCGGAGCCCGGGTGGGGACGTCATGCGAAGCGAGCGTCCCAGCGCGCGCAACGTATGACCCCACAGGTGGCCCGGAGCCGCCGCACGGTGAGGTCATGCGAAGCGAGCGCCCCGACGACCGCAACGCATGACGCAACACGTGGCCCGGGCGGCCCGGACGGTACGGCATGCTGGGGCAATGAGCAGCGCAGCGACCAGCACCGCGACCGTGCGACCCCTGACCGAGGCGGACCGCGACGGCGCGGCGGCCGTGATCGCGGCGGCGTTCGGCGACGAGGGCACCGCGATCGTCGACCTGTGGGCCGACGTGGTCGCACGCGGGCTCGACCGGGCGCAGCTGGTCGCCGTCGACGGCGACGAGGTGGTCGGGCACGTCGGCCTCAGCCACGGCTGGCTCGACGCCCGTTCCGAGCTGCTCGACATCCTCGTGCTCAGCCCCCTCAGCGTCGTCCCGGACCGCCAGCGCACCGGCATCGGCGCCGCCCTGCTCGCCGCCGCGGTGGCCGAGGCGACCCGACTCGGCTCGCCGGTCGTCGTCCTCGAGGGCGACCCCGGCTACTACGCGCGGCACGGGTGGCAGCCCGCGTCGTCGTACGGCATCGAGGCGCCGTCGCCGCGGATCCCCCGCCCGGCCTTCCAGGTCGTCGCTCTGCCGGGACACGAGCCGTGGATGACCGGGCGGGTGGTCTATCGCGACGTGTGGTGGGAGCACGACGCCACCGGCCTGCGCGACCCGCTGCTCGCGCAGGTGGAGTTCAACCTTCCCGACTGAGGCCGCCGCGCGTGAGCTTGCGAACGCGCGGGGCAAGGCCGACGGGCGTCACGAGACCCGTGCCCGTCACGTGGCAGACCCCACCGGCACAGCAGCTGCACCGGGCCCGGGCGTCTCGTGACGGTCGCCGGGGCAACCTCCTCGACGAACGACGCCTCACACCGGGCGCAGCCCGGCGATCCTCCAGTCGTCGCCGGTGCGCTCCATGGTGACCTCGACCCGGCTGCCGGCGACGGTCGCGCCGTCCTTGCCCGTGGTCGTGGTCTGCGTCAGGAACAGCAGTACGACGACCTGGTCGGCGTCGCCGCGGACCACGCCGGCCGCGCTCACCTGGGCCACCGTGCTGATCGAGCGCGCCTTCGCCTGGGGCTTCACGACATCGTCGAGGATCTGGCCGTAGTCGGACGTGAACTCCCCCGTCGTCTGGGCGAGCGCGTCGGAGAGGTCCTCGTCGAGGGTCGAGGCGTCGTACCCGAGCAGCTCGGGGACGCGCTTCTGGGCAGCGGCGAGCGCCTCGGCGCGGGCGTCGGCCTCGGCGCCGGCGCGGTGGGCCTGGACGCCGCAGAACACGGCCGCGGCCGCGGCCAGGACGACCGCTCCCACGGCGACCAGGCGGGCCCCCCGACCCGCACTGGTCGCCGTCCCCCCAGCTCGCCCTCCGTCCTTCACCGCGGTGTCCGCGGTCGCCTGCTCGGTCGTCTCGTCGCTCACGCGGGCCTCCCCGGTCACGGTGCTCATGCCACGAACTCCAGTCCCGAGACGAGCCAGTCGCCGTCGCTCCTGACCAGGTCGACCTCGAGCCGGTAGTTGCGCGGCTCGGCGGCCTTGGTGCTCCTGTTCCGGACGGTGCCGGTGGCGGCGACGATCACGGTCGCCTTGTCGCCGTCCAGCTTCACCACCCCGGTCGAGACCGTCTCCCCGGTGGCCTCCACCTTGTTGGCGGACAGCGCCTTCTGGAGCCGGTCGGCCTGGGCCTCGAGCTCCGAGCGGAAGTCGGCGGTGGCGCCGTCGAGGAGCTTCGCCATGTCGGCGTCGGACGTGGCGCCGCTGATGTCGATCAGGCCCTCCACCTCTGCACTGGCCGCCGCCGCGGCGGCCTTCTCGTCGGCGATCCGGTCGCGGGCGTCCTGCCAGGCGAGGGCCCGCCAGCCGCCCACGGCGAGCAGCGCGAGCACCAGGACGGCGGTGGCGACCGAGCCGGGGGTGGGCGACCGCAGCGTGATCCTGGGGCGCTCCAGGGTCGGGCTGGTGGTGTCAGCGGTCATGTCAGTTCGCCTCCAGGGGTGCGAGCACGAGGATCTTCCAGAGGTCGTCGGCGCCCACCGACCGGCCGGTCGTCACGTCCTTCGCGGCGGACCCGTCGCCGCGGCCGACCGCGAGGTCGTAGGCGACGGTGCCGCTCGACGCCGGCCACACGCCGCCGCGGAAGGTGATGCCGCACGCCGCCGGCAGCGGTCCGCGGGCGCTCGACTGCGGGCAGGGCAGGTTGCGGGCGCCCCGGATCGCGGTCGGGTTGTCGGGGGCGAGGTCGCAGTGGGCGAGCCGGTCGACCGGGCGGGTCTCGGTGATGCGCGGGCTGCGCCGCTGCTTCGCCGGAAGGTAGCCGCTCTGGCAGGTGGGCGGGTTGTTGAGCGTCGCGCGCAGGTCGAGCTGGACGTCGCCCTGCTCGGCGCGTGGGTTGACCGCCGACTGCAGGCGGGCCACCAGCGACGGGTAGACCACCAGGGTCTGCTTGACCTGCGGCAGGTAGGTGTGGAGGACCTGCGCGTTGGTGGTCAGGTTGGCCAGCATCATCGGCAGCACCGGCTGGAGGTCGGTGACCGTGGCGGTGGCGGCGTCGAGGCCGCCCGGTGCGTTCGTCAGCAGCCGGCGCAGGTCCGCGCTGTCGTCCTTCGCGAGCGCGGCGGTGACCTCGTCGAGCGAGTCCGCGTAGCCGCGGGTCCGCGGCGCCAGGTCGGCCTGCGTGCCGAGGACCGGCTCCAGCGCGGAGATCAGCGAGCTGGTCGCGTCGATCTGCGCCTGCGCCTCGGTGAGCAGCTTGCCGGAGGAGTCGACCAGCTCGCTCAGCTCCGGCCCGGAGCCGCCCAGTCCCTCGTCGACCTGATCCAGGACGGCCCTGGTCTCCTCCTTCGGCACCGACGCGAGGAGCCGGTTGAGGGAGTCGAGGACGGGGGTGATCTGGGGCATGTCGACCGCGCGCTCGCGCGGGATCGCGTCGCCTTCGGCGAGGGTCTCGCCGCCGCCGGACTCCTTGCCGGTGGGGTCCACCAGGTCGACGTACTGCTCTCCGATGGCGGACGTGCTGTGCAGCTCGGCGGAGACGCCGGCGGGGATCTCGGGCCCGTTGTCGATGCGCAGGGTGGCGATCGCGCCGTCGTCGCTGATGTCGAGGTCGGAGACCTGGCCGACGTTGACGCCGCGGTAGGTCACCGCTGCCTTCGGGTAGAGGCCGCTGGCGTCCTCGAAGTCGACGGT
Source organism: Nocardioides sp. (assembly GCA_035539555.1). Taxonomy (GTDB): domain Bacteria; phylum Actinomycetota; class Actinomycetes; order Propionibacteriales; family Nocardioidaceae; genus Nocardioides. The sequence goes on along the minus strand of DATLIG010000244.1, from coordinate 10,530 downwards.
GACGTCGTACACGCCGACGCCGAGCATCGCGGGGACGCGGGCGTAGTGGAGGAACGCGAGGCCGAGCGCGACGGTGGAGAGCACCGCGAAGATGCGCAGCTGGCGCTTGATGAGGGGTGTGAGCAGCATCGGCGTGTCCTAACAGAGGCCCAGGATCTGGAGCAGGCAACCGGACTTCGGCTCCTCGGACGGCGTGGGCGTCGCCGGCTCGTCCTGCTCCGGCTTCGCCGGAGCGCTGCCGCCGGTGTCGTCACCGGTGGCCGTCCCGGAGTCCTCGGTGGCCGGTGCCAGCGGGTTCTCGATCGGGTCGCCGGCCTGCAGCGCCGGGGAGAGCCCACCGAGCCACGCGTCGGACAGTGCGGTCGTGCTCAGGTCGAGGGTGGCGTAGAGGTTGGCGTAGTCGCCCTTGAGCGCGTTGGACGCCGTCATCACCGGGAACGGGATGGTGATCGCGATCTTGAGCGCGTCGGGGAGGGTGTCGCTGACCTTGCCGAGGTGGGCCAGGATCGGGCCGAGCGAGTCGAGGTTGGCCAGCAGCGCGCTCTCACTGGCGTCGACGACACGGACCGCGCGGTCGCCGGCCCTGCCGGCGTGGGTCAGCGCCCTGACCAGCCGGGCCCGCTCGGTCTCCAGCACCTCGAGGCCGGGGGTGATCCGGTCGATCGCCGTGGCGATCCGCGTCTCGTCCTTGCGCAGCCCGGCGGACAGGCTGTTGAGGGACTCCAGCGCGGTGACGATCTCGCCCTTGTTGGCGTCGAGGACGGCCAGCAGCTCGTTGGCGTGGCGGATCAGGCCGCGAGTGTCGGGGACCTTGTTGCGCAGCGCGGTGGAGAGCTCGCCGGTGATCGTGCTGATCTGCGAGAGACCGCCGTTGTTGAGCAGCAGCGCGACGGCACCGAGGACCTGCTCGGTCGCCGGGTAGGTGCCGGTCTGCTCGACGCCGATCACGTCGCCGTCCTCGAGCACGGGACCGGTCGCGCCGGTGTCGGCCGCGGCCAGGGCGACCCGGTCGGCGCCGACGTCGGAGCGGCCGTCGCCCGAGCCGGGGATCGACACCTCGACGTACTGGGCGCCGAGGAGGGTCTTCTGCCCGATGGAGAACACGACGTCCTTCGGCAGCGGCACGTCCTCGAGCAGGTGCAGCTCGACGACCGCCTCCCAGCCCTCGACGTCGATCTCGCCGACCGTGCCGATCACGACGTTGTCCTTCTGGACCGTCGAGTTCGGGACGAGGTTCTCGATCTGGTCGAAGTGGACGGTGACGGTGTAGCCGTCGTCGCCCACGGCCACCTGACCGGGCAGGGTGTTGTCGTTGGGCTGGATGTCGCATCCGGAGCCGAGCAGTGCGCCGGCGAGGAGGACCGCGGCCAGCCACCGCGAGCGGGGACGGGTCGTCGTACGGGTCACTGGGTGCCTCCCACCTTGTCGAGGCCGAGCAGGCCGAGCAGCGGCTGGAGCGCCGTCGTGCACTGCTCGCTGGTCCCGCCGGCGCCGAGGATCGCCCCGCACAGCAGGGAGGCGACGTCGTCGAGCCCGCTGAGCGTCGCCCGCCCGGTGATCGCCTGGTCCTGGATGGTGTTGCTCAGGTCGACGACCGCGTGCGGCGCCACGTGGAGGACCCCGGCGAGCTCGTTGGAGCGGTCGGCCAGCGTGGCCGCGAGCGTGTTGAGGTCGGTGACCGACTCCTTGATCCGGCCGCGGTGCCTCTCGAAGTACCTCTCCACCGCGTCGAGCACCGTGCCCAGGTCGCGGAGGGCGCCGCTGAGGTTGGCGCGGTTGGCGGAGAGTACGCCGCCGACGTCGTCGAGCTCGGACGTGAACCCGCGCAGCGCGGCGTCGTTGAGGGCGAGGTTCTTCGTGAAGGTGTTCAGGTTGCGGATCGTGCCGAACAGGTCGGTGCGCCCGTCGGACAGCGCGGTCGCGGCGCCCTGCAGCGCGGAGATCGCCTGGCGAAGGTCGGTCGAGTTGCCGTCGCGCAGGCCCTTCTCGATCGCGGTGATCGCCTCGGCCAGCGGCCCGTCCTGCTTGCCCTTGTCGGGGCCGAGGGTGGTGGCGAGGTCGGTCAGCTGCTGCTTGACGTCGTCGAAGGTGACCGGCACGGCCGTCTTCTCGAGGGCGATCGTGGCGCCGTCCTCGAGCCGGTCGCCGCCGGTCCAGACCGGCTCGAACTGCACGAAGCGGCCGCTGACCAGGCTGGGTGACACGATCGCGGCGTGCGCGTCGGCCGGGATCGGCTGGCCCGCGTCGACCTCCATGGTGACCAGGACGCCCTCGGGCTTGTTCTCGATGCCGGTGATCTCGCCGACGCGGACGCCGAGCACCTTCACCTCGTCGCCGGTGTTGAGCCCCTCGGCGCTGGAGAACATCGCGTGCACCGTCGTACTGCTGGTGTCGCGGTTCCATGCGAGGAAGCCGAGCGCGACGGCCGCGACGACCAGGAGGGTCACGACGCGGCGCCCGGAGATCAGGGTGCTCATGGGATCACTCCGGAGATGATCGGGGCGAGGGTCGAGGGCGAGGTCAGGTTCTGGATGTAGGCGTCGAACCACGGTCCGCTCGAGATCGCCTCACCGAAGGCCGTCGCGTAGCCACGCAGCCCGGTGATGGTCGCCTGCAGGTTCTTCTTGTTCCTGTTGAGGACGTCGACCACGCCGTCGAGCTGGTCGAGCGCCGGCCCGAGCACGTCGTCGGTGTCCTTCAGCAGCGTGCGCAGTGCGGTCGAGAGCTCCCGGGCGCTGGCCAGCAGGTCGGTCACGACCTCCTGCCGCGCGTCGAGCTCGGTCAGCAGGGAGCGCCCGGAGCCGAGGAGCGAGGCGATCTGCTCGTCGCGACTGGCGAGCACCTCGGTGACCCCGTCGGCGCGGGCGAGCAGCGAGCGCAGCTCGTCGTCATTGGAGGAGACCGCCCGCGACAGCGCGGTGATGCCCTCCAGCGCCGGGCCGAGATCGGGGCTGCTGGCGTCGAGCGTCTTCGACGCCTGGTCGAGCGCCGCGGCCAGCTGCGACTTGTCGATCGCGGCGGTGGTCTCGGTGAGCTCGTTGAGCGTGCTGGTGAGGTTGTACGGCGACGACGTCCGCTCGACCGGGATCGTGTCCCCCGCCTCCAGGTCGCCGCTGCCGCGCGGCTCGAGCTCGACGGCCGCCCGGCCCAGCAGGGTGATCGTGATGATCCGGGCCTCGGTCAGGTCGCCGAGCCTGACCGAGTCGTCCGTCAGCACGACCTTGGCGGTGACGTGGTCGCCGTCGATGCCGACCTCGCGCACCTTGCCCACCTGCGCGCCCGAGATCATCACGGCGTCACCGCCCTTGAGACCTCCGGCCTCGGCGAAGTCGACCTCGATCACGTCACTGTTGCCGATGAGCGGCAGCTTGTTGATGTTCATCGCCGCCATCACGGCGAGCACCAGCACGAGCGTGCCGATGATGCCGCGGACCGCGAGGCGCTCGGCGCTGGTCTCCCGGCTCATCCGGGGTCCCCGACGAGGTGTGGCTCGGGGGAGCGAAGCGGAGGAGAGACAGAACTCGGTCGGGTGGTCATGGCTCGCACCTCGGGGTGTCGGAGTAGATCCACGGCGTGAGGATCGGCTGGCCCTTGCCGAGGCCGGTCTGGACCCGGACACCGCAGAGGAAGAAGTTGAAGAAGTTCCCGTACGACGCCGTGTTCTGGACCTTGTCGTAGTGGCTGGGGAACTTCTTCAGCACCGCGTCGAGGGTGCCCTTGCTCTTGTCGAGACCGCGGGCGGTGACCGCGAGGCCCTGCAGGTCGGCGCGCAGGTCGCCCCGTGCCCGGCTGACCAGGGTCGACGTGCGATCCGCGAACCCGCTGATCCGGGCGGCCGCGTCGAGCACCTGCGTGTCCTGCCCGTCGAGGCCGGTGAGCAGCGCGTCGAGGCGGTCGAGCAGCAGCCCGACGGTCTCCTTGCGCGCGTCCACCGTGCCGAGCACGCTGTTGAGGTTGCGGATCACCTCGCCGATGAGCTGCTCGCGGTCGCCGATCGTCGTGGTGAACGACGCGACGTTGTCGACGAGCGTCGCGACCGACGACTGCTGGCCCTGCAGCACCTGGATCAGCTGGCCCGACAGCTCGTTGACCTGGGTCGGGCTCAGGCCGGCGAACAGCGGCTTGAAGCCGTTGAGCAGGGTGTCGAGGTCGAGCGCCGAGGCGGTCTGCGTGGCCGGCAGGGTGCCACCGGCGGCGAGCACCTCGTCCCCGTCGGCACTTCCCTCGTCTCCCCGGGTCAGCTGGACGACCCGGTCACCGATCAGGTTGCGGTACTGGATCGTCGCGTGGGTGCCCTTCGTCAGCTCCTGGCCCTCGCGGACGTCGAAGGTGACCAGCACGGTGTTGTCAGCCTGGACGTCGATCTCGCGGACCTTGCCGATGTCGACGCCCGCGACCCGCACCTCGTCGCCGACCGCCAGTCCGGACACGTCGTCGAACACCGCCTTGTAGACCTCGCGACCACCCGGGCGGATCTCGCCGGTGACGGCGGCGACCCAGAAGGTGAAGACCGCTGCCATCGCCAGGAAGGCGCTGAACTTGATCAGGTCGTTGCGCTCGCGGCGCTTCTCCGGACTGATCCGATCTGCACGACTCATCGGAGCTGCGTCCCTCCCTCGATCAGGCCGAGCAGGGTGTCGAGGACCGCCTGGTCGGGCGTGGGCTGCGGGCCGACGTACGGGTTGGCGCCGGTGCGGAAGCGCGGCGGCGCCTGCTCCGCCTCCGCCGGCGTGACGTAGGGCAGGCCGTAGCAGGCCGGGCCGCGGTCGTCGCCGATCTGCGGCAGGTTGTCCTGATAGGTGTAGGGGTCGCGACCGGGGATCAGCCGCGTGATCGTCGTGACACCGTCGTGGGTGCCACCGACGGCCGCCTCGGCGAGCTTGTTGGCCGACGCCAGACCGAGGACGACGCACGGGAGCTCGGGCGAGTAGCGCTCGAGCACCTTCGTGACCGGACCGAGCAGCTCCAGGGTCGTGACGAGGTCCTTCTCCGAGCTCCGCAGCAGGGTGTCCGCCTCGTCGCTGAAGCCGGTGAGGCTGCGCTCCAGGGCCCGCAGCGACGCCTGCTGGCGCACCAGCGTCCGGGAGACGGTGCCGGTCTGGCTGAGTGCCGCGACGAGGTCGGGCCGCGCGACGTCGTACACGTCGGCGACGTCGTCGGCGACGCGCAGGTCGGCGCTCAGGGTCCGCAGCGACGGGTTGAACGAGACGAGGTAGGCGTCGGCCTGGGAGATCAGGTCGCCGATCAGCCGGCCGCGCTGGTCGAGGGCGCCGGCGACCGCGGTGAGGGCGGAGTTGACCTCGGCGGGACGGGCGACGTCGAGCACCTTGGTGAGGTTCTCGAAGGCCTCGTCGACCTCGACTGTCACCTTGTCGGCCGGGATCACGGCACCGGCCTCGATCGACGGGCCGCCGCCGGCGTCGGCGTCCACCGGGGTGAGCTGGACGTACTTGGCGCCGAAGGCGGTCGGCGGCACGATCTGCGCGGTCACGTCGGCCGGCACGCGGTCGACCTTGTCCTTGTCGATCTCGAGGGTGATCGTCACCTGCCGACCGTCGGTCGCGATGTCGCCGACGGTGCCGATCTCGACACCGCGCAGCTTGATCGGCGCGCCCGAGGCGAGGGTGAGCCCGGCCCGGTCGGCCTCGACGGTCACCTCGATGGTGTCGTCGAAGGCGCCCTGGTACTTGGCGATCGTGCCCGCGACGAGCGCGACGATCAGGCCCAGGAAGACGAAGCCGTAGACGACCTGGCGGTCGATCCGGTGCGCGTGCGCGGTGGATGAAGTGGTCATCGGCCCGCTCACCCGGCGATGTGGACCGACGGTCCACCCCAGATCGCGATCGCGAAGATCAGGTCGATGAACATCGTGCAGATCAGCGCGGACCGGACCGCCTTGCCGACTGCCTTGCCCACGCCGGCGGGCCCGCCGGCGGCGCGGAAGCCGTGGTAGCAGCAGATCGACACGATCACGAGTGCCATCAGGACGACCTTGATGATCGCGAGGAACAGGTCGCTCGGGATCAGGAAGGTGTCGAAGTAGTGCAGGTAGGTGCCCGGCGCCTGGTCGTAGCCGACCGTGACGACCAGGTAGGTCGCCAGCCAGCACATCATCAGGGCGATGGCGAACAGCGGGACGACCGCGATGATCCCGGCGATGATCCGCGTGGTGACCAGGAAGGGCACCGGGTGCACGGCCATCACCTCGAGCGCGTCGATCTCCTCGCTCACCCGCATCGCGCCGATCTGCGCGGTGAAGCCGGCGCCGACCGTCGCGGTGAGGGCGATGCCGGCGATGATCGGCGCGACCTCGCGGGTGTTGAAGTACGCCGAGAAGAAGCCGGACAACGTCGAGACGCCGATGTTGTCGAACGAGGTGTAGGCCTGCAGGCCGACCTCGATGCCGGAGGCGGCGGTGAGGAAGCCGATGACCAGCACGGTGCCGCCGATGAGGGCCAGGGCGCCGGTGCCGAGGGACACCTCGGCCAGCAGCCGCACGACCTCCTTCGGGTAGTGCTTGAGCACCCGCGGCATGTGCGAGTAGGCGTCACCGTGGAAGCTGAGCTGGTCACCCAGGTTGCGCAGGGCCGTGGTCGGCCTGGCGAGTTGCTTGATGGGCACGACCACCTCACGCTCCCAGCTTGATCTGGAGGAAGAGGGCGCTGATCACGCTGTTGGCCGCGAAGAGCAGCATGAACGCGAAGACCACGGTCTGGTTCACCGCTTCGCCCACGCCCTTGGGCCCGCCCTTCGCGTTGAGCCCGAGGTAGCAGGCCGTCAGTCCGGCGAGCAGGCCGAAGATCGCGGCCTTGGCCTCGGAGGCGAGGAAGTCGGGGAGCCCGACCAGGAGGGTCAGGTCGGACAGGTAGAGCCCGGGTGTCGCGCCTTGCAGGACGACCGAGAAGAAGTAGCCGCCGACGAGGCCGACCACGGTCACCATGCCGTTGAGCGCGACGCCGACGAGCGTCGACGCCACGATCCGCGGTACGACGAGCCGCTCGATCGGGTCGATGCCGAGGGTCACCATCGCGTCGATCTCCTCGCGGATCTTGCGCGAGCCGAGGTCCGCGCAGATGGCGGTCGCACCGGCACCGGCGACGACGAGCACGGAGACGATCGGCCCGATCTCGCGGACGACCGCGACCGCGGCACCCGCACCGGCGAGGTCGACCGCACCGATCTGGATGAGCAGCTGGTTGACCTGGAAGATGATCACGACGCAGAACGGGATCGACACCAGCAGCGCCGGCCCGAAGGACACGGTCGTCACGAACCACGCCTGCGAGATGAACTCGGCGAAGCGGAACCGGGTCGTGAACATGGTCCGGAAGACCTTGCCGACGAAGGTGTAGAAGTCACCGAAGGTCGACATCGCCTTGAAGGGCACCGTGCCGCGTAGCGCGTCGTTGGCCATCGTGCGCGAGCCCGCGGACATGCCGGCGGGGCCGGGGCCCCTCGGCGCGGGCGGGCGCTCGGGAGCGAGGGTCATGCCGTGGCCTCCGTTGCGTCCTTCGCGGCCGGGGCCCCGACGACGTACAGCGGAAGGCGCAGCGCGGCGGGCGCGGTCGGCGGGACGGCCGGCCGCGCAGGCGCGACCGGCGTGAGCCGCTGGTAGCCCGCACCGGGCGCGGGGCGCTCGTCCCGCTCGCCCTTGTTGGGCCACAGCGACATCGCGCGTTCGGCCTGGGCGGTGATGGTCAGGCTCGGGTTGACGCCCAGGTTGGCCGAGATCGCGGCGCCGTCGACGACGTGGAGGCCCGGGTGGCCGTGCACCCGGTGGTAGGGGTCGATGACACCGGTCTCCGGCGTCTCGCTGATCGCGCATCCCCCCAGGAAGTGCGCCGTCATGGGGATGTTGAAGATCTCGCCGACGGTCGAGTACGAGCCACCGTCGATCCGCTTGCTGATGTTGCGCACGACGTCGTTGGCGGCCGGGATCCACGTGGGGTTCGGCTCGCCGTGGCCCTGCTTCGACGTGAGCCGGGCGCGCCTGCCGGCGCGACCGCGCTTCGGGAAGACGGTGATCGAGTTGTCGCTGGTCTGCATGACCAGCGCGATGATCGTGCGCTCGGGCCAGCTGCCGAGGCCGCCCAGGCAGGACAGCAGGAGCAGCGGGTGGCGCAGGGCCTGCCCGACCCAGCGCAGCCAGCGCGGCGTCCGGCCGCCGCCGTCGGTCATGACCGTCAGCAGCATGCCCATCAGGCCGGAGCCCTTGCCGTAGCGCACCGGCTCGACGTGGGTCACCGGGTCGGGGTGGATCGAGGAGGTGATCGCGACTCCGTGGTGGAAGTCGTACCGGCCCTTGTTGCGCATCTTCGTGCTCGACGCGCACAGGGCCTCGGAGTTGGTGCGGGTCAGGTGGCCGAGCTGGTCCGAGAGCTCGCGCAGGTCGCCGGAGCGGCGCATGCCGTGCAGCAGCTCCTGGGTCCCCCACGTGCCGGCGGCCAGGACGACCTGGCCCGCACTGACGACGCGCCTGCGCCGGGCCGACCTGCCCGAGCGGTGGGTCGTGACGTCGTACCCACCGTCGGGGCGGGGCGTGACCGCGTCGACCGTCGTGCGCTCGAGGACCTCGGCGCCCGCCTGCTCGGCGAGGTGGAGGTAGTTCTTCAGCAGCGTGTTCTTGGCGTTGTGGCGACAGCCCGTCATGCACTCGCCGCACTCGATGCAGCCGCGCCGTTCGGGGCCGGCACCACCGAAGTAGGGGTCCGGGACCACCGCACCCGGCTGCTTCTCGCCGTCGGCGCCGAAGCAGACGCCGATCGGCGTCGGTCGGTAGGTGTGGCCGACGCCCATCTCGTCGGCCACCTCCCGCATGATCTCGTCGGAGGCGGTGACGGTCGGGTTCTCGACGACCCCGAGCATCCGCTTCGCCTGGTCGTAGTACGGCGCCAGCTCGGCCTTCCAGTCGGTGATGTGCCGCCACTGGGGGTCGTTGTAGAACGCGTCCGACGCCGGCTCGTAGAGGGTGTTCGCGTAGACGAGCGAGCCACCGCCGACGCCCGCGCCGGCGAGCACGACCACGTCGCGCAGCAGCCGGATCCGCTGGATGCCGAAGCAGCCCAGACGGGGCGCCCAGAGGAACTTCCGCACGTCCCACGAGGTCTTCGCGAACTCCTCGTCGGCGAACCGGCGACCTGCCTCGAGGACGCCGACCCGGTAGCCCTTCTCCGTCAGCCGGAGCGCCGTCACGGAGCCGCCAAAGCCCGAGCCGATGACGAGGACGTCGTAGTCGTGGTCTGCACGCGTCTCGGCCACGGCGGCACATCCTTCGGAGCTGGCCGGGCGACGTCCCCCTGCTTGGACGTCGCTTCCGGTGAAGGTCCATGACACCGGGAGACGACCGTCACAGGCTCGTGGCGCCTGTCCAACGCTCGCCGGGCGGATTGTCCTGCTGCACAAGAGCCTCGGGGGATGGCTACGGTGGGCCGGTGAGCAACGACGGCGTGCCCAACGGGATCGAGCCCTGGCTCCTGGCATACGTCGCCGAGCAGGCGCAGCCGGCGCAGGTCGACGCGTGGGTCGACCGGATCGCCGACTCGATCCTGACCGAGATGCCCGACGTCCGCGCTTTCGACGGCCTCGACGAGCTGCTGCGGATCACCGTGCGCGAGCACTGGGTCGCGTTCCTCGCCGACTTCGCGCAGCCGGCGCAGCACTTCCACCTCGTCGACGCCGCGCAGCGGCTCTCCGCACTGGTCGCCGACCTGCAGATCCCGCTCGAGCTGCTGATCCAGTTCTACCGGGTCGCGCAGCAGGAGGTCTGGGACTACGTCAGCGAGCTGATCAAGGACCTGCCGCCGAGCGACTTCGACCGCGCCGACCTGCTCCTGTACTTCTGGAGTCGGGCCGGGGTCTGGCTCGACAAGTCGATCAGCGCGTCCGTCGAGATCTACCAGGGCACCCGCAGCCGGGTGCTGGCCGGGGCCGCGGCGCAGCGCTACGAGTCGGTCAAGGCCATCCTCTCCGGCGAGCTGACCGATGCCCGCGAGGCGTCCTCCGCGCTCGGCGGCTACCCGATCTCGGTCCACCACACGGCCTTCGTGCTGTCGGTCGGCGATGCCGAGCGGGCCGGCGCGCTCGAGACGCTCGCGGCCGACCTCGTCCGCGCCGTCGGCGCCAGCAACCCGCTGATCGTCAAGCCCGGCGGCCGACAGCTGTGGATGTGGGTCGGCACGCGCGACCCGCTCGACCTCGACGGCCTGTCCGCGGCCAACTCCTCGGCCGCGCGCGTCGACACCTGCGTGGGCGTCGGGACGTCGACGAGCGGCATCGCCGGCCTGGTCGCCAGCCACCGCGAGGCGCAGGGCGCCCTGCGCGTCGCGGCGCCCGGCGACACCACCTGGCTCACCCGGTACGACGACGTGGAGCTCCCCGTCCTGCTCGGCTGCTCACCGGAGGTCGACCGGTTCATGGCCCGGCAGCTGGGTCCGCTGGTCGGCGACGACGAGGGCATGGGCCGCATCCGCGAGACCCTGACCGCCTTCCTCGGCGCTGCCGCCGCTGCCGAGGAGGCCGCCCGCGCGCTGG
>DATLIG010000243.1:0-5927 GCA_035539555.1 Nocardioides sp. | reverse complement strand
CCTCGCAGGCCTCGCCGTTGTTGGCCATGCAGGCGTAGATCGCGCCGTCGATCGCGACGTCGAGGTCGGCGTCGTCGAGCAGGATGTTCGGGCCCTTGCCGCCGAGCTCGAGGGTGACCCGCTTCATGTTGTCGGCCGAGGCGCCGAGGATGGCCTTGCCGACCTCGGTGGATCCGGTGAAACCGACCTTGCGGACGTCGGGGTGCTGGCTGAGCCGCGCGCCGGCGTCGTGGCCGTCGCCGACGACGACGTTGAGCACGCCCTTCGGCAGGCCGGCGGCCTCGAAGGCCTTGGCGAGCTCGAGCGCGAGCAGCGGCGCGTGCTCGTCGGGCTTGAGGACGACGGTGTTGCCGGCGGCCAGCGCGGGCGTGACCTTCCAGACGATGGTGAGCAGCGGGATGTTCCACGGCACGATCGCGCCGACGACGCCGAGCGGCTCGCGGCGCAGGATGCCCTCGGCGGGCACGGGACCGATCTCCGGACCGGCCTTCTCGAACTCGTACTCCGCGGCCTGGGCGGCGATGAACTGCATGTTGGCGATCGACAGTCCGACGTGCAGCGCGCCGGTGACGCGGATGGTCGCGCCGTTCTCGCGGCTCTGCAGCGCGGCCAGCTCCTCGAGCCGGCCCGCGAGGTCAGCGGCCACGGCGTTGATGACGGCCGCGCGGTCGGCGGGCGCCGTACGGCGCCAGGTGCCCTCGGCGTGCGCGGCCTTGGCCGCGGCGACGGCGGCATCGATCTCGGCGACGCCGCCCTTGGCGACGGTGGCGACGAGCTCGCCGGTCGCCGGGCTGCGCACCTCGAGCGGCTGGCCGTTGTCGACCCACTCGCCGTTGATGTAGTTCGAGTAGTGCGGAACGCTCATGGTCTGCTCTCTTCTCCTGGGATGGGTGTGGCTCAGCCGACCTGGCGGTCGCGGCCCTGCCAGAACGGGGCCCGCAGGGTCTTCTTGTCGACCTTGCCGGCGGGGTTGACGGGCAGCTCGTCGACGAAGTCGACGGTCTTGGGCGACGGGATCGCGCCGAGCTCGGCCTTCACCTGCGCCTGGATCTCCTCGGTGCTGACCTCAGCACCCGGCTTGCGGACGACGAAGGCGTGCACCGCCTCGCCCCACTTCTCGTGCGGGATGCCGATCACGGCGGCCTGGGCGACCGCCGGGTTGGTGACGATGACGTCCTCGACCTGCCGCGGGAAGACGTTGAAGCCGCCGCTGACGACCATGTCCTTCTTGCGGTCGACGATGTAGAGGAAGCCGTCCTCGTCGAGCTTGCCGATGTCGCCGGTGTGGACCCAGCCGTCCCGCAGCGCCTCCGCGTTGCGCGAGGCGTCGACGTAGCCGAGCATCTGGCCGAGCTGGCGCGAGCAGACCTCGCCGACCTCGCCGACCGGCAGCGGGTTGTCGTCGTCGTCCTGGATGGACACCTCGACGTACGGGATCGGACGGCCACCGGACGCGAGACGCTCGATCGCCTCGTCGCTGTCGACCCGGTGGTCGGCCTTGCGCAGGACCGAGACGTAGCCCGGCTCGGTGCCGGCGTAGGCCTGGATGAAGATCTGCCCGAAGACCTCGAGTGCCTGGCGCAGCCGCTCGGGCGCGATCGGCGACCCGGCGTACAGCATGGTGTGGAGCGACGACAGGTCGAAGTCCGCCCGGCGCGGGTGGTCGAGGAGCAGGTAGATGATCGTGGGCACCACGGCGGTGGCGGTGACCTTGTACTTCTCGATGCTCTGCAGGAGGGGCTCGACCTCGAGGCCGTGCAGCATCACGTTGGTGCCGCCGCGAAGGAAGGTCGGCATCACGAAGATCTGCGTGTAGTGCGTCAACGGCGCGCCGTGGGCGAAGACCTCGCCCCAGCGGGTGTCGCCGATCTCCAGGCCGGCCGTGATGCTGTAGTGCCCCCAGGTGAAGTGCGACTGGACGACGCCCTTGGGCTCGCCGGTGCTGCCGGAGGTGAACAGCACGTAGCACTCGTCGTGCTGGTCGATCTCGACGGCGGGACGACCGGTGGGCTGCTTGTCGACCAGCGTCGAGAAGTCGTGGTCGCCCGACTCGGTCGGGTCCCCGCCGACCCGGATGAACGTGGTCAGCTGCGGCAGCTCGTCGCGCATCGCCGCGACGACGTCGTCGAGCGAGGCGTGGTAGATCAGCGCGGTCGCGCCGGTCTGGGACAGGTTCGCCTGGTGGACCGACGCCGACGCCCGGGTCGGCATCTGCACCAGGACCGCGCCGGCCTTCCAGATGCCGTGCTGGCTGGGGATGATCTCCAGGCAGTTGGGGAGGAGGAGACCGACCCGCTGGCCCTTCTCGACCCCGAGCGAGAGGAGGGCGGAGCCGATCCTGTCGGTGAGGTCGCGCAGCTCCTGGTAGGTCAGCTGACGGTCGTCGTCGACGATGGCGACCTGGTCACGGTAGTAGCCACAGGCCCTGTCCAGGACGTCGGGAAGTGTGCCCCACATGGTTCCTGCCTTCTCGGTTCTCGGGTGCTGCTCGGGTTGGATCCCGTCGCTGCTCTCGGGTGATGTGCGTCACGAACGTAGGTCTCGGGTGAGGCGGCCCACGACATCCCGGAGGACGAAGGGAACCCCCCCTTGGGGTGAGTCGCTCCTCCCCTTGGGCGGACGCGACCGCGCCGTCTAGCCCTGGGGTGGTGAGTTCACCGGCCGTCGGGGGGATTCCGCCCGGCACGGCTTCCGGCGGCCGCCGCGGTGGGTCACCCTGCGGGCATGGAAACCAACCACGCCCTCGCGGGCGCCCGAGGCGAGCTCGTCGTCCATGCCTGGACCGCGGACGCCGGGCGCTTCGTCGTCCTCCTCGCCCACGGCATCGGCGAGCACGCCGGTCGCTACGACCACGTCGCCCGGCACCTGGTGGCCCACGGCGCCGCCGCGGTCCACGCCCCGGACCACGCCGGCCACGGCCTGTCCGAGGGACCCCGCGCCGAGGTCGAGGTCGAGTCCATGGTGGCCGACCTGCATCGGGTGGCGGAGCGTCTGCGCCGCGACCACCCCGGTCTCCCGCTGGTTCTCGTCGGCCACTCCCTCGGCGGCATCATCTCCACGCGCTACGCCCAGGAGCACCCGGGCGAGCTCGCCGCGCTGGTGCTGTCCGGGCCGGTGATCGGCGGCAACCCCGGCTTCGAGGCGCTGCTCGCGATGGACCCGATGCCCGAGGTCCCGATCGACCCGGCGGCGCTGTCGCGCGACCCGGCGGTGGGCGAGGCGTACCTCGCGGACCCGCTGATCCATCACGGAGCCCTGAGCCGAGAGACCCTGCAGGACATCTTCGCGGCAGTCGCGACCATCGCCGCCGGCCCCGGCCTCGGCGGTCTCCCCACCCTGTGGCTGCACGGCGAGCTGGACCCGCTGGCGCCGTACGACGTGACGGCCGCCGCGTTCGAGGTGGTGGGTGGGACCGCACTCGAGCACCGGTCGTACCCGGGCGCGATGCACGAGATCTTCAACGAGACCAACCGGGCCGAGGTGCTCGAGGACATGACGAGCTTCCTCGACGTCAACGTCTGAGGGGCCGCGGCGTCCGGCTCACCGGTGGTCAGCCGGGCACCGCGACCGCCGACGGTACGACGCCGTCGGCCAGCCGGGCGATGATGTCGCGGATCCCGGCGATCTCCTCGTGGAAGGCGGCGCGCTCGGCGGCGAGCCCGACCGGGTCCTCCCGCAGGAGGCCCAGGTGCCCGGCCAGACGCAGGGCCACCCGGAACATCTCCGCCGAGGCCGACTCCTCGCTCGCGAGGAGCCGCTGGAGCGCCCACTGGCGCCCCACGACCAGGCAGCGGTCGAGGAAGTGCGCCTCGTCGAGAAGTGGTGCGTCGCCGAGCTCGTTGAGCTGGTGGGCCACGACGCTGTAGGCGTCGATGAACGGCCGCAGCGCGAGCGGAGCCGTGAATCCGTCGATCTGGCCCAGGTGGTGCGCCGGCTCGGGCGCGAGCAGGGCGCTGCCCTCGGTGCCGGGATCGATCAGGGCGAGCTCGGCACGCAGGTTCGCCGCGAACTGCTCACGGGACGGGAAGAAGAAGTCGAACTTGAGCAGGTCGCGCAGGCGCAGCGCGTGCTCCAGCGTGCCGGCCGCCTCAGTCCCGATCGCCTCCGCCGCGCGGAGCATGGCGATCTCCAGGATCGCCCGCTCCACGAGGACGTGGACGGCACTGTTGCGGTAGACCGCGGCAACCAGGTGCTGGCCGGGAGTCATGCCCCAGACGGTCGTCTCCCCCGAGAAGCTCGTGAGGACCCCGGACTGGACCAGGTCCTGCAGCGCCCGCCGGATCGTGGCCCGGTCGGTCAGGTTCGCCGCCCCGGCGATGGGCACGTCCCGTGCCTCCAGGTACGACGCCAGCGGACCGATCGTCGTCAGCACCTCGTCGAGGGTCAGCGCCCGGTCGGCGGCGAGCACCGCGATGCACACGGCCGCGGTCGGCGTCACCGGGGTGGCCATGTTGATCCGGTGCGACACCTCGACGGCGATCCGCTCGACGAGCGTCCCGTCCGCGCCGCTCTCCTGCCGGAGCTGGGCCAGGCGCTCCCGGAGCGGGATCGGCTCGCCGAAGTCGACGTACACCCGGCCGAGCCGCTGGCGCAGGCCGCGGAGGTAGCCGAGGAACCACTTCACGTCCTCGGGCTTCTTGCCCTGGCCGCGGGCCTCCGCGGTCATTCCCTCGATCTCGTGCGTGGGCAGCCGGTCGTAGACGATCGACACCGGCACCAGCAGGACGTCGGCGGACGGGACCTCCTCCGCCGCGTCGACGAGGTAGCGCAACAGCCCGAAGCGTGGTGGGCGCAGCTTCCCGGTCCGGGATCGTCCGCCCTCGATCGACCAGATCAGGTTGGCCCTGCGGGCGACCAGCTGGCGCATGTAGGACCGCAGGACGAGCTTGTAGACGGGCGCGTCGGCGGTCGATCGACGGATGTGCACGATGCCGGTACGCCGAGCGATGGTCCCGACCGGGAAGAAGCCCATGTTGGCGCCGGCGAAGCCGAAGGGGGCGCGGATGCCCTGCTCGACGATCGCGGGCGGGAAGGCCCACTCGTCCAGGTAGGACCGGTGCGAGATGAGGAAGACGAGCGAGTGCCCGGGGTCGAGCGCCCGGAGGTTGGCGAGGCCCTCCTCGTCGATCAGGCGGTCGTAGCCGCGCAGCATCCAGCCGCCGAAGCGGTGCCACGGGTCGACGAAGCTCGGGTTGTGGGTCGCCGACATCTCGGCGAGGTGACCGACCGCGTCCTGCAGGAGGTCCTCGGGCGATCGTCCCACCGCCTCGGCCATGCTGCGCAGCTGTCCGCGGAAGTCGTCACAGGCGAGCACGCCTCGTACCTCGGGCGCTTCGATCGGCTTCATCACTGCACTCCTTTCACGGTGGACGACCCGGACGGCCAGCTCGCCAGCGTCTTCCGGTAGAGGTCGCGGACGTCGACGACGGCACGATCGAGGTCGGCCTTGGTCCATCCCGACGTGGGGATGGGCGGGTGGACCACCACGTCGACGCGACCCGGCCGGGCCAGCCGCGCGTCCCGCCACATCAGCTCGCCGGCGTTGCGGATCACGATCGGGACGATCGGGACGCCCGCCTGCTGGGCCAGGTGGAAGGCTCCCTTCTTGAAGGCGCCGACCTCCGGCGTGTACGACCGGGTGCCCTCGGGCGAGATGACGACCGAGACCCCGCGCCCCAGCTTCGCCTTGGCATCGGCGAGGACGTCCCGGGCCTGCGAGGCGTCGGCCCGGTCGATGAAGGCGAAGTCGGCCATGGCGAGCAGCGGACCGAAGACGGGGATGTCCGCGACCTCACGCTTGACCACGGCGGTGAAGCCCGCGCGCAGCACCGTGGTGGTGATGACGAGGTCCACCAGGGAGCTCTGGTGGTTGACGATGAAGACGGCCGGTCGGTGGGACCACAGGTGCGGCTCGCCCTGGACGTGGA
>DATLIG010000242.1:0-5382 GCA_035539555.1 Nocardioides sp. | reverse complement strand
ACCCCGGTCGTGGTCGACCTCTGCACCGGCTCGGGCGTGATCGCACGCAGCATCGCCGACGAGGTGCCCGAGGCCAGGGTGCACGCCGTCGAGCTCGACCCGGACGCGCACGCCTGGGCCGAGCGCAACCTCGCAGGCACGGGCGTCGACCTGCGCCTGGGCGACCTCGCGACCGCGTTCGACGAGCTCGCCGGGCAGGTCCACGTGCTGGTCAGCAACCCGCCCTACGTGCCGCTCGAGGCGTGGGAATCGGTGGCCGTCGAGGCCCGCGACCACGACCCGCACCTGGCCCTCTTCTCCGGCGACGACGGGCTCGACGCGATCCGCGTGATCGCCGTGCGCGGCCTGCTCCTGCTGCGACCCGGCGGGGTCGTCGGGGTCGAGCACGCCGACGCCCAGGGCGAGGCCGCCCCGGCCGTGTTCAGCCGCGACGGACGCTGGGAGGAGGTGCGCGACCACCGTGACCTCGCCGGCCGACCGCGCTTCCTCACGGCACGCCGCCCGCACTGATCCACGGGCCTGTCCCGACAACCCACCCGACGATGCGAGGATGGACGCCGTGAGTGCCGAGTTGTTCCCGACCGAGACCGACGAGGAGCGCGAGGCCGCCCTCGAAGCCGCCGGACAGGCCGTGCGCCTGGGGCGCCTGGTCGTTCTCCCCACCGACACCGTGTACGGCGTCGGGGCGGACGCCTTCGACCCCTCAGCGGTGACCCGGCTGCTTGCCGCCAAGGGGCGTGGGCGCGAGATGCCGCCGCCCGTCCTGGTCGGCACGAAGGGGACCCTCGAGGCGCTGGCGACCCGCGTGCCGTCGTACGTCGCGCCGCTGGTCGAGCAGTTCTGGCCCGGCGCGCTGACGATCGTGTGCCACCAGCAGCCGTCGCTCCAGTGGGACCTGGGTGAGACGCGCGGCACCGTCGCCATCCGGATGCCCGACCACGACCTGGCCCGCGCCCTGCTCGACCGCACCGGGCCGCTCGCGGTGAGCTCGGCGAACATCACCGGGCAGCCCGCGGCCGTCGACGCCGGCACCGCGCTCGACATGCTGGGCGAGGCCGTGGCCGTCGTTGTCGACGGCGGCACCGCTCCGGGCGGGGTCCCGTCGACCATCATCGACGCGACCGGCCCCCGGCCGCGCCTGCTGCGTGCCGGCGCCATCCCCGTCGAGGACCTCGACGCCGCCCTGGCCGACCTCGAGCTGACCGTGGAGACCGAGCCGGCAGATGCGTGAGTACCTCGTCGTCTTCCTGGTTGCGGCCGTCGTCACCTACCTGCTGACGGTCGTCGCCCGGGAGATCGCGGTGCGCACGGGCGCGGTCGCCAAGGTGCGCGACCGCGACGTCCACGCCGAGCCGGTGCCCTACCTGGGCGGACTGGCCATGCTCGGTGGACTGTGGGCGGCGTACTTCGTGGCGAAGGGGTTGCCGTTCCTCGGTGACGACCGCCCGTTCGTCTTCGACGACGCGTCGGCGGTGCTGCTGGCCGGCACGCTGGTCTGCGCGGTGGGCGTCGTCGACGACATCATCGACCTGGACGCCCTCACCAAGTTCGGCGGCCAGGTCCTCGCGGTCGGTGTGCTCGTCTACTCCGGCATCCAGTTCCGCTACTTCTACCAGTCGCAGGGCGAGGTCTTCGCGCTCGACCCGGGCCAGGGGGCGCTGCTGACCGCCTTCGCCGTCGTCGCGACCGTCAATGCCGTCAACTTCATCGACGGGCTCGACGGGCTCGCGGCCGGCGTGATCGGCATCAGCTCGGCCGCCTTCTTCCTGTTCTGCTACTCACTGTCGTTCCTCAACGACGTCACCCGGGCGACCACCGGGGCGCTGCTGTCGGCCGCGCTCGCCGGGGCCTGCGTGGGCTTCCTCGTGCACAACTTCCACCCGGCCCGCCTGTTCATGGGCGACAGCGGCTCGATGCTCATCGGGCTGGTCCTCTCGGCCACCGCGATCACGATCACGACCCAGTTCGCACCCGGCGACCTCACCCAGGGCGCCGACGGGACCCGCGCGAGCCTGCTGCCCGTCCTGCTGCCCGTCCTGCTGCCGATCCTGATCCTCCTGGTCCCGCTCGCGGACCTGGTCCTCGCCGTCGTACGACGAACACGGGCCGGGCGCTCGCCGTTCGCCCCCGACAAGCAGCACCTGCACCACCGCCTGCTCGAGATCGGCCACTCGCACCGCCGGGCCGTGATCATCATGTGGCTGTGGGCGGGGCTGATCGCCTTCAGCGTCGTGGTCGCGAGCCTGTTCACGGGCCCGGCCGTCTGGGGCGCGCTGGGGGCCAGCTTCGTCGTCACGGTGGGACTGACCTTCGCACTGCCGCTGGTCCACACCCCGCTGGTCGACCAGGTGCTCGACCAGGCCCTCGAGCCTGCCGAGCCGCCGCTGCCCGAGCCCGTTCCGGAGACCGCGACCGAACGGGGGAGCACCCCCGATGCGGGCCCCTCCGGGACCTTGTGATAACTTTCACGAACTCCCGGAGGGCTCCCTTCTCCGGGCCGACGACCGCAACGAGCAGAACGGCCGCCGATGATGACGACCGACACCCGGACCCACCGCGTGGTGACCCGTGCGGCCCTCGTGGCCGCGGTCGCCGCCGCGGGCCTCGTCCTGGTGGCTGCGCTCGTCGCCGGTGAGTCCGCGGCCCTCGGTGCCGCCGTCGGGGGAGTGATCGCCGTCGGCGTCTTCTCCTTCGGCACCTTCACCGTCGACGCCGTCGCGCGCCTGCTGCCGTCGGCCTCCCTGCTGTTCGCGCTGGTGACCTACACCTGCCAGGTCGCTGCCCTCGCCCTCGTGTTCGCGGCCATCAACGGGGCGGGCCTGCTCGACGACGAGCTGGACGGCGCGTGGCTCGGCGGAGCCATCATCCTGGGGGCCTTCGTGTGGATCGCGGCCCAGATCCGCCTCGCCACGACGGCCCGGATCCCGGCCTTCGAGACCCGGCCGTCCACCCCGTCCGAGGGCGGTGCGCGATGACCGTTCGCGGCTGCTATTGTCCGGGGCGCAATGAGTCAGCCCGAGGAGAAGCCCCAGGGCGACCCGTGGCATGCGTTCGGCTACGTCGTGGCCGGAGTCGCGTTCTACGGCTTCCTCGGCTGGCTCGCGGACCGGTGGCTGGACACCACGTTCCTCGTTGCGGTCGGCATCCTCGTGGGTGCCGCGCTGGGGATCTACATGACCGCCGCGCGATTCCGCACGGCACCGCCAGATCGGCCCGCAAGCCCGAAGTCAGACAGTCCGGACGAGCAGTGAACGCAGAGGAGACCTGGTGACCATCGCAGCCAGCGCCACCATCGCAGCAGAGGGCGGCAGCGAGGGCGGCTTCCACGCCCCCGGCCCGCAGACGTTCGAGCTGCCCGGTGTGTTCCCGTGGGGCGGTCACGGCGAGTACGCCGTCACCAAGCCGATGCTGCAGCTGGTCCTCGCGGCCATCCTCGTGTTCGGCTTCTTCTACCTCGCCTCGCGCAAGCGCGCGCTGGTCCCCGGCAAGCTGCAGTTCGCCGGCGAGGGCGCCTACGGCTTCGTCCGCAACAGCGTCGGCCGCGACATCATCGGCAGCCACGACTTCCAGAAGTTCGTGCCCTACCTGGTCACCGTCTTCTTCTTCATCTTCGTGAACAACGTGTTCGCGAGCGTGCCCTTCATCCAGTTCCCGACCTTCAGTCGCGCCGGCATGGCCTACGCGCTGGCCGGCCTGTCGTGGGTCGTCTACAACGCGGTCGGCATCCACAAGCACGGACTGGTCGGCTACCTCAAGCTCCAGTGCGTCCCCTCCGGCGTGAGCCCGGCGATGTACCCGCTGCTGGTCCCGCTGGAGTTCTTCTCCAACATCCTGGTCCGCCCGGTCACGCTGGCCCTGCGTCTGTTCTGCAACATGTTCGCCGGCCACATCCTGCTGGTGCTGTTCTCGACCGGTGGCCTCTACCTCATCCAGGACGTCGGCGGCATCGGCTACGTCGCCGGCCCGCTCGCCTGGGTGCTGGCGATCCTGGTCAGCTTCCTCGAGCTGCTGGTCCAGTTCCTGCAGGCCTACGTCTTCACCCTGCTGAACGCCATGTACATCCAGGGCGCGCTCGCCGACGAGCACTGATCTCTCCTCTCTCCACCCACCCACGAATTTCCACAAGGAAACAACCGAAAGGAACATGGCCGTGAACGCACTGGCTATCACCGGCGACATGGGCGGCTCGCTCAACATGATCGGCTACGGCCTGGCCGCCATCGGCCCGGGCATCGCCATCGGTCTGATCTTCGCCGCGTACATCAACGGCGTCGCTCGCCAGCCCGAGGCCCAGAGCCGTCTCCAGTCGATCGCGATCCTCGGCTTCGCGCTCGCCGAGGCGCTGGCCATCATCGGCATCGCGCTCGCGTTCGTGCTCACCGGCAAGTAACTGCCGGTCCAGTCCGTCCGCACCCCTAGATCGACAAGGTCAGGTCCATGAAGTCACTCTTGATCGTCGCCGCCTCCGAGGAGGGGGGACACAACCCGCTCATCCCCGAGTGGATCGAGGTCGTCCTCGCCCTCGTCGTGTTCGCGATCCTGTTCTTCGCCATCAAGAAGTTCGTCGCACCGAACTTCGAGACGACGTACGCCGAGCGCTCGGCGGCGATCGAGGGCGGCATCGCCGCGGCCGCGACCAAGCAGGCCGAGGCCGACGCCAAGCTGGCCGAGCTCGAGCAGCAGCTCGCCGAGGCCCGTCACGAGGCGGCTCGCATCCGCGAGGAGGCTCGTGAGCAGGGTGCCGCGATCGTGGCCGAGATGCGGGAGCAGGCCCAGGCCGAGGCCAACCGCATCGTTGAGCACGGCAAGACGCAGATCGAGGCGGAGCGCCAGCAGGCGGTCACCTCGCTCCGCGCCGAGGTCGGCACCCTCGCGACCGGCCTCGCCGGCCGCATCGTCGGCGAGTCGCTCGAGGACGACGCGCGCCAGTCGCGCGTGGTCGAGCGGTTCCTCGCCGAGCTGGAGACGGCCAACGCGGCCGACGCGGGCAAGGACGCCTGATGGTGTCCTTCCGCGGCGCCTCCGCCGACGCCATGGCTGCCCTCACCGACCTGGTCGGTGGGGTGGCCGAGGCGTCCGCAGCGAAGGTGGCGGGGGAGCTGTTCTCCGCTGCCGGTGCGTTCCGGTCCGAGGCGGCACTGCGCCGCGTCGTGACCGACCAGTCGGTCCCTGCCGAGGCCCGTTCCGGCCTGGTCAGCGACCTGTTCTCGGGCAAGGTCGACGCGGCGACGCTCGGCGTGCTCCGTGAGGCCGCCGGCCGGCGCTGGACGCGCACCCGCGACCTGGCTGACGCGCTCGAGCAGCTCGGTGTCGTGGCCGCCGTACGGTCCGTCGGGCTCCAGGCAGGCACGCTGGTCGACGAGCTGTTCGCCGTGCGCCAGC
>DATLIG010000241.1:0-15847 GCA_035539555.1 Nocardioides sp. | reverse complement strand
GTCCGCAGGAGCAGCCGCACCGGGACGGGCAGCTGGGCCATCATGTGGTCGCGCTCGTCGGCGTCGGCGTCCTCGAGGATGGCGCCGAACATCAGCGGCAGCTGCTTGACGGTCATCTCGTCGCGGCCGTGCTCACCGAGGCTCTGCCACTCCTCGACCGTCACGTGCCGGGCGACGAGTGGCAGGATCTCCCGCTCCTCGAGGTCGAGGTGCTCGAACAACGCGGTGGCCAGGTCCTCCACCAGCTGGGCGAGCTGCTCGCCGGCCAGCGCGGTGGGCCCAGGCGCCCACCGAGCCGCCAGGGTGCGGACCTCCAGGGTCCGGCCGTCGACGACCTCGTGCTGGCGCTGCATGGTCTCGACGAGGGCCGCCGACGGCGCGGCACGCTCCTGCAGCAGCGGCCACAGCACGGCGTCCTCGCCGGTGTGGTGCATGTGGAGGCCGTCGAGGATCAGCGCGAGGTGCTCCGCGACCACCGCCGACCTGGCGCGGTCGCCGTCCTCGACGCGACGGACCAGCCGGGGAAGGGCGGACAGCTCCCGGCGGAAGACGCGGTGGACGACCACCATCTCGTGGACGTTCGGGCGCTGCGCGGTGGTGCTCATGGTGTCGTTCATGGGGACTCCCTGGTCGGTTTCTCGGAACACCACCAGCGTCGCCGCGGCGGCCGGCCACCCCCAGCCACGGGACTCCCACACTGCCCCCACAGTCGGGCGCTGTGGCTGTCGCCGCTGAGCGTCCTGCCGCGACGCTCAGCGGGTACGGCGGCCGCCCGGGCCGCCCGGTCCCGGAGGCGACCCATGTCCACCACCCCTGCAGTCCCCCGCGTCCTCGCCGCCGCCTTCACCCTGTCGGCGGTCCACACCGTCTACGCCGACGTCGCCGGCATCGCGGACCCGACGTTCACGCCGACGACGCCCACCACCTGGCTGTTCTACGCCGTCGGCTTCGGCTCGGTCTGGCTAGCCCGCCGGTCCGGGCGTGCTGCGCAGCTCGGCCTGCTGGCGTACCTCGCCGTGCTGCTCGGCATCAGCGTCTTCTACTACCCGACGACGTTCACGGTCGAGAAGCAGACGGTGTTCGGCTGGTTCGAGAACGACGTCTACGTCGGGCTGCTGATGATCGCGGCCCACCTGACGATCGGGCGGCTCAGGCCGGCGGCGGCCCCAGGATCTCCTGCCCCCGGGCCTTCGCAGCCGCGACGAGCGCTTCCGTCGTGATCGCCCAGCCGTCCGCACCCTGACCCCGTCGTACCGGCACGGCCGGCTCAGTCCTCCGGGTTGTAGCCGAGGTTCGCACCGAGCCAGCGCTCGGCCTCCTTCAGCGTCCAGCCCTTGCGGGTGGCGTAGTCGGCGACCTGGTCCTGGGCGAGCCGGCCCACGACGAAGTACTGGGACTGCGGGTGCGAGAAGTACCAGCCGCTGACCGCCGCGCCGGGCCACATCGCCATCGACTCGGTGAGCTCGATGGCGGTGTTGGCCGTGGCGTCCAGCAGCTCGAAGAGCGTCTCCTTCTCGGTGTGCTCGGGGCACGCCGGGTAGCCGGGAGCCGGGCGGATGCCGACGTACCGCTCGCCGATGAGGGCCTCGTTGGTGAGGTCCTCCTCGGGCTGGTAGCCCCAGAACTCCTTGCGGACCCGCTCGTGCATCCGCTCGGCGAACGCCTCCGCGAGGCGGTCGGCGAGCGCCTCGAGGAGGATGGCGCTGTAGTCGTCGAGATCGGCCTTGAACTCCAAGATCTTCGCCTGGCTGCCGAGCCCCGCGGTGACGGCGAAGCCACCGACGTAGTCGGTCAGTCCGGTCTCCTTCGGGGCCACGAAGTCGCCCAGGGAGCGGTTCGGGATGCCGTCGCGGTGCTCGCCCTGCTGGCGCAGGTTGCGCAGCGTCTGGAGGACCGTGGTGCGCGACTCGTCGGCGTACACCTCGATGTCGTCGCCGACGGCGTTCGCCGGGAAGAAGCCGATCACGCCGTTGGCGGTGAGCCACTTCTCCTCGATCAGCCGGTCGAGCATCGCCTGCGCGTCGTCGTACAGCTTGCGGGCCGCCTCGCCGGACGCCGGGTTGTTGAGGATGTCGGGGAACTTCCCCTTCATCTCCCAGGCGTTGAAGAAGGGCTGCCAGTCGATGTAGTCGCGCAGCTCGCCGAGGTCGTAGTCGGCGAAGACCCGCACGCCCTGCTGGTTCGGCACGGGCGGGACGTAGCCCGACCACTCGATCGGCGTGCGGTTGGCGCGCGCCTTCTCCAGCGTGATCGTCGGCCGCTCCTGCTTCTGCGCGTGCCGCTCGCGGAGCGAGGCGTAGTCGGCCTCCGTGGCCTCGAGCAGCGCCGGGCGCTGCTCGTCGGACAGCAGCGCTGCCGCCACCGGCACGGAGCGGGAGGCGTCCTTGACCCACACCACCGGGCCGGTGCGACGCGGCGACACCTTGACCGCCGTGTGCGCCCGGGACGTCGTGGCCCCGCCGATGAGAAGCGGGATCTCGAGTCCCTGGCGCTCCATCTCGGCGGCGAAGTTGACCATCTCGTCCAGCGACGGGGTGATCAGCCCGGAGAGGCCGATGATGTCGGCACCGTGCTCCTTCGCCGCGTCGAGGATCTTCTGGGCAGGGACCATCACACCGAGGTCGATGACGGTGTAGTTGTTGCACTGCAGCACCACGCCGACGATGTTCTTGCCGATGTCGTGGACGTCGCCCTTGACGGTCGCCATCACGATCGTGCCGTTGGTGGACTCGGCGTCGCCGGGCTGCTTCTCCGCCTCGATGAAGGGCAGCAGGTAGGCCACGGCCTTCTTCATGACCCGCGCCGACTTCACGACCTGCGGCAGGAACATCTTGCCGGCGCCGAACAGGTCGCCGACGACGTTCATGCCGTCCATCAGCGGACCCTCGATCACCTCGATCGGGCGGCCGCCCGCCGCGGCGATCTCGGCGCGCAGCTCCTCGGTGTCGGCCTCGACGTCGGCGTCCAGGCCCTTCACCAGGGCGTGCGTGATCCGCTCGCGCACCGGCAGGCTGCGCCACTCCGCCGCCACCGGGTCGGCGTCCTCGCCCTTGGTGTTGAAGCGCTCCGCGATCTCCAGCAACCGCTCGGCCGCGTCCTCGCGCCGGTTGAGGACGACGTCCTCGATCCGCTCGCGCAGCTCGGCGTCGATCTCGTCGTAGACCACGAGGGCGCCGGCGTTGACGATGCCCATGTCCAGGCCGGCCTTGATGGCGTGGAACAGGAACACCGCGTGGATCGCCTCGCGCACCGGGTTGTTGCCGCGGAACGAGAAGGACACGTTCGAGATGCCGCCGGAGATGTGGACGCCCGGCAGGTTCTCCTTGATCCAGGCGCACGCCTCGATGAAGTCGATGCCGTAGGTGGCGTGCTCCTCGATGCCCGTCGCGAGCGCGAAGCAGTTCGGGTCGAAGATGATGTCCTCGGCCGGGAAGCCGACCTCCTCGGTCAGGATCCGGTAGGCGCGGCCACAGATCTCCTTGCGGCGCTCGAGGTTGTCGGCCTGGCCGGTCTCGTCGAAGGCCATGACGACGACCGCGGCGCCGTACTTGCGGCACAGGCGCGCCTCGCGGACGAACTTCTCCTCGCCCTCCTTGAGGGAGATCGAGTTGACGATCGGCTTGCCCTGGACGTTCTTCAGGCCGGCCTCGATGACCTCCCACTTCGAGGAGTCGATCATCACCGGGACCCGGCTGATGTCCGGCTCGGCGGCGATCAGCCGGGTGAACCTGTCCATCGCGGCGACGCCGTCGATCATGCCCTCGTCCATGTTGATGTCGATGACCTGTGCACCGACCTCCACCTGCTGGAGAGCGACCGAGAGGGCGGTGTCGTAGTCCTCGGCCTTGATCAGGTTCCGGAAGCGCGCCGAGCCCGTGATGTTGGTGCGCTCGCCGATGTTCACGAAGAGCGAGTCCTCGGTGATGTTCAGCGGCTCGAGGCCGGACAGGCGGGTCGCCACCTCGACGTCGGTGACCTCGCGGCGCGCCTTGCCCTCGACCGCCTTCGCGATCTCGGCGATGTGCGCCGGCGTGGTGCCGCAGCAGCCGCCGACGATGTTGACCAGGCCCGCGTCGGCGAACTCGGCGATGTAGGTCGCCTGCCGCTCGGGGCTCTCGTCGTACTCGCCGAAGGCGTTGGGCAGGCCGGCGTTCGGGTACGCCGACACGTAGGTGTCCGCGATCCGCGACATCTCCGCCAGGTAGGGCCGCATCTCCGGCGCGCCCAGCGCGCAGTTGAGGCCGACGGCGACCGGCTTCACGTGCCGCATGGCGTTCCAGAACGCCTCGGTGGTCTGGCCCGACAGGGTCCGGCCGGAGGCATCGGTGATCGTGCCCGAGATGATCACCGGCCAGCGCCGTCCGCGCTCCTCGAAGAGGGTCTCGACGGCGAAGATGGCCGCCTTCGCGTTGAGCGAGTCGAAGATCGTCTCGATCAGCAGGATGTCGGAGCCGCCGTCGACGAGGCCGTTGGCCGCCTCGAGGTACGCCGCCACGAGCTGGTCATAGGTGATGTTGCGCGCGCCCGGGTCGTTGACGTCGGGCGAGATGGTCGCCGTCCGCGTGGTGGGACCGATCGCGCCGGCGACGTACCGCGGCTTCTCGGCAGTCGCGAAGTCGTCGCACGCCTCGCGCGCCAGGCGCGCCGACTCGTAGTTGAGCTCGTAGGAGAGCTCGGCCATGTCGTAGTCGGCCATCGAGACCCGGTTGGCGCTGAACGTGTTCGTCTCGATGATGTCGGCACCGGCCTCGAGGTACTCGCGGTGGATGCCGGTGATGATCGCGGGCTGCGTGAGCGTCAGCAGCTCGTTGTTGCCCTGGACGTCGCTGGGCCAGTCCTTGAACCGCTCGCCGCGGTAGCCGGCCTCGTCCGGCCGGTCGCGCTGGATCGCGGTGCCCATGGCGCCGTCGATGATCAGGATGCGCTCGGCGAGGGCACGCGTCAGGGCCTCGGTGCAGTCTGGGCGCAGGTGCGGCTCGAAGGCGTTCACGAGTGGTCCTTCCAGTGTCGGAAGGCGTCCTTGGAGCTTCGCCGAGCGTGGCGGACCCGGGTCCGTTGCAACGCCTCTCGGCTGTTGCACATGTTACTCGTGCTTGGCTGACTAGGCTGGAAGAGTGATGGAGATCGAGACGGTCACCGGTCTGGTGCGGCCCATGGTCATCGCTGCGTTCGAGGGGTGGAACGACGCCGCCGAGTCGGCGACCGCCGTGGTGGACCACCTGATGCGGGCGTGGAACGCGCGTGTCGTGGCGGCGATCGACCCGGAGGAGTACTACGACTTCCAGGTCAACCGGCCCACTGTCGGCATCGACGAGAACGGCTTCCGGAAGCTGACCTGGCCCAGCACGCATGTGGCCGTGGCCTCTCCCCCGAACCTCGACCGCGACGTCATCCTGATCCGCGGCATCGAGCCGAACATGAAGTGGCGCCAGTTCGCGACCGAGCTGCTCGAGGTCATCGACGAGCTCGGCGGCGAGCTGCTCGTCACGCTGGGGGCACTGCTCTCGGACAGCCCGCACACCCGGCCGATCCCGGTCTCGGGCTCCTCGACCGAGCCGGACCTGCTGGACCGCCTCGACCTCGAGCAGTCCACCTACGAGGGCCCGACCGGGATCGTCGGGGTCCTCCAGGACGCGTGTACGACGGTCGACCTGCCGGCGGTGTCGTACTGGGCCGCGGTCCCCCACTACGTCGCCCAGCCACCCTGCCCGAAGGCGACGCTGGCCCTGCTCGGCCGTCTCGACGACCTGTTCGACATCGCGCTGCCGCTCGGCGACCTCCCCGAGGAGGCCCGGGCGTGGGAGCGCGGCGTGGACGAGCTCGCCGAGGAGGACGAGGACATCGCAGACTACGTCCGCTCCCTCGAGGAGTCCCGGGACACCGCCGACCTGCCCGAGGCGTCCGGCGAGGCGATCGCGCGGGAGTTCGAGCGCTACCTCAAGCGCCGCCGCGACGACGGCTGAGGACCCTCGCCGGCGATCAGAGGCTGAGGCCGAGCGCGGCGTCCAGCACCGGCAGCAGCGTGACCGCGGCCTCGGCGTCGCTCGTGTCGGCGAGGCCGTCGGTGCCGAGGGTCGCCCGGACCCAGCCGTCGACGGCCGCCGTGGCGCGCGGGGCATCGAGGTCGTCGGCCAGCGCGGTGAGGATCTCCTCGACGACGGGGGCGGCCGGGGCACCCGCGCCGAGGGCGAGCGCCCGGCGCCAGTCGGCGACGTCGTCGACCGCGGTCCACAGCTGGTCGTCGGTCCACTCCCAGTCGGTGCGGTAGTGGTGGCGCAGGAGGCTGAGCCGGATCGCCATCGGGTCGATATCGCTGTTGCGCAGCGCCGAGACGAAGACCAGGTTGCCGAGCGACTTCGACATCTTCTGGCCGTCGTAGGCCACCATGCCGGCGTGGGAGTAGGCCTTCGCGAACGGCTCGCCCGTCGCGACCTGCACGTGGCCGGCGCACATCTCGTGGTGGGGGAAGACGAGGTCGCTGCCCCCGCCCTGGACGTCGAAGGCGCCGCCGAGCTCCTGCAGCGCGATCGCCGCGCACTCGATGTGCCAGCCCGGGCGGCCCTTGCCCCACGGGCTGTCCCAGGACGGCTCGCCCTCGCGCTCGCCGCGCCACACGACGCAGTCGAGGGGGTCCTTCTTGCCGGCACGGTCCGGGTCACCGCCACGCTCGGCGAAGAAGCGCAGCATCGTGTCGCGGTCGTAGCCGGACTCCTCGCCGAAGGCCGGGTCGGCGCTGACCGAGAAGTAGAGGTCGTCCTCGACCCGGTAGATCGCACCGGCGGCCTCGAGCCGCTGGACGAGCTCGATCACGAGCGGGATCGACTCGACGGCACCGGTGTACGCGACCGGCGGCAGCACCCGCAGCGCCTCCATGTCCTTGCGGAACAGCTCGGTCTCGCGCTCGGCCAGCTCGACCCAGTCGACGCCGACCTTGGTCGCGCGCTCGAGCAGGGGGTCGTCGACATCGGTCACGTTCTGGACGAACCGGACGTCGTGGCCCGCGGTGCGCCAGGCGCGGTTGAGCAGGTCGAAGGCGATGTAGGTGTTGGCGTGGCCGATGTGCGTGGCGTCGTACGGCGTGATGCCGCAGACGTAGAGGCGCGCCGTCCCGTCCTCGGGCGAGGTCTCGACGGAACCGCCCGTAGCGGTGTCGTGGAGGACGACGGGAGGACCGGTCACCGGCAGCACCGGGATCCCCGGGGCGTTCCATGCGCGCATGTCGACGATGCTAGTTGCTGGCGGTGAGGCGGTGAGCCGGGAGGGTCAGAACGGCGGCCAGGGAATCGGTGGCCAGTTGCCGTGCGGCCCGGGGAGGACGCCGGCAGCCAGCAGGCGTTCGGTGCGCCGCTCCAGGGCGCTGATCTCGTGCTCCACGAGGTGGAAGCCGAGCTCCTCGCCCAGCGTGCCGCGGACGGCAGCCAGGACGGCACGCACGGTCGCCGTCTCGTCGTCGGTGAGCGGCGTGCCCGCCCAGCCCCACAGCACGGTGCGGAGCTTCGGTTCATGGTGGAAGGCGATGCCGTGGTCGACACCGTGCCGGTGGCCGCCGGGCATGGCGAGCACGTGCCCGCCCTTGCGGTCGGCGTTGTTGACCAGCACGTCGAAGACCGCCAGGCGGCGCAGCGCCGGGGTGTCCTCGTGGACGAGGGTCACCGGGTGGTCCCGGTCGTCGAGTCCCTCCATGACCTCGAGCCAGCCCTCGGGCGTCGTACCGGAGCGGACGAGGTCGACGGCGTCCTGGTCGGGATCGACCTCGCGCCACTCCTGGAGCATCCCGGGTCCGTGGGGACCCTCGTCCCACCAGGTGCGTGGCACGAGGTCCCAGCCCGTCGCCGCCGAGACGAGGTACGCCGCCACCTCGCGGTCGGCCAGCGTGCCGTCGGGGAAGTCCCACAGCGGGCGCTCGCCAGCGACCGGCTTGTAGACGATCTCCACGCCGTCGAGGTCGGCGAGGAAGGTCGCGTTCGAGGCCGGCATGATCCGGCCCTTGATGGTCAGCACACCCATCGGCAGCTCAGGGCTGGCGGCGCTTGAACCCGTTGGCGCGCACGCACAGGTGCCCGTCCGGGTCGATCGGCTGGCCGCAGAACGGGCAGGACGGGCGGCCGGCACCGACGACGGCCTCGGCCCGCTTGACGAAGGCCCGTGCCTGGCCGGGCTCGAGTCGGACGAGCAGCATCTCCGCGGGCTCCTCGCCGTCGGCGAGCTCGGCCGGCTCCTCCCCGACCGGGAAGACCTCGATGACGACCCGCTCGTCGCCCGGGTCCCAGGACAGCGTCATCGTCCCGGCGCGGAACTCCTCCTCGATCGGCTGGGCCAGGGGCGCGTCGTCGGCGAGGCCGAACGGCGCGATCGCGGGGATGACGCCGCGGGCGGTGCCGTCGGCGATCACCTCGTCGAGGAGCTCGTCCACCCGCTCGGACAACGCCTCCACCTGCTGCTTCTCCAGCGCCACGGACACGATGCGCGCGCCCTCGCTGGCCTGGAGGAAGAAGGTCCGGCTCCCGGGCTCGCCGACGGTGCCGGCGACGAAGCGCTCGGGCGGGTCGAATCCGTGGACGATCGGCATGCCGCCACCCTAGCGACGACCTGGAGGTGGGGCCCGATCAGGCGGGCCCGGCGCCTCCTCCGACGACGGCTCCCTCGGTCGTGGGCGCCTTCCGCAGCCAGGACAGGTCGCCGTCGTGGGTGTTGCTCGCCAGGACGTAGGGCCGGTCCTCGGCGTACCGGATCACCGAGACCGACGCCGGGTCCACGGTGATCCGTTGGAACAGGTCGAGGTGCATCCCGAGCGCGTCCGCCAGCAGCGACTTGATGATGTCGCCGTGGCTCACCGCGACCCAGACCGCGTCGGCTCCGTGCTCGGCGGTGACGGCGGCGTCGATGCGGCGGACGGCGGCGACGGCGCGGTGCTGCATCGCCACCATCGACTCCCCACCGGGGAAGGTGACCGCCGACGGCTGCTGCTGGACGGTGCGCCACAGCGGCTCCTTGAGGAGCTCCTTGATCGACTGGCCCTGCCAGTCGCCGTAGTCGCACTCGGCGAGCGCCTTCTCCGTGGTCGCCCGGGTGACGGTGTGCCCGGCGCCCCGCTGGCCGTCGGCGACCGCCTTCGCGGTCTGCCTGCACCGCTCCTGGGGGCTCGTGACGAGACGGGTGATCGGCACCGCCGCGATCCGTGCCCCGGCGCGAGCCGCCTGCTCGGCGCCGGTGTCGTCGAGGAGCACCCCCGGCGTACGACCGGCAAGCAGCCCGGAGGCGTTGGCGGTGGTGCGACCGTGGCGCACCAGCAGCAGCGTGGCCATGGCGGCGAGCCTAGAGCAGTCGCGGTCACCCGCACGCTTACCGTGGTGCCGTGATCGTCGACAGCGCCGTCTACCGCCACGGGGTCCGCCTCCCGGTCGACTGCTACCCGCACGACTACGCCGCCCTCCGGGAGGCCGCGAGCCGTGACCACGACTTCGTCTGGGTCGGCCTCTACGAGCCCAGCCACATCGAGCTGTCCGAGATCGCGCAGGCCTTCGAGCTGCACCCGCTCGCCGTCGAGGACGCCGTCGTCGCCCACCAGCGACCGAAGCTCGAGAAGTACGACAACAGCCTCTTCCTCGTCCTCAAGACGCTCTGGTACGTCGACGAGGACGACGCCGTCGAGACCGGCGAGATCAACGTCTTCATCGGCCCCGACTTCGTCATCACCGTCCGCCACGGCCGGGGCTCGGCCCTCAGCAACGCCCGCCACGACCTCGAGCAGAAGCAGGCCGTCCTCGACCACGGCCCCTCCGCCGTCGTGTACGCCGTGTGCGACGCCGTCGTCGACGGCTACACCTCCGTCGTGGCCGAGCTGCAGGTCGACGTCGACGAGGTCGAGACGTCGGTGTTCTCCGAGCGGCGCACCGACGACGGCAACCGGATCTACATCCTCAAGCGCGAGCTCTCGGAGGTCCGCCGTGCCGTGCTCCCGCTGCGGGAGCCGATGCGCCGCTTCTCCACCGGGGCGGTCGACCTCATCGAGGCCGAGGCCGGGCCGTTCTTCCGTGACGTCAGCGACCACCTCTCCCAGGCGGCCGACGAGATCGACACCCTCGACGGCCTGCTCTCGACGGCCTTCGACGCCCATCTGGCCCGGATCGCCGTCCAGCAGAACGACGACATGCGCAAGATCTCCGCG
The DNA here is from genome assembly GCA_035539555.1 of Nocardioides sp. GTDB lineage: Bacteria > Actinomycetota > Actinomycetes > Propionibacteriales > Nocardioidaceae > Nocardioides. The sequence continues at coordinate 5,679 of DATLIG010000241.1, read as the reverse complement.
GGTGCTGCGCTGGTCGTCGTACCGACCCTGATCGCCGGGGTCTACGGCATGAACTTCGAGCACATGCCCGAGCTGGACTGGACCTTCGGCTATCCGTTCGCCCTGCTGCTGATGCTCGGCACGGCGGGCGGGCTGTGGGTGCTGTTCAAGAAGTCCGGCTGGTTCTAGGTGTTGCGGTTTGGTCCCAGACCGCAACGATCCGGGCCGCCACGCTGCAGTTCCTGCCCGATCGGCGACCTCGTCAGGCGGTGAGCACGCCCGCCGCGAGCAGCACCAGCACGCCCCCGCCGAGCAGCACCCGGTAGATCACGAACGGGGTGTAGGACTTCGTCGAGACGTAGCGGAGCAGCCACGCGATGGCGGCGTACCCGACGACGAAGGAGACGATCGTGGCGGTGATCGTGGGGCCCCAGCCGTAGGCGGCCTCGCCCGCGTGCGCCTCGCCGACGTTGCCGATCTCCTTGAGCTCGAAGATGCCGGCGCCGACGACCGCGGGGATGGCGAGGAGGAAGGCGAAGCGGGTCGCGGCCTCGCGGTCGTAGCCGAGGAAGCGGCCCATCGACAGCGTCGCGCCGGAGCGGGAGACACCGGGGACGAGGGCGAGGGCCTGGGCGCCACCCATCAGGGCGGCGTCACGCAGGGTCATCTGCTTGATGACCCTGTCCGTGCGACCCACGCGGTCCGCGATGCCGAGGACGATGCCGAGGATGATCAGCGTGCAGCCGATCAGCCAGAGGTTGCGGAAGTGCTCCTCGATGACGTCCTTCAGCAGCACGCCGAGGATCACGATCGGAAGTGAGCCGACGATGATGTACCAGCCCATCCGGGCGTCGAGGGCGCCGCGGTACTCCGGCTTGAACAGCGACAGCAGCCACGCGCGGGCGATGCGCCAGATGTCCTTGCGGAAGTAGATGAGGACGGCGAGCTCGGTCCCGATCTGGATGACGGCCGTGAACGCCGCGCCGACGTCGCCCCAGCCGAAGAGCTCGGGGAAGATCCGCAGGTGCGCGCTGCTGGAGATCGGCAGGAACTCCGTCAGGCCCTGGAGGATGCCGAGGAACACTGCCTGCAGGTAGTCCGCCACGGGAGAGCATCCTAGGGACCTGGTGGTTGTCGTCCGTGCATCGGCGTGGCCGGACCGCATCCCCGAGGGCCGCCGGATACCTTGTGCGCATGCAGCAGCGGTACGTCGGAGCGAGCGGCCTCCAGGTGTCGCGGCTGGCCCTAGGCACGATGACGTGGGGCAAGGACACCGACGAGCACGAGGCGCGCGACCAGCTCACCGCCTTCGTCGAGGCCGGGGGTACGACGCTCGACACCGCTGCCGGGTACACCGACGGACGCTCGGAGGAGCTCATCGGGTCGCTGCTGGGCGACGTCGTCCGGCGTGACGAGGTGGTCCTGGCGACGAAGGCCGGCATCTGGCGGCGCGGCGGCGAGCGGGTCACCGACACGTCCCGCGGCGCCCTGCTGCGTGGCCTGGACACGTCGTTGAAGCGGCTCGGCACCGACCACGTCGACCTGTGGCAGGTCCACATCTGGACCGACCAGGTCCCGCTCGAGGAGACACTGGGGGCGCTCGACCACGCGGTCAGCAGCGGCCGGGCGTCGTACGTGGGAATCTCGAACTACAGCGGCTGGCAGACCGCGCGGGCGGTGACGCTGCAGGAGGCGGTCCCCGGGCGGGCGCCGATCGTGTCCACGCAGGTCGAGTACTCCCTGGTCAACCGGCGCATCGAGCGCGAGGTGCTGCCAGCCGTCGAGGCGCTCGGGCTCGGGGTCTTCCCGTGGTCGCCGCTGGGCCGCGGGGTGCTCACCGGCAAGTACCGCACCGGTACCCCGTCCGACTCCCGCGCGGCGTCGCCGGTCTTCTCCGGCTTCGTCGAGGCCTACCTCGACGACCACAGCCGCGGCATCGTCGAGGCGGTCTGCCGGGCGGCCGACGGCCTCGGCTGGACGCCGCTCGAGGTGGCGCTGGTCTGGGTGCGCGACTCCCCCGGTGTCACCGCGCCGGTCGTCGGAGCCCGCACCGCCGCCCAGCTCAAGGTCGCGCTCGGGAGCGAGGGCAAGGTCCTGCCCGCGGAGATCCGCGGTGCGCTCGACGATGTGTCAGGAGGTGCGGCATGACGGTCTCGATGCTGCGGCCGGGCGTGATGCGCGGCCTCGGTCGAGGAGTGGAGTGGGAGTTCGAGCGGGTGACGTTCGACCGCGAGTTCTCTCGCAACATGGTGGCGAAGCTGCTCGTGGAGCGCGCCGAGCACGGTGGCTGGGAGCTCGACCGGGTCCAGATCGGCCCCGACGGCAAGCGGCGGGTCGTGCTCCGGCGCAAGATCATCCGGGCGGTCCGGACCGCCTGAATCTGTTGCGGTTTGGTCCCAGACCGCAACAACCCGGCCTCCAGACCTGCGGTCTGGGACCAAACCGCAACACACTGGGCGGCCTCAGCGGATCTGCTCCAGGAACGCCGCGACGTGCGTGCGCAGGTCCGCCGACAGGCGTGAGAGCTCCAGCGAGGCGCCGGTCATCTCGCTCGCTCCGGTCGACGTCGCCACCGTCGCCTCGCCGATCGCGGTGACGTCCTCGTTCACGCCGGAGACGGCCCCGGCGGCCTCGGTGGTCGTCCGGCTCAGCTCGGCGGCCGCCTGGCGCTGCTCCCCCACGGCGCCGGCGATCGCCGACACGTTCTCGCCCATGCCGCGCACCGCCGTGCCGATGGTCTCGATCGCGGTGACCGCGGCCCCGGTGGCTGCCTGGATCGCATGGACCTGCTGCTCGATGCGGCTGGTGGCGTCCGCGGTCTCCGAAGCGAGCGTCTTGACCTCGGACGCGACGACCGCGAAGCCCTTGCCGGACTCGCCGGCGCGTGCTGCCTCGATGGTCGCGTTGAGCGCCAGCAGACGGGTCTGGCTGGCCACCTGGCTGATCAGGCCGACCACGTCGCCGATCTCCTGCGAGGCGGTGGCCAGGCTCTGCACGGTCGAGCGGACCTGGTCGGCCTCCTCGACCGCGCGCCGACCCGCCTCGTCGGACTGTCCGGCCTGCTCCTCGATGGCGCGGACCGTGCTGACCAGTTGCTCGACGGCGGCGGCGGCGACGGTCACCGCGTCGGCCGCCGTGTGGGAGTTCTCCGAGACCTGCGAGGCCCGGCTCGCCGTGCCCTCGGCGTTCGCGGCGAGGGTCCGTGAGGAGGCCTCCATCTCGGCCGCCGCGGCAGCGACCTGGTCGGAAAGGCCGAGGACCGCTGCCTCGAAGCCGTCGGCGAGCTCGAGCCGCCGGCGCTCCTGCTCGGCCAGCTGCTCGTTGGTCTCGGCCATCGCGCCGATGGCTGCGTTGATGGTGACCGCGCCGGCGCGGAACGAGCCGAGCATGCCGCGCACCAGGAAGCGCCGGTAGAACTTGCCGGCGGCGGCGTACTCGAGTGACGCCGACGACTCACGCACGTAGGCGTCGGTCCGGTCCAACAGCTCGTTGACCGCCGAGCGGGCGGCCGTCAGCTCGGCGGAGTCGCCCAGCACGGGCACGCGCGGCTCGAGGTCACCCGCGGCCGCCGAGCGGCACACCTCGGTGACGGCGCGCAGCGCTGCACGCGCCTCCTCGAGCTCGGCACGCAGCAGGACGGTGTCCTCGTCGATGATCGCGGTCATGCCGCCACCCCCTCGGTCGCGGTGTCGTTGTTCAGGGTCCAGACCCACTCGTCGTACGTCGCGCCCGCAGCTGACAGCTCCTGCTCCAGGAGCACCCGGCCGGCCTCGACGGCGTCCCGCGCGTTGCCGTGGCGCGACTCCTCGGCGATCAGCCTCTGGTAGAGCGCCGAGACCTGGTTGATGGCCTCGGCGCCGGCCGTCCTGCGGTTGGAGTGGTAGCCCACGATCGCGCCGGAGGAGTCGCTCGTCGGCGTCACATGGGCCAGGACCCAGTAGTGGCTGCCGTCGGCGCTGAGGTTCACCACGTAGGCGAAGATCTCCTGCCCGGAGGAGATCCGGTCCCAGAGCAGGCGGAAGACGCTGCGCGGCATCGCGGGATGCCGGATCACGTTGTGGGGCTGTCCGATCAGCTCGGACTCCGCATAGCCGCTGATCTCGACGAACAGGTCGTTGACGTAGGTCAGCCGTCCCTGGCGGTCGGTCTTCGAGACGATGATCTGGTCGGGGCGGAAGGTCTTCTCCACGCCGGTGGGTGTGATCGCGGGCCGCGACATCTGCGGTGCTCCTCTCCGGACACCGGTCGGTGCCCAAGGAGATGGTCGGCAGCGCGCCCACGGAGGTGAGCAGGGCGCGGGCAGGAGGGGCCGAAGGTCCCGAGCCCGCCGCTCGGGCGGGTCAGGCCTGGTCGAGGAAGCGGTCCATCACCCGCGCGCCGAACTCGAGCGACGCGACGGGGACCCGCTCGTCGACGCCGTGGAAGAGGGCGGTGAAGTCGAGCTCCTCGGGCAGCCGCAGCGGCGCGAAGCCGTAGGAGCGCATGCCCAGCTTGGTGAAGTGCTTGGCGTCGGTGCCCCCGCTCATGAGGTACGGCGCCACGAGGGCGTCGGGGTCCTCCGCGATCAGGCTCCGGGTCATCGCGTCGACCAGCGCGCCGTCGTACGGCATCTCCCAGGGCGGCTGGTTGGAGACGTAGTCGACCTCGATCCCCTCACCGGTCAGCTCGGCGAGGGTGGCGAAGAACTCGTCCTCGAAGCCGGGGAGGAACCTGCCGTCGACGTGGGCCGTGGCCTCGGTGGGGATCACGTTGACCTTGTAGCCGGCGCCGAGCATTGTCGGGTTGGTGGAGTTGCGCAGCACGGCGCCGAGCATGCGGGCCGCGCCGCCGAACTCCTCGATCAGCGCCGGTGCGTTCTCGGGCGTGGCCTCGGTGCCGACGAGCTCGGCGACCGCCGCGAGCAGGGTCCGCATGGTCGGGGTGAGTCGGACGGGCCACTCGTGGGCGCCGATGCGCGCGACGGCTGCCGCGAGCCGGGTGACGGCGTTGTCGTCGTTGATCATCGAGCCGTGACCGGCGCGGCCGCGGGCGGTCAGCCGCATCCAGGCCATGCCCTTCTCGGCGGCCTCGATGAGGTAGAGACGCCGGCCCCGGACGGTCGTGCTGAACCCACCGACCTCGCCGACCGCCTCGGTGCACCCGTCGAACCACTCCGCGTGGTGCTTGACCAGCAGCTCCGCGCCCTGGTGGCCGCCGGCCTCCTCGTCCGCGGTGAAGCAGAGGACGACCGGGCGCTCCGGGACGCGACCGGCCCGCTGCCGGGCCCGGACCACGGAGAGCAGCATCGCGTCGAAGTCCTTCATGTCGACGGCACCGCGCCCCCACACGCTGAGCCCGCCGAACTGGCAGTCCTGGACCTCGCCGCTGAACGGGTCGACCTGCCAGTCCTCGGCCGCCGCCGGTACGACGTCGAGGTGGCCGTGCAGCAGCAGGGCGTCCTGTCGCCCTGACGCGCCGGTACCGCCCCAGCGGGCGAGCACGTTGGCTCGCCCCGGGGCGGTCTCGATCACCTCGGCCGCGATGCCGACCTCGTCCAGCAGGCCGGCGACGTGCTCGGCGGCCTTGCGCTCCCCGGGGCCTTCGTCGCTGCCGTGGTTGGAGGTGTCGATGCGGATGAGGTCGCGGCAGAGGTCGACGACCTCTGCCGCTACGTCGTGGTGCGCGGTGGCGGCCATGTCCCCATCGTGGCACGCCACCGCG
>DATLIG010000240.1:0-13893 GCA_035539555.1 Nocardioides sp. | reverse complement strand
CCACCATCGATCCGGAGCGATTCGCCGAGCACTTCGCCGACGTCCGCACCGGCGAGTCGGCGCCGATCCTCGAGGTCTCCGGCCGCACCTACCCGGTCGAGGTCCGCTACCGCCCGCTCATGGACCTCCCCGAGGACGACGACGACGGCGAGCCGATCGTCAGGGACCAGACCGAGGCGATCGTCGACGCCGTCAAGGAGCTCTCGGCCGAGGGGCCGGGCGACATCCTCGTGTTCCTGCCCGGCGAGCGGGAGATCCGCGACACGGCCGAGGCGTTGGCGCCGCTGGGCGACGCCCCTTCCGGTGGGCACAGTCGGGGTGTCGACGTCCTGCCGCTCTACTCCCGCCTGTCGGCCGCCGAGCAGCACCGCGTGTTCGCCCCGGCCAAGGGCTCGCGGCGTCGCGTCGTACTGGCCACCAACGTCGCCGAGACCTCGCTGACCGTCCCCGGGATCCGCTACGTGATCGACACCGGCGTCGCCCGGATCTCCCGCTACTCCGCGCGCACCAAGGTGCAGCGGCTCCCCATCGAGCCGATCAGCCAGGCCTCGGCCAACCAGCGCTCCGGCCGCTGCGGCCGGGTCGCCGCGGGCATCGCGATCCGGTTGTACGCCGAGGAGGACTTCGAGGCGCGCCCCGAGTTCACCGACCCGGAGATCCTGCGCACCAACCTCGCGTCGGTCATCCTGCAGATGACCTCACTGGGCCTCGGCGACATCGCCCGCTTCCCGTTCGTGGAGCCTCCGGACCGGCGCAACGTGCAGGCCGGCGTGCAGCTGCTCGAGGAGCTCGGCGCGGTCTCGACAGGCTCCACCAGCGGAAGGCCGGGCGAGCTCACCAAGGTCGGCCGGCGCCTCGCCCGGCTCCCGATCGACCCGCGACTGGGCCGGATGCTGCTCGAGGCCGAGCGGCTCGGCTGTGTTCGCGACGTGCTCGTCATCGTCGCCGCCCTGTCCCTGCAGGACCCGCGCGAGCGGCCCGGCGCCGACCACCCGAAGGAGCAGGCGCAGGCCGACCAGCTGCACGCCCGCTTCAAGGCCGAGCGCTCCGACTTCCTCACCCTGCTCAACCTCTGGAACCACCTGCGCCAGCAGCAGAAGGAGCTCTCCGGCAGCGCCTTCCGCCGGATGTGCAAGCGGGAGTTCCTCAACTACCTGCGGGTGCGGGAGTGGCAGGAGTTCGTCGCGCAGCTGCGCCAGGTGACCAAGGAGATGGGCGTCCGGGTGGAGGCGCCCACCGACACCCCCGACGCCGACGGCATCCACCAGGCCCTGCTGTCCGGCCTGCTCTCGCACATCGGCCTGCTGGAGGAGCGGGAGAAGCCCAAGCCGGGCGCACGCCGCGACAACAGGCGTCCCGGCCCGCGCGAGTACCTCGGCGCCCGGGGTGCGAAGTTCGCGATCTTCCCCGGCAGCGGCCTCGCGCGCAAGAACCCGCAGTTCCTCATGGCCGGCGAGCTCGTCGAGACCGGCCGGCTCTGGGCCCGGCAGAACGCCGAGATCCAGCCGCAGTGGGCTGAGCACCTCGGTGCGCACCTCGTGAAGCGGACGTACTCCGAGCCGCACTGGTCGCGCAAGCGCCAGGCCGTGATGGCCGCCGAGCGGGTCACCCTGTACGGCGTCCCGCTGGCCACCGACCGTCCCGTCAACTACGGACGGATCGACCCCGAGCTGTCGCGTGAGCTCTTCATCCGCCATGCCCTCGTGTACGGCGAGTGGGACACCCGCCACCACTTCCTCCGCGACAACAAGCGGCTCCTGGAGGAGGCCGAGGAGCTCGAGCACCGGGCCCGGCGGCGCGACCTCGTCGTCGACGAGCACACCCTCTTCGACTTCTACGACGCGCGCATCCCCGAGGGGATCGTCAGTGGTGCCCACTTCGACCGCTGGTGGCGCGACGAGCGCCGCAAGCGGGCCGACCTGCTGACCTTCGACCCGGCGATGCTCACCCACGACGCCGCCGACGAGGTCACCGAGGCCGACTATCCCGAGCAGTGGTCCCTCGCGGGAGGCCTGACCTTCCCGATCAGCTACCACTTCGAGCCGGGGGCCAAGGACGACGGCCTCACCATCGACATCCCCGTCTCCACGCTCAACCGGGTCGACGACGACGACTTCTCGTGGATCGTGCCCGGCCTGCGCGAGGAGCTCGTCGTCGAGCTGATCCGTGGGCTGCCGAAGGCACTGCGGGTGAACTTCGTGCCCGCCCCCAACACCGCGCGCGACTTCCTCGCCGCCGTGCCGGCGGGGGAGGAGGCGTTGCTCGGCGCGCTCGAGCGCTACCTCCGCTCCACCACGGGCGTGCACGTGCCGCGCGACGCCTGGGACCTCTCGGCGCTGCCGCCCCACCTCACCCCGAGCTACCGCGTCCTCGACGAGCGGGGCAGGGTGCAGGGTCGCGGCAAGTCGCTCGCCGAGCTCAAGGCGCCGCTCCAGCCGCAGTTCGACAAGGCGCTGGCCGCCGTCGCGTCCGACTCCGGCGTGGCCCGCAGCGGCGAGACCGACTGGGTCTTCGACGACATCGCGGACACCGCCACCTGGACCCGCGCCGGCCACGAGGTGGAGGCCTACCCCGGACTGGTCGACGAGGGCAGCACGGTCGGCCTGCAGGTCTTCGGCTCGGCAGACGAGCGCGACGCACGACACCGCCTCGGCGTCGTACGACTGCTGGTGGGGGCGCTGGGGGACGCGCCGGTCAGGGGCGTCGTCGACGGGCTGTCGAACGCCGACAAGCTCGGCCTGTCCGGCACCCCCTACGCCACCACCCCCGCGCTGATCGCCGACTGCCTGCGCGCCGTCGTCGTCGATGCCGTCGACGGCCGTGCGGCCCTCCGCTCCCGCCCCGAGTACGACGACCTGCTGGCCGGCCTGCGCAGCACGGCACCGGCCGCGGTCCGCGCCGTCGTGGCGGACCTGCTGCGCGTGCTGGAGGCCTGGCGCGAGGTCGACCGGCTGCTCAGCGGCCGCGCGGACCTGCCCCTCCTGCCGGCCCTCACCGACCTGCAGGGCCAGCTCGGCCGGCTCGTCCACGACGGGTTCGTCGGCGAGGCCGGGGCGGCCCGGCTGCGGCGCCACCGGACCTACCTGATGGCGATGCGCGAGCGGCGTACCGCCCTCGACACCGGCGGGCCGGCCGCGCTCGCCAAGGATCGGCAGCGGATGGACCTGGTGCAGCCGATGCAGGAGGCCTGGCTGGCGCGCGTCGGCGCGTTGCCGGAGGGGCGGCCCGCGGGCGAGGGTCTGCGGGCGATCCGCTGGATGCTGGAGGAGTACCGCGTCTCGCTGTGGGCCCAGCAGCTCGGCGTCGACGGGCCGGTCTCGGACGTGCGCCTGCGCAAGGCCTTCGACGCCCTCGGCTGACGACGCCGGCCCGCTCGGGAATACGCTGGTCAGATGTCCGATCGCCCGCACAAGCCCGTGCCCCGGGAGGCTGCCTTCTTCGACGAGCAGCAGGACGGGGTCGACCCGGCGCTGGTGACCGAGGCGGCGGAGCGGGCGGCCGTGCTGCTGGTCCGGGGCGCGCACGACAGCGAGGACGCGGGCGTCGCCGAGCGACTGGTGCACCTGGCCGACACCGAGGGCATCGAGGCGATCGCGCAGGTGTGGTCGCACGCCGCCGCCGACTCGCTCGCGGGCTGCCTGTGGCGGCTCTACCTGCTCCGGTCGTGGGTGTACGCCGACCCGGCGGGTGTGGCGCGGCAGTTCGAGGCAGGCCGCTCGCGGGCCGAGTTCGCGCGGGTGGTGGCCGGGGTCGCGGACCCGCCCGGGCCCGACGAGCTGCGCCGGATGGTCGACGAGGTGCTGCGCGGGATCGCGTCCGGGGAGTTCGCCGACGTCCTCTTCCGCGCTGCTGCCTTCGCGCGGGTCGTCGCGGCCGGCCGGGCCGGTCTGGAGGAGGTTCCGGACGTCGACGTACGCCGGATGCTCGCCCTCGCCGAGCAGCTCGAGGCGGCCGGACACCTCGAGCTGTCACGAGGACTGGGGTAGTCCCACTACAATCAACAGTCGAGCACGCCGGGTCGCGGCAGCCCCGGGTCCCAAAAACAAGCCGCCATGAGCGGCCCTGCGCCGTGAGGCGCTCCCGGCCCGGTGTGCTCGATCTCCCTAGGCGAAGGTGGTTCTCTCGTGGCTCGGTTCGGCTGGCGGACGGGCGCGGTCGTCGTCGTGGTGGCGCTGAGCGTGCTGGTCGGCATGGTGATGCTGGCCGAGGGCTCCGACGAGAAGCCGGCGCCTCCGGACCCCACGAAGCCGACGATGGCGCAGCTCGACTTCGCCGTGTGGGGGAGCAAGGCGGAGATCGCCGCCTACAAGTCGGTCATCGACGCCTACAACGCCACCAGCAAGGACACCAGCGTCACGATGTCGTCGTGGCCCACCGCCGCGCAGATGCTGGCCGACCTCCGTGGCGGCAAGGCCAAGCCCGACCTCTACCTGCTGCCGCGCTCCGAGCTGGCCGCGACCATCGCCGACAAGGCCAACCTGCCGCTGCTCGACCTCGTCAACGAGCGTGAGATCCCGATCGGCGACGACTTCGCCCGGGAGGCCGTCCAGGCGTTCTCGGTCGACGACGACCTGCAGTGCATGCCCTACACGGTCTCGCCGATGGTCATCTACTACAACACCGACCTCGTCGACTTCGAGGCGATGGAGGCGCAGGACCTGCCGGTCCCGAAGCCGGACCACTCGGGCTGGAACTTCGCGGAGTTCCGGGCGGCGGCGGAGTTCGCCAGTCGGCCGCGCCAGAACACCCGCGGCGTCTACATCGAGCCGACCCTGCGCGGGCTGGCGCCCTTCATCTACTCCGGTGGCGGCCAGGTCTTCAACGAGGAGCCCGAGCCGACCAGCCTCACCCTCGGTGAGGACAGCTCGACCGACGCGCTGCGCCAGACCCTCGAGCTGCTCCGCGACCCGCGGCTCACCCTGTCGGCCAAGCAGCTCCGCCAGCGCACCCCGCTGCAGTGGTTCGAGCGCGGCAAGCTCGCCATGATCGCCGGCTTCCGGGGGCTCACCCCGCAGTTGCGCGAGGCCGGTGTGGACTTCGACGTCATGCCGATGCCGTCGCTCGGCTCCAACCAGACCGTGGGCGACCTCAACGGCGTCTGCCTGTCGCCGGGTCGCCCGGGCCGCACCGAGGCGGCGGCCAACTTCCTCAGCTACCTGGTCGACGACCAGGCCGTGGGCAAGCTCGCCGAGACCGGCTACCTCCAGCCCGCGAAGCTGACCGTCGCGCTGACCGACGAGTTCCTCCAGCCGGACCTCCAGCCGGCCCACGCGGGCGTCTTCACCCAGTCGGTGCGCAACATGATCATGCCGCCGCTGATGACCCAGGGCGCGCAGCTGCAGGCACTGGTGAAGACCGATCTCGAGGACCTGCTGACCACGCCGTACTTCGAGGACCTGCAGGGGTCGCTGCGCGCGATCGACGAGAAGTCGCGCTCGCTGCTCGACCCGGACTACGAGCCGTCGGAGTCGCCGTCGGACGGCACGTCCGGCACGGCGTCCCCCTCGGACGGCGCCACCGACGACCGCTCGCGGGACTGACGCTTCGCCTTCTCGGCGTCGAGGATCGCCCGGCTCAGCGCCGGGGCGGTCAGGCCGACCTGCCAGCTGCGCGCGCCGAGGCCCCGCAGCTGGTCGATGACCGCCTCCAGCAGCTCCACCGGCTCCCGCGTCTTCGGCGGGGTCCACATGGTGCGGCGCAGTGTGTCGGGGGTGAGCAGGTTCTCCAGCGGCACCTGGTGCTCCTCGGCGATCTTCGTGACCGCGGCCCGGGCCAGCTCGAGGCGCCGGGCGGCCACCGGGTCCTTGTCGGCCCACGCGCGCGGGGCCGGGGGACCATCGCCGTGCGAGACCCGCGTCGGCAGCTCGTCCTCGGGCAGCTCCGCCGCCTCGCGTACGGCGGCCAGCCACTCGTTCGCGTAGCGCGAGGCCCCGCGACCGTGGAAGCCCGGTGTCGACATCAGCGCGCCCCGGTTGGCCGGCATCGCGGTGGCCGCGGCGACCAGTGCCGCGTCCGGGATCAGCCGGCCGGGGGTGACGTCGCGCTCCTGCGCGATCCGGTCGCGGGCCTCCCACAGCGAGCGCACCGCGCCGAGCGTGCGGCGCCCCCGGACCTTGTGCAGCCCCGAGGTCCGGCGCCAGGCGTCGACCCGGACGGTGGGGGTGAAGGTGCGGAGGTTCTCGAACTCCTGGCGGGCCCAGTCGGCCTTGCCGGACTCCTCGAGCTGGGCGGCGAGCAGGTCACGCAGCTCGACGAGCACCTCGACGTCGAGGGCGGCGTACTCCAGCCAGGGCTCGGGCAGCGGCCGGGTCGACCAGTCGACGGCGGAGTGCTCCTTGAGCAGCTGGCGCTCGAGCAGCACCTCGACGAGGGTCGCGAGCCCGACGCGGGGGTAGTTCAGCAGCCGGCCCGCCAGCTCGGTGTCGAAGAGCGCGACCGGGCGCAGCCCCACCTCGGCGAGGCAGGGGAGGTCCTGGGTGGCGGCGTGCAGGATCCACTCCGCGTCGCCGATCGCGTCGGCGAGCGGGGTGAGGTCCCCGAACGGGATCGGGTCGATCAGGCCGATGCCGGCGCCCTCGCGCTTGACCTGGATCAGGTAGGCGCGGTTGGAGTAGCGGTAGCCGGAGGCGCGCTCGGCGTCGATCGCGACCGGGCCCGATCCTGCCGCGATCGCGGCGCAGTACGCCGCCAGCGCGTCGGGCGTGTCGATGACCGGGGGCAGGCCGTCGGCAAGGGTCAGCAGCTCGACCGGAGGGGCCTCCTCCGCGTCCGTGGCCTGCTCGTCCGGCTGGTCAGCCATCAGCCGGCGCCACCCCGCTGGCCACGACGCGACGGCATCACGGCCACCCCGTCCGGCACCGGCTCCAGCCCGCCGGCGGTGCACATCAGCTCGCCCCACGCCTCGGCGTGCGCCGAGAGGTCGGTGGTGTCGACCGGCGTCCACGAGGCCCGGATCTCGAGCTGGGCGTTGCCCGGCTCGCCCGCCATCGAGCCGTAGCTCTCGGTGGCCACCCGGGTCACGGTGCCCGACTCGGCGACGTACTCGGCTCCGTGCGCCTGCAGGGCGTCGGTCAGCCACGTCCAGCCGACGTCGGTCAGCAGCGGGTCGGTCGCGAGGTCGTGGTCGATCTCGGCGCGGCAGTAGGCGACGCAGCGGAAGGTGCCCTCCCAGGCGTCGTTGCCGGCGGGGTCGTGCAGCACGACGAGGCGGCCGGTCGCGACCTCCTCGTCGTCGACGGTCACGTCGGCGGACAGCGCCGTCGCGTAGGGGGCGATCCGCTGCGGCGCGGGCATCTCCTCGCAGAAGACCTCGGACCGGAAGGTCGCGGCGCGCAGGCTGTCCACTGCTTGCGTGAACTCCCGCGGGGTCCCGGCAGCGCCGGACCCCTGGTGCGTCTCTTGCCGGGCGACCATGAGGTCACAGTAGGCCCGAGTGGCCCGATCGATGTGCGTCCCACGCCGTTCACCTGAGACCCTGACCCCGTGACGACCGCACCTGCCCACGCCCCGCTCAGCGACAGCGCCTTCCTCAAGGCCGCCCGTGGGGAGGCCGTGCCGCACACGCCGGTGTGGTTCATGCGGCAGGCGGGGCGCTCGCTGCCGGAGTACCTCAAGGTGCGCGAGGGCATCGGGATGCTCGAGTCCTGCATGAACGCGGAGCTGATCACCGAGATCACGCTCCAGCCGGTGCGCCGCTACGGCGTCGACGCCGCCATCTTCTTCTCCGACATCGTGCTGCCGCTGAAGGCCGTCGGCGTCGACCTCGACATCAAGCCCGGCGTCGGTCCGGTGGTGGCCCACCCGGTGCGCACCCTCGCCGACGTCGCCGCGATCCCCGACCTGACCCCCGAACAGGTCCCCTTCATCACCGAGGCCGTGCAGGCGCTCGTCGGCGAGCTGGCCGGCATCAACGGGGGCACCCCGCTGATCGGGTTCGCGGGGGCGCCGTTCACCGTGGCGTCGTACCTCGTCGAGGGCGGGCCCTCGAAGGAGTACGCCAACACCAAGGCGATGATGTACGGCGCCCCGGAGGTCTGGGACGCGCTGATGGCCAAGATCGCCTCCATCTCCGCAGCCTTCCTGCGGGTGCAGGTCGACGCCGGCGCCTCGGCGATCCAGCTCTTCGACTCGTGGGCGGGTGCGGTGAACCGCGACGACTACGTCACCTACGTCCAGCCGTGGTCGGCGCAGGTGCTCTCCTCGATCGGCGAGACCGGCGTCCCGCGGATCCACTTCGGGGTCAACTCCGGGGAGCTGCTCGACCTGATGGGCGACGCCGGTGCCGACGTGGTCGGCGTCGACTGGCGGGTCCGGTTCGCCGACGGCATCCGGCGGATCGGGCCGGGCCGGGGCGTGCAGGGCAACCTGGACCCGACCCTCGTCTTCGCGCCGACCGAGGTGATGACCGCCCGGGCGGCCGAGGTGATCGAGGCCGGGCGGTCCGCCCGCGGCCACATCTTCAACCTCGGTCACGGTGTCATCCCGTCGACCGACCCCGACCAGCTCGCCCGGCTCACGGAGTTCGTGCAGTCCTACCCGCTCACCGACGCCGGATAGGTCCGCGACAGGGCGGTGCCCACCGGTCTCCGGAGACTCGTCGGAGCACGGGTGTCGGGTGCGTCATACGAAGCGGTCGTCGGGGCGCTCGGTTCGGATGACGTCCGCCCGAGGACGCCGCGGAGGCGGACCTACTTCTTGGCCGCCTTGTTGGCCGCCGGCTTCTTGGAGGCCGCCGCCTTCTTCGGAGCCGCCGCCTTCTTCGCCGGCGCGACCGGGGCGGTCCGCGCCGTCGAGCGCCCCTTCACGCTGACCCGGACCGCGTTGCCCGAGCCCTCGGTGGTCAGGAACGCCTGGGCCTGCACCAGGTCGAGCAGCTTGGCGAAGCCGTAGGAGCGGGGGTCGAAGGCGGGGTAGGTGGTGCGCAGGTAGTTGCCGAGCGTGGGCAGCGAGGTCCAGCCGTCGTCGTCGGAGACGTTGTTGACGGCCCGGGTCAGCAGGCTCTGGAGGTTCGGCAGCGCGGGCGCCTCGGCGCTCTGCCCGGCTCCCTCCTGCGCGGCCGCGGCGGTGAGGTCCTCGGGAGCGGAGTCGAGCAGCTCGAGGCGGATGAACCGGTCGCACGCCTCCTGCAGGGCCTGGGGCGTGTTGCTGCGCCCGACGGCGTACACGGTCTTGCCGGACTCGCGCAGGCGGGTCGCCAGCCTGGTGAAGTCGCTGTCGCTCGAGACGATCGCGAACGCGTCGACGTTGCCGGAGTAGAGCAGGTCCATCGCGTCGATGATCAACGCGGAGTCGGTCGAGTTCTTCCCGACCGTGTAGGCCATCGTCTGCTCGGGGCTGATGGCGTGCACGTTGAGCCGCGCGGCCCAGCCCTTCAGGGACTCGCTGCGCCAGTCCCCGTACGCGCGCTTCACCGTCGGGCGCCCGAACTTGGCCAGCTCGGCGAGCAGGTCGGCGGCGTAGCGGTGCGAGGTGTTGTCGGCGTCGATGAGCACGGCGATGCGGTCGGTCACCGCCCCATCATGTCCGACGGCTCCGGTGCTTCCCGTCAGGACGCGGCGCTGGCGTTCGTCCCGGCCGACTGGGCCCGGTACTCGGTGGCCCGGGTCGCGAGCGCGTTCTGCAGCTCGCGCACCGGCAGCGGCTGCTGGAGCGTCTTGCGCTGGCGCAGCTGCAGGGTGACGAAGGTCTGGTTGCCGGCGATCGGGCGGGACTCGATCATCCCGACCCGGTGCAGCGGGCAGCCGATCACCGAGTAGTCCGGCAGCACGGTGACGCCGACGCCCTCGGCGACCAGGGCCTTGCCCATCTCGGCCCCGTCGGTGCTGTGCGCGGCCGGCGGGACCTCCGGACCGAAGGCGCGGTGCACGTAGCGGTGCATCACGTAGCCGGCACGCATCATCACGAAGCGCTCGAGGCGCAGCTCGTCGATCGTCACCTGCGGGCGGGCGGTGAGCGGGTGCCCCGCCGGGAGTACGGCGACCGGTCGGCCGTGCAGGAGGTCGATCCCGTCGAGGCCGATCGGCGGGTCGTCGCCGTCGAGCACGTTGACCAGGCCGAGGTCGAGGGTGCCCTCGGCGAGCTGCTCGTCGATCTGGGCCTGCTGGAGGGTGAGCACCTCGACGGTCGTGCCGGGGTGCCGCTCCTGGAAGGCGCGCACCGCGGGGACGAGCAAGGTCGAGGTCGCGGCGTGGACCGTGCCGACCCGGATGACGCGGGTGTCCGTGCGCTGGTCGCCGGCGGCGGTGCGCAGGCGGTCGACGGCGGCGAGCACCTCGTTCATGTAGGGCAGCAGCTCGCGGCCCTCGCGGCTGATCCGCGCACCCGAGCGGCGGCGGTCGAGGAGTGTCACGCGCAGCTCCCGCTCGAGCTTGGTGACGGCCTCGCTGAGCGCCGGCTGGGAGAGGTGGAGCTTCTCGCTCGCCCGGCGCAGCGAGCCGTGCTGCGTCACCGCCGCGAGGTACTCGAGCTGTTCGATCCGCATGTCCTGCTCCTGATTCCTGGCCCTGCGTGCTCCGGCCGATCACGCGATCGGCGAATCCTGCCGCGGCAGGCCTTGCCGGTCTCACTAAGTCAAGTAAGTTTGTAGACAAACAGTAACACGACTGCACCACTCGCCACGACCAGCAAGGAGAGAACGCCCCATGACCGCTGACCTCACCACCACGACCGGCACCGCTGCCGGTGGGTGGACCGACCGCCCGACGACCCCCGAGGGCTGGCTCGACCGCGCCCGCCAGGTGGCCACCACGCTGGCGGCCGACGCCGTCGAGCGGGACCGCGCCCTCGCCGTACCCAGGGCCGAGGTGCAGCTGCTCAAGGACTCCGGGCTGGTCACCCTGCTCGGCCCGGTCGAGCACGGTGGCGGCGGCCAGGACTGGACGACGGCGCTGCGGGTGATCCGCGCGGTGAGCGCGGGGGACGGCTCGATCGGCCAGCTGCTCGGCTACCACCTGCTGTGGTTCTGGGCCGCGCGCCTGGTCGGCACGCCCGAGCAGATCGCGGCGGTCGAGGAGCAGGCGACGAAGGAGCGGTGGTTCTTCGGCGGCGCGGTCAACCCGCGCGACGCGGACCTGGTGATCACCGAGGACGGCGACGACATCGTCTTCCGCGGCGAGAAGTCCTTCTCGACCGGCGGCCGGATCTCCGACGTCACGGTCCTCGAGGGTGTCCTCGAGGGGACGGACAGCCACGTCTTCGCGATCGTCCCGACCGACCAGCCCGCGATCCGGTTCAAGGGCGACTGGGACGCCCTCGGTCAGCGGCTCACCGAGAGCGGCGGGGTCGTCATCGACGGCGTCCGCACGCCCTGGGCGTCCGCGGCCGGGTACGTCCGGACCGACGCCGGCTGGGAGTTCCAGCCGCGGGTCTACAACACGCTCAACGTGCCGCTCATCCAGATCATCTTCGCCAACATCTACCTCGGCATCGCCGAGGGGGCGCTGGCCACCGCGGCGACGTACACGCGGGAGAGGACGCGGCCCTGGCCCTACACGCCGGACCTCAAGGAGTCGGCGACGCAGGAGTTCCACATCCTCGAGACCTACGGCGACCTGCGCTCGAAGCTGTGGGCCGCCGAGGCGCTCGCCGAGCGGGCCGCGACGCTGATCGAGGCGATCAACGCGCACGCCGACACCGTCACGCCGGAGGAGCGCGGCGAGGCCGAGGTCGTCATCGCTGCCGCCAAGCAGGTCGCGATCGACACCGGCCTCGAGATCGGCACCCGGGTCTACGACGTCACGGGGGCCCGCGCGACGGCGAGCTCGGTCGGGCTCGACATCTTCTGGCGCAACATCCGCACGCACAGCCTCCACGACCCGGTGGCGCACAAGCGCGCCGAGGTGGGCCGCTACGCGCTGCTCGGCGAGCTGCCCGAGCCGACCTGGTACACGTGAGGAGCCCGCGATGAGCATCACCGAGACCCGCTCCCTGCTGGAGGAGCTCCGGGCGTCGTACGGACCGGTCTTCGAGGAGATCGGCCTCGGCGCCCTGCAGCGCGAGCTCGACGACGTGCTGCCCGACCAGGAGGTGCGCCGCCTCAAGGAGCGCGGCTTCGGGGCGCTGCGCGTCCCGACCCGGTACGGCGGCCGCGGGGCCTCGATCCCCGAGCTCACGCAGCTCTGGATCGACCTCGCGGGCGCGGACAGCAACCTGCCGCAGGCGCTGCGCGGACACGCGGCGCTGGTCGAGGACCGGTTGTGGCAGCACGCGCAGGGCCGCGACCAGCGGGCGTGGTTCGACCGGTTCGTGGACGGCGAGATCGCCGGCAACGCCTGGTCGGAGGTCGGCACGACCGCGATCGACTCGCAGCGGACCGTGCTCACCGCCCAGCCGGACGGCAGCTTCCGGCTGACGGGCAGCAAGTTCTACACGACCGGCACGATCTACGCCGAGTGGGCGGACGTCTACGCCCGCATCGAGCGGGACGGCGCCGATGGGATCGGGCAGGAGCCGGAGTTCGCGATCGCGATCGTCGACACCCGTGATCCCGAGGTCACCGTCACCGACGACTGGGACGGCTTCGGCCAGCGCGGCACCGGCAGTGGCACGGCCACCTTCGACGGCGCGATCGTCCCCGCGGCGGACGTGCTGCCGTTCGGTGAGCGGTTCCCGTACCAGACCGCGCTCTACCAGCTGAACCTGCTGGCGGTCCTCGCCGGTATCGGGCGCGCTGCGGTCGCCGACTTCACCGAGCACGTCCGCAACCGCGAGCGGAACTACTCGCACGCGAACGCTGCTCGCGTGCGGGACGACCCGCAGGTGCTCGCCCGGATCGGCGAGGCCTCTGCTGCCGTGTACGCCGCCGAGGCGGCCACCCTGCGGGTCGCGCAGGCCGTGCAGGAGGTCGCCGACCTGGCCGCGGTGGCGGCGGGCGTTCCCGAGCAGGTGGCGGCCGCCAACGAGCGCGCCGAGATCGAGTCGTCGCAGGCCCAGGTCGTGGTGACCGACCTCGTCCTGCGGCTGACGAGCGACCTGTTCGACACGCTGGGGGCGTCGGGGACCGCGATCGCCAAGGGGCTGGACCGCCACTGGCGCAACGCCCGCACGGTGGCATCGCACAACCCGCGCATCCTCAAGGCGCGCGTGGTCGGCGGGCACGTCGTCAACGGCACGCCGCCGCCGTACGCGTGGGCCATCGGCCGCACCGCACGCTGATCGGTTCCGCCTATCGCAGGGTCGTCGGTTCCACGGGGCCGACGACCCTGTTGCGTCTTGCGTCCCGCCTTCTGTCCGCTAATGTCTATCGAACTACTCGACTTATCTCCGAGGTGCATCCCATGACCGACAACATCTTCGACCGCGAAGCCTTCGCGGAGCCCATCAAGTTCGCCTACTGGGTCCCCAACGTGAGTGGCGGACTGGTGGTCAGCAAGATCGAGCAGCGCACGGACTGGGGCTACGACTACAACGTCGAGCTCGCCCGGCTCGCCGAGAACAACGGATTCGAGTACGCCCTCTCGCAGGTGCGCTACATCGCGTCGTACGGCGCCGCCTACCAGCACGAGTCCACCAGCTTCAGCCTGGCACTGCTGCTCGCCACCGAGCGGCTCAAGGTGATCGCCGCCGTCCACCCGGGACTGTGGCAGCCGGGCGTGCTCGCCAAGTTCATCGCCACCGCCGACCAGATCTCCGGCGGCCGCGCGGCCATCAACGTCGTCAGCGGCTGGTTCAAGGACGAGTTCACCAAGCTCGGCGAGCCGTGGCTCGAGCACGGGGAGCGCTACCGCCGCTCCGAGGAGTTCATCCGCTACCTGCGCGAGATCTGGACCTCCGAGCAGGCCGAGTACTCCGGCGACTTCTACCGGCTCCACGACTTCGACCTGAAGCCCAAGCCGCTCAGCTCGCACGAGCGGCCGCACCCGGAGATCTTCCAGGGCGGCAACTCGACCGACGCGC
>DATLIG010000239.1:0-22390 GCA_035539555.1 Nocardioides sp. | reverse complement strand
GTGAACGGTCAGCCGGGCGTTAGCGTGGGACACGAGAACCTCCGGGTGGGAGTGGGCCTTAGACAAGCCACATCCCATTCGGAGGTTCTCGTTCGTTCAACCAGGCTCGCCGCTACCAACGTCCCGGCCGGGTACACCTAGGACACGCCCTAGCTGCACCTAGCGCCGTACGTCGGCCGGGCCGGCCTCGCCGGTCGGCTCGGTCGGCTCGGTCGGCTCGATCGACAGCACGAAGTCGTCGCCGTGCTCCGTGACGCCGGCGATGACGGCCTGCTCGACGGCCTCCTCGCCGTACCTGCGCCGGACCACCAGCGGGTCCTGGCGCAGGTCGCGGACGAGTGCCGCGGCCAGTCCGACCATGATCACCACGAACGGCAGTGCGGCCACGATCGTGATGGTCTGCAGGCCGGTCAGGGCGTCCTCGCCGCCGGCCAGCAGCATCACGGCCGCGACGGCCCCGGTCGCGACGCCCCAGAAGACGACGACCGCGCGCCGTGGTTCGGTCGTGCCGCGCTCGGAGAGACTGCCCATCACGATCGATGCGGCGTCGGCGCCGGACACGAAGAAGATGGCGACCAGCAGCATCACCACGATGCTGGCGAGGGTCGCGAGCGGGAGTGCGTCGAGGGTGCCGAAGAGCTGGGCCTCCAGGCCGCCGGCGTTCGCGATGTCCGTCCCGGTGCGCTGGAGGTCGATCGCCGTACCGCCGAGGATGCAGAACCAGACCACGCTGACGACGCTCGGCACGAGCAGCACGCCGGTGACGAACTGGCGAATGGTGCGCCCGCGCGAGATGCGCGCGATGAACATGCCCACGAACGGCGTCCACGACAGCCACCACGCCCAGTAGAAGACCGTCCAGGTGCCCAGCCACTCCTCGGTGGCGGGCCCCTCGGCCCCGGTGCGGGCGGCCATCATCGCGAGGTCCTGGACATAGCTGCCGACCGAGGTCGGCACCAGGTTGAGGATGAGGACGGTCGGGCCGACCACGAACAGGAAGGCCGCCAGCAGCACCGCGAGCACCATGTTGATGTTCGACAGCCACTGGATGCCCTTCGCGACGCCGGAGACCGCCGAGAGCACGAACGCGACCGTGAGCACGGTGATGATGACGACGAGGGCGCCGTTGCCCAGCGGGCCGACGTCGCCGACGATCTCGAGGCCGCTGCTGATCTGCAGGGCGCCCAGGCCCCGCGAGGTGGCCGAGCCGAAGAGCGTCGCGAAGATCGCGAACATGTCGATGACCTTGCCCGCGCCGCCGGACGCGCGCTCGCCGAGCAGCGGGGTGAACGCGGCCGAGATGAGCTGGACGCGCCCCTTGCGGTAGACGCCGTACGCGATGGCGAGGCCGACGACCGCGTAGATCGCCCACGGGTGCAGGGTCCAGTGGAACATCGTCGTCGCCATGGCCGTCTGCGCCGCCGCGTCCTCGTCGCCGCCGGTGCCCGGCGGGGGAGTGACGAAGTGCGAGAGCGGCTCGCTGACCCCGTAGAACATCAGGCCGATGCCCATGCCGGCGCTGAACATCATCGCGATCCACGACGTGGTCCGGAACTCCGGCTCCTCGTCGTCACGGCCGAGCGGGATGGCGCCGTACCTGCTCACGGCCAGCCAGACCACGAAGACCACGAACCCGCTCGAGGTCAGCACGAACAGCCAGCCCGTGTTCGTCATCACCCAGTCCAGGGCGCGCCCGGAGGCAGTGCCGAGCGACGACGTGCTCACCAGGCCCCAGACGACGAACGCGATGCCGACGGCGGCGGCGCAACCGAACACGACCGGGTCCAGGCCGCGGCGAGCCGGCTCCTCCGCCTCGACCGCCTGGTCCAGGGCCGGGTGGGGTACGACGTCCGCGGCCGGTGTGCTGAGGGCGTCGGCCACGTCGGACGTCCGGGTGTGCGGGGTCTTGCTGGTGATCTGGGTCACGTCTCTCCAGGGTCTCGCCGATCAGGACGAGCACGCGCGCCGAGGCGGTGAGAGAGGTCCGAGAGATGAAGGTCAGGCCAGCCCCGAGACGGGCATGCTGCCCCAGCACGTTAACAAGGGCTCACCCCGTGCTGTCGAATCGAACGGCCAGGGCCGGCAGCCTCCCGGAGGATCAGCGGCGGCCGATGATGCCGATGACCGGCGGCATCTTGGAGTCGACGATGTAGACCCGGAAGCCGCCGTCGCGCAGCTGTGCGGAGGTCTTCTCGAGGATGTCCGGCACCTGCTCGGGGCGGCTGGTGTCGAAGAACAGGTTGACCGAGCCGCCGGGCATCAGCCGCTCGTGGAGGAGGGCGATCTCCTCGGTGGCCTCGCGCACCCAGAACAGGTTGACGTCGAAGGCGAAGACCTTGGTGAGCCGCTTGACCGGCACCCGGAGGGTGGCAAGGTCGATCTGCCGCACGGTGAGCCGGCCGGCCTCGATGTGGGCGGCGCAGCGCTGCTTCGTGCGGTCGACGCCCGCCTCGGAGCGGTCGATGGCGAACATCTTGCCCTTGCCCTCGAGGCGGCGGCAGATCAGGTCCGCGGCCGCGCCACTTCCGCAGCCGATCTCCAGCACGTGGTCGTTGGGCTGGACGTCCATGAAGTCCACCGCCCACCGGATCCGGGCCGGGATCTTGTTCACCATGGGGGTCAGCCTGCCAGAACGGTGCGCCGGGTGACGCACTACCTTGGTCCCGTGAGCACTCGTGTCGCGGAGAACGCTGGACCAGCAGGCGCCGGAAGGCTCCGTGTCGGGGTGCTCGGTGCGCGCGGCAAGGTCGGTGCCGAGGTCGTCCGGGCGGTCGAGGGCGCCGACGACCTGGACTTCAGCGTGGGCGTCGACCAGGGCGACGCGGTCGCGGCGCTGGTCGACAGCGGCACCCAGGTGGTCGTCGACTTCACCCACCCCGACGTGGTGATGGACAACCTCCGCTTCTGCATCGAGAACGGCATCCACGCCGTCGTCGGCACGACCGGGTTCGACGAGGGTCGCCTCGAGACGCTGCGCGGTTGGCTCGCCGACAGCCCGGGCACGGGCGTCCTGATCGCCCCGAACTTCTCCATCGGCGCCATCTTGATGATGCGCTTCTCCGCCATCGCGGCGCCCTTCTTCGAGTCGGTGGAGGTCGTCGAGCTCCACCACCCGACCAAGGCGGACGCGCCCAGCGGCACCGCCGGGCGCACGGCCGAGCTGATCGCCGCCGCACGGCGCGCGGCCGGGAGCGCGCCGATCCCGGACGCGACCAGCACCGGCCTCGACGGTGCCCGCGGTGCTGACGTCGACGGCGTTCGGGTGCACAGCGTGCGGGTCCGCGGCCTCGTCGCCCACCAGGAGGTCATCCTGGGCGGGCTGGGGGAGACCCTGACCATCCGCCACGACTCGCTCGACCGCGTGTCCTTCACCCCCGGGGTGCTGACCGGCGTGCGCAAGATCGGCGCGTTCCCGGGCCTGACCATCGGCCTCGAGCAGTTCCTGGATCTCGCCTGACCCTGGCCGAGGCCTCAGAGCAGGCGGAGCAGCGCCGCTGACGCGGCGGAGCCGAACACCACGACCAGGAACGGCGCGCGGACGAGCAGCAGGCCCACCGCCACGACCAGCGCGGCGGCCCGGGCGTCGAGGACGAGCGCGCGCCCCTCGGGTGCGGCGAGGACCTGCACGGTGACCAGTGCCGCCAGCAGGGCCGCCGGGATCAGGTCGGCGATCCGCGCCATCACCGGGTGCGCGAGGACCTTGTCCGGCACCGACAGGCCGGCCAGCTTGAGGAGGTAGCAGCCGATCCCGGCCGCGAGCACCGCCCACCAGGTCGCCGTCATCGTGCCAGCGCTCCCACGAGTACGGCGACGCCCGCCGCCATCAGCACGGGCACGCCGGCCGGCGTGGCCGTGACCGCGCCGGCGGCGACGAGTGCGGCGAGCAGCGCGGTCACCCGGGCGAGCGGCGTACCCAGCCGGGGCCACAGCAGCGCGAGGAAGGCCGCTCCGACGGCGGCGTCCAGCCCCAGGTCGCGCGGGTCGCCCAGCTGCTCGCCGGCGACGGCGCCGACCAGCGTGGTCAGGTTCCAGAGCACGAAGATGGTGGCTCCGGTGGTCCAGAACCCCGCCCGCGCCCGTGTGCGGTCCGGCCGGTTGACCGCCATCGCCGTCGACTCGTCGATCAGCACGTGCGCGGCGACGGCCCGGCGCCATCCGTGGTAGCCGAGCAGAGGCGCCATCCGCAGGCCGTAGAGCGTGTTGCGGGTGCCGAGCAGCAGCGCGGTCAGCGCACCGGACGATGCCGGCCCGCCGGCACCCAGCACCCCCACGAGCGCGAACTGCGAGGCCCCGGTGAACATCAGCAGCGACAGCACGCAGGTCTGCGCCACGTCGAGCCCCGACGCGACCCCCACGGCCCCGAAGCTGAGCCCGTAGGTGCCGGTCGCGACCGCGACGCCGAGGCTGTCGCGAACCACCGTCCGGCGGTCGTGCCCGTCCGTCATCGCGAGATCAGGACAGCGCGGTGTGCAGCCGGACCTGCTTGACGGCCGCGCCGTCCTCGTCGGCCAGCTCGCGGCTGGCGCCGTCGGGACCCCACCCGGCGCTGGTCAGGAAGGCGCGTACGACGTCGTCCGCCGCGTCGACCCAGCAGACGGCCCGCGTGAACCGGTCGGCCACGAGCGTGTCGACGCAGGCCTGGAGCAACCGGGAGCCGTGGCCGGCCCGGGTCTCGTCGGGGTCGACGGTGAACTCGCCGATCTCGCCGTCGCTGGAGGGGTCCGCGTCGGGATCGGCGTTGGGCCCGGTGAGGGCGAAGCCGACCACCCGGTCCTGCACGAGAGCGACCAGCGCCCGCTGCCGCGCCTGCGGGGGCCGCGCCAGGGTTCCGCGCCACGCCTCGGCAAGGTCGTCGACCCCGATGCCCTGGGCCTCGAGCTGCGCGGCCAACCGGCCGTCGTACCGCTGCTGCCAGGAACGGAGCTGGACGCCGGCGATCCCAGGGGCGTCGGCCGGCCACCCGACCCGGACGGAGACATCAGCAGCGACCACGGGCCGATCCTGCCATCGGAAGGCCCGTCGTCCCGCACCGGCTCCCGCCCTTGCCGCCGCCACTAGGGTCGACGGCATGGAGATTCGCAACCTCGGTGCGAGCGGCCTCAGGATCTCGGCCATCGCCTACGGCAACTGGCTCACGCACGGCTCGCAGGTCGAGGAGGACAGCGCCCTCGCGTGTGTCCGCCAGGCCCTCGACGAGGGGATCACGACCTTCGACACGGCGGACGTCTACGCCAACACGGCCGCGGAGACGGTCCTCGGCAGGGCGCTCGCGGGGGAGCGGCGCGAGGGGCTCGAGATCTTCACGAAGGTCTTCTGGCCCACGGGTCCGGGTGGGCACAACGACCACGGGCTCTCGCGCAAGCACATCCTCGAGTCGATCAACGGCTCGCTGCGCCGCCTCGGCACCGACTACGTCGACCTCTACCAGGCGCACCGCTACGACCACGAGACGCCGCTGGAGGAGACGATGCTCGCCTTCGCCGACGTCGTCCGGGCGGGCAAGGCGCTCTACATCGGCGTCTCGGAGTGGCGCGCCGAGGAGATCCGCGCCGCTGCCGAGCTGGCCCGCGAGCTGCGCGTCCCGCTCGTCTCCAATCAGCCGCAGTACTCCATGCTGTGGCGCACGATCGAGGCCGAGGTGGTCCCGGCGTCGCGCGAGCTCGGCATCGGTCAGATCGTCTGGTCCCCGATCGCGCAGGGCGTGCTGACGGGCAAGTACCTGCCGGGCCAGCCGCCGCCCGAGGGCTCCCGGGCCACGGACACCAAGGGTGGCGCCGACAACGTGGGCCGCTGGCTCAAGGACGACGTCCTCGAGCGGGTCCAGCTGCTGCGCCCGATCGCCGAGTCGGTCGACCTCAGCCTGGCCCAGCTCGCCGTCGCATGGGTGCTCCAGAACGACAACGTCTCGGCCGCGATCATCGGGGCGAGCCGGCCCGAGCAGGTCACGGAGAACGTCAAGGCCGCCGGCGTGAAGCTCGACGTCCAGACCCTCACGGCCATCGACCGCGTCCTCGACGGCGTCGTCACGACGGACCCGTCGCTCACCCGCTCGCCGCGGCGCTCCGAGGTGCTGGGCTGATCAGCCGGCCGCGGGGGAGCCGAGCGTGAAGCAGTAGCGGCTGCTCGGCACCAGGTCGAGCCCGTCGGCGGCGCCGAACCGGGCGCAGCTGTCCATCAGCTCGGTGAGCCGCCGCTGCAGCTCGGCGTCGTCCCCGCCGCTGCCGTAGAACGCGTGCTGGTCGGTCAGCGCCGCCATCGGGAAGAGCTCCTCGACGATCCCGGCCACGTCGTGGCCGCCGGAGGTGAGCACCTCGAGCACGGGGTTCTGCACGTAGCCGAAGGTGCCCTGGGTGTCGATCGCCACCTGCGTGTGCCGGTCCAGCCAGTCCGAGCGCCACGCGGCGTGGTCCATCGCCTCGGGCCGCCGGAGGAAGGCGTAGTTGGCCAGCGCGTCGGCCCGCTCGCCGTCCGCGACCGTCGGTGGCACGAGCGGCTCGCGCTCCTCGACCAGCCAGGCGTCCGCCGTCCCGTCGAGGTCGTGTACGACGCCAAGCGCATCGCCCACGGACCCGGGCACCCACACCGCGACGACCGCCGTGATCGGCGTTCCCGGACCGAAGCGCATCGCGGGGGCGACCGCCTCGTCGTCGACGTTGACCTGGAGTCGGGTCGCGCCGGCGGCGGCGAGTGCGCGCCGGAACGGAGCGGCCAGCAGGCGAGGACCGGCGGCGGGGTCGTGGAGGGCGGCGATCAGCTTCACGCCGCCCAACCTACCCAGAACGTGTTCTAGTTCCGGTCGTAGTCCTCGGGCAGGGCCTGCCCGATCTTGACCCGCGCCTTGGGCAGCCGCATGAACTTCATCTGCATCGACCGTGTCAGCGCGTAGTAGGTCGTGCCCTTGAGCGACTCGTCGGGGAACCGTGCCCGGAGCTCGCGGCGGATCCGGAAGCGCAGCACGAACATGTCGGTGACGACGAAGAGGACCGTCGCGAGCAGGACCAGGCTGCTGGCCTGCACGAGCGCGGAGTTCCCGGTGTAGCCGAGGAGCAGGCCGATGATCATCAGCGGGATGACCATCTCGACGATCGAGAACCTGCGGTCGACGTAGTCGCGGATGAACCGGCGGACCCGGCCCTTGTCGCGCGGGAGGAAGTACTTCTCGTCGCCACTCTTCATGCCCTGGCGGATCTTGCGGCTCTCCTCGGCGCGGAACTCGCGCTGCTTGCGGCCGGCCTCCCGCTTGTCGCGGGGAGCGCGGGCGCGTGCCTTCGCGGCCGCCTCGGCCTCCTTGCGGGTCGGCGTCGGCCGGCCCTTGCCGCCGGGCTTGGCGGGAGCGGCCGTCTCCTCGACGGCGGGGGACTTGGTGCGCTTGAACACGCTCAGGCCTTCCTGACCACGCTGGACTTGAGTTGCATCGGCCCGAAGCCGTCGACCTTGCAGTCGATGTCGTGGTCGCCCACGCCGCTGACCAGGCGGATGCCACGGACCTTGGTGCCCGACTTGATCGGCTTGGGCGCTCCCTTGACCGGCAGGTCCTTCACGACGATGACGTCGTCACCGTCGGCGAGCGGGTTGCCGTTGGCGTCGCGGATGACGCCCGCGGCGGCGGCTGCGTCAGCTGCTGCCGCTGCCTCGGTCGGGGACCACTCGTGCGCGCACTCCGGGCACACCATGAGGTCGCCCATCTCGTAGGTGTACTCGCTGGAGCACTCCGGACAGGCCGGCAGGGTGTCAGTCACGGTGGGTCTTCCCGGGCAGGTCCAGCATCCGTTGCAGGGCGACGAGGGCCTCGGCCTCGGTCTGCGGGTCGACCTCGATCTGGTTGACCACGTTGCCC
Source organism: Nocardioides sp. (assembly GCA_035539555.1). Taxonomy (GTDB): domain Bacteria; phylum Actinomycetota; class Actinomycetes; order Propionibacteriales; family Nocardioidaceae; genus Nocardioides. The sequence continues at coordinate 14,553 of DATLIG010000239.1, read as the reverse complement.
TCGGCGAGGTTCTCCAGCGCCCAGACCAGGTGCGGGAGGTCGATCCGGTTCATCGTCGAGCAGTAGCAGACGTTGCGGTCGAGGAACATGATGTTCTTGTCCGGGTGCGCGTTCTTGAGGCGCTGGACGAGGTTGAGCTCGGTGCCGATGGCCCAGCTGGAGCCGGCCGGAGCCTCCTCGATCGTCTTGATGATGAACTCTGTCGAGCCGACCAGGTCGGCCTTCAGGACGACGTCGTGCTGGCACTCGGGGTGGACGAGCACGTTCAGGTCGGGAACCTTCGCGCGCAGCTCGTCGATGACGTCGGCGGCGAAGCGGCCGTGGACCGAGCAGTGGCCCTTCCACAGGATGATGCGCGCCTTGGCCAGCTCCTCGGGGCTGACGCCGCCGTCGGGCTTGTGGGGGTTCCACACGACGCACTCGTCGAGCGAGTAGCCCAGCTTGAGGACGGCCGTGTTGCGGCCGAGGTGCTGGTCGGGCAGGAACAGCACCTTGGTGTCCTCGCCCTTCTGCTGGAAGGCCCAGTCGAGGGCGACCTCGGCGTTGGACGAGGTGCACACGACGCCGCCGTTGCGCCCGCAGAACGCCTTGATCGCGGCGCTGGAGTTCATGTAGGTCACGGGTACGACGACGTCCTGCACGCCGGCGGCGGCGAGCGCGTCCCACGCCTTCTCGACCTGGGCGATGCGGGCCATGTCGGCCATCGAGCAGCCCGCCGCAAGGTCGGGCAGGACGACCTTCTGGTCGGGCCCGGTCAGGATGTCGGCCGACTCGGCCATGAAGTGCACGCCGCAGAACACGATGAACTCCGCGTCCGGGCGTGCGGCAGCGTCGCGGGCGAGCTTGAAGGAGTCGCCCGTGACGTCGGCGAACTGGATGACCTCGTCACGCTGGTAGTGGTGGCCGAGCACGAACAGCCGGTCGCCCAACTTCTCCCGGGCGGCCCGCGCGCGGGCGACCAGGTCCGGGTCGGAGGCCGGCGGCAGGTCGCCGGGGCACTCGACACCCCGCTCCGAGAGCGGGTCGGAGCCACGGCCCAGCGGCAGCAGCGGGAGGTCCACGGTGGTCATGCGCCCATCCTAGTTTGGCGCTCGCGGAGGCCCGTGATCGCCGCAGCATCACGAGCAATTCACGATCCGGACGCCGCCGTGTCCCCTCCGCCTCCTTGCCGGTTCCGCGGCGGCTGGGAGGTTGGCCCGGCGCCCCGGGTCCGGGAGCCGAAACCCTCTCGGAAAGGCCATCGCCATGGCAGAGCTCGACCGCCGTCGCTTCCTCCAGATCACCGGAGCGTCCTCGCTCGCCGGTCTCACGGCGAGCCTGCTGGGCAGCGTCGAGCGGGCCGCGGCCGTGGCGCCCGCGCGCCGTACCGGCACGATCCGGGACATCGAGCACGTCGTCGTGCTCATGCAGGAGAACCGGTCGTTCGACCACTACCTCGGCGCCCTGCGGGGCGTCCGCGGGTTCGGCGACCCGCACCCGGTCCAGCTGCCGTCCGGCAAGTCGGTCTGGCACCAGCCGAAGGGCGGCGGCGCGGGCGACCTGCTGCCGTTCCACCCCGATGTCGACGACCTCGGCGGCGCCTACCTGCAGGGGCTGCCGCACTCGTGGCCCGACGGCCAGCGCGCGGTGAACTCCGGGCACTACGACCAGTGGGTGCCGGCCAAGGGCACGGCGACGATGGCCTACCTCGAACGCCAGGACGCGCTGTTCCACTACGCCCTCGCGGACGCGTTCACCGTCTGTGACGCCTACTACTGCTCATTCATCGGCAACACCGACCCCAACCGCTACTACCTGTGGACCGGCTGGACCGGAAACGACGGCAAGGGCGGCGGACCGGTGCTCTACAACGACGAGGTCGGCTACGACTGGACGACCTATCCCGAGCGCCTCGAGCAGGCCGGGGTGTCGTGGAAGGTCTACCAGGACGAGGGCACCGGGCTCGACGCCGCCGGCTCGTGGGGCTGGACGTCGGACCCGTTCATCGGCAACTACGGAGACACCTCGCTGCTGTACTTCAACAGCTTCCGCAACGCCCGGCCCGGCGACGCCCTCTACGAGAAGGCCCGGGTCGGCACCCGCAACCGCGACGGCGAGGACTACTTCACCCGCCTCGCCGGCGACGTCGCCGCCGACCGGCTGCCGCAGGTCTCGTGGATCTCCGCGCCCGAGGCGTTCTCCGAGCACTCGAACTGGCCGACCAACTTCGGCGCCTGGTACATCTCGAAGGTCCTCGACGCGCTCACCTCCAACCCCGAGGTGTGGGCGAAGACCGCCCTGTTCATCACCTACGACGAGAACGACGGCTTCTTCGACCACCTGGTCCCGCCGCTGGCGAGCGGACCGGCGATCCCCGGAGCGTCGACGGTCTCCACCGAGAACGAGCACTACGTCGGCGGCGACCCGCGGGCGAACCCCGGTCCCTACGGCATGGGCCCGCGTGTCCCGATGTTCGTCGTCTCACCGTGGACCACGGGCGGCTGGGTGTGCTCGGAGACCTTCGACCACACGTCCGTGCTGCGCTTCCTCGAGGCTCGCTTCGGGGTCCGCGAGCCGCAGATCACGCCGTGGCGCCGTACCGTCGCGGGCGACCTGACCTCGGCCTTCGACTTCTCCCGCCAGAACGACGCCGTGCCGCCGCTGCCGTCGACCGACGCCATGGCGCCGGCCGACCGCCGGCGCCACGCGACCTACTTCCCGTCCGCCCCGGCCACCGGCACGATGCCGACGCAGGAGCCGGGCGTCCGGCCCGCGCGGCCGATCCGCTACGCGTTCGACGTCGTCGAGAAGGGGGCCGCGCCGCTGCGCCTGCAGGTCGTCAACACCGGCGCGCTCGGCGTGCACCTGCAGGCCCGGCTCATCGAGCCCGCGGGCGTGCCGCACAGCTACACGGTCGAGGCGGGCAAGCGCCTCGCGGTGGACCTTCCGGTCACCGGTGCCTACGACGTCCACGTCCACGGCCCGAACGGCTTCTTCCGGCGCTACGCCGGCGACACCGGGGCGGAGCGGGTCCTCGCCTCCGTGGAGCCGCTCGGCGGTCGGCGTGGCGTCGGCGCGGGGAAGGTCCGGCTCGTCGTCGAGGGCGATGCCGACGTCGTCGCCACCGATGCCTACGCCGGCGACCTCACGCTGAGGGGTGGCCAGGTGGAGATCGACACCCGTGCCTCCGGTGGCTGGTACGACGTCACGGTCACCATCCCCGGCACCTCGTTCGTGCGCACCCTGGCCGGCCACCTCGAGTCCGGCCGGCCGAGCACGAGCGACCCGCAGCTCGGCTGAACCCGAGCCGGTCCCGACCAGCCGCGTGGCGATCCCGGCCGCCGGACCGGGTTCTCCGCCATGATGACGCCATGCGCGTGCTCGTGGCCCCCGACAAGTTCGCGGGCACCCTCACCGCGGTCGAGGCCGCGGAGGCGATCGCCGCGGGCTGGCGCCGTCAGGCGCCGGACGACGAGGTCGTGCTCGCGCCGATGTCGGACGGTGGGCCCGGGTTCGTCGACGTCCTGCACGCGAGCCTCGGCGGGGAGCTGCTCGCCGTCGTCGCCGAGGCGCCGCAGGGCCACGAGGTGCCCGCGACCATCCTCATGGTCGGAGACACCGCCTACGTCGAGAGCGCCCAGGCCTGCGGCATCCACCTGACCGGCGGCAAGCTCGGCGAGTTCGGTACGACGGTCGGCGTCGGCCAGCTGCTGCTGGAGGCCGTCAACGCCGGCGCCACGCGGGTGGTCGTCGGCCTCGGTGGGTCCGGGACCAACGACGGGGGAGCGGGGGTGCTCGCTGCCCTCGGCGCCGACGCCGATGTCTCCCTCGACGTCGGCGGGATCTTCCTCGACGGCGTCACCACGGCCGACCTGAGCATCGCCCGCGGCATGGTCGACGGCGTCGAGATCATCGCCGCGACCGACGTCGACAACCCCCTCACGGGGCTGTTCGGCGCGAGCAAGACGTTCGGTGCGCAGAAGGGCCTCGACGAGGAGATGCAGGTCCTGATGGACGGCTTCCTCGAGCAGTGGGCGGCCGCGACCGACCGGCGGCTCGCGCTGGAGCCGGGGGCGGGTGCCGCCGGCGGTGTCGGTTTCGCCCTGCTGCTGCTCGGCGGCCGCCGGGTGTCGGGGATCGAGCTGGTCGCCGAGTCCGTCGGCCTCGCCGCGCGCGCCCGGGAGGCCGACCTGGTCATCACCGGCGAGGGCGCGTTCGACTTCAGCAGCCGGGCGGGGAAGGTGCCGGCCGGGGTCGCCGCCGTGGCCGCCGAGGCCCTGCGGCCCTGCGTCGCCCTCGCCGGGCAGGTGCTCGTCGGGTCCCGGGAGATGCGAGCCCTCGGCATGGACGCGGCGTACTCGCTCGTCGACGCGGTGGGGGAGGAGCGGGCCTTCCGTGACCCCGCCGGCGCGCTGAGCGAGCTCGCGACGCGGGTCGCGCGCACCTGGTCCGGCTGAGCTCGCCTCGGCCTCACTTCGGCCTCACTTCCACCCGAACCCGTGTCGCCCGGACTGGAACATGTTCTAGATTGGCGGCGTGACCGACATCAGGCAGCGCTTCGACGCGCTCCGGCGGGCCGACCGGGCCGACACCGCCGATCTCGACGCCCTCTGGGCAGACCTCGCCACCGTGGGTGTCGAGGAGATCCTCGGCCCGTGGCGCGGAGGCGACTTCGCCACCGGCCACGTCGCGAGCGCGGTGCTCGAGAAGGTGCGCTGGCACGGCAAGCGCTTCGACGGCCCGCTCGCGGCCGTCCCGCTGCTGTGCCGCGACGAGTCCGGCGAGCTGTACTCCAACAAGGACGCGGGTGGCGGGGGTGAGGCCTCGTTGTGGGAGGTCGGCTTCCGCGGCGAGGTGACGGCGACGATGGTCTACGACCGCATGCCCGTCCTCGACCACTTCAAGAAGGTCGACGACGACACCCTGATGGGGATCATGAACGGCAAGCTCGAGGCGGCCTTCGGCGTGAAGGACCTCTACTACTTCTGGCTGGAGCGTGACGCGTGAGGACCACCGCCTACCTCGTGGAGGAGCCCGGCGGCGACTTCACCCTCGCCGAGGTCGAGCTCGAGGAGCCCCGCGAGGACGAGGTCCTGGTCCGTGTCGTCGCGACCGGCCTGTGCCACACCGACCTCACCGTCCCCACGATGCTCCCGCAGGAGATGCTGCCGACCGTCGTCGGCCACGAGGGCACCGGCGTGGTGGAGAAGGTCGGCGCGGCGGTGGCCGGCATCGAGGTCGGCGACCACGTCGTGATGAGCTTCCGCTCCTGCCGGACGTGCGGCCCGTGCACCGCCGGCGACGTCGGCTACTGCGAGCAGTCGCTGCTCCTCAACTACATGGGGATGCGGGCCGACGGCTCCACCACGATGAAGCGTGCCGGAGGGGCGGGGCAGGGCCAGACCGTCTTCGGCAGCTTCTTCGGCCAGTCCAGCTTCGCCCGGCACGCGATCGCGTACGCCGACAACTGCGTCGTCGTCGACAAGGGGCTCGACCTGACCCGGCTGGCCCCGTTCGCCTGCGGCTTCCAGACCGGCGCCGGCACCGTCCTCAACGTGCTCGACCCGAAGCCGGACGAGCCGATCGTCGTGTTCGGCGCGGGCGCGGTCGGGCTCGCCGCCGTCGCGATGGCCCGTGGGCTGGGCGTGGAGACGGTCGTCGTCGTGGACCCGGTCGCCTCCCGTCGTACCGTCGCCGAGGAGTACGGCGCCGTGGCGCTCGACCCGATGGAGGCGGACGCCGCGCCGGTGGAGGAGCGGGTCAGGGCGCTCACCGGCGGCGGAGCGGCGTACGCGATCGACACGACGGCGATCGCGCCGGTCGTCCTGCAGGCACAGCGTGCCCTGCGCTCGCGCGGCCTGCTCGTCGCGCTCGGCCTGGGTGCGCCGGAGTACACCATCGACGCGATCGACCTGTTGCAGTCCGGCAAGGTCGTGCGCTCCTCGATCGAGGGCGAGGCGGACCCGTTGGTGACGATCCCGCAGCTGATCGGCTTGCGCGAGGCCGGCAAGTTCGACGTCGACCACCTCGTCACGACCTACCCGTTCGAGAAGATCGCCGACGCGGTGGCGGACTCGAAGGCCGGCACCGTGGTCAAGCCCGTTCTCGTCTGGGGGGAATAACCACGTCTGTGCGACCATTGGGTCAGTCGGACACCGAATCGACCCCAGAACTGACACACCCTGGAGTGAGCATGAGCGACAGCTGCTGCGGAGGCGGGCACAGCCACGAGGCCCCCGGCGCGACCACCACGGTCGCGGCCCCGGTCGACCTCGACCGCCGCGAGGACCAGATCAACCTGAGCCCGGTGGCGGCCACCAAGGTCAAGAGCCTGCTCGAGCAGGAGGGTCGCGACGACCTGGCGCTGCGGATCTCGGTGCAGCCCGGCGGCTGCTCGGGCCTGCGCTACCAGCTCTTCTTCGACGAGCGCACCCTCGACGGTGACATCGTCACCGACTTCGACGGCGTTGCCGTCGTCGTCGACCGGATGAGCGTCCCCTACCTCAACGGTGCCGTGATCGACTTCGTCGACACCATCGAGAAGCAGGGCTTCACGATCGACAACCCGAACGCCACGGGTTCCTGCGCCTGCGGAGACTCGTTCAACTGAGTCGCCGCTGACAGCAACGACGAAGGCCCCAGCCGGACGGCTGGGGCCTTCGTCGTTCCCGCGGCGTACGCGGAGGCTCAGTCGAGGTGCAGGTGCAGCGCGTTGGCCAGGCGCTGCGCGGCCTCGGAGATCTGGATCTCCCGCTTGCCGGCCTCGCGGGGCTGTTCGTCGAAGTGGAGGCTCGGGGCCGGGCGGGTGGCCTTCACCGCGGCCTGCTCCAGGCGGCGGCTCACCGCCTCGCAGTCGGCGTGCAGGTCGCGGGGGGTGGCGATCTCCTCGTACGGCGTCATGTCCTCGACGCTAGGCGTTACCGAGGGGTAGACCCAGTGGTACCGGCCAGTACGACTGCAACGGCTCGGTTAATGTTCCGTGTCGTGACTGCACCCACGGGCTCCCTCCTCATCGCCGGCTCGATCGCGACCGACCACCTGATGACGTTCGGCGGCAAGTTCGCCGACTCCCTGGTCGTCGACCAGCTCGACAAGCTCTCGGTCTCGTTCCTGGTCAACGACCTCGAGATCCGCCGGGGAGGAGTGGCCCCGAACATGTGCTTCGGGCTGGCCCGCCTCGGCCTGCGGCCGGTGCTCGTCGGGGCCGCCGGCGAGGACTTCACCGACTATCGCTCCTGGCTCGAGCGCCACGGCGTCGACTGCGAGTCCGTGCACATCTCCGAGAGCAAGCACACCGCCCGCTTCGTCTGCACCACCGACGCGACGATGGCCCAGTTCGCGTCGTTCTACCCCGGTGCGATGAGCGAGGCCAGCCTCATCGAGCTCGCTCCGATCGTCGAGCGCGTCGGCGTCCCGACCTACGTCCTGATCGGCGCCGACGACCCGGCCGCGATGAAGCGGCACACCGAGGAGTGCCGCCAGCGCGGCTACCCGTTCATCGCCGACTGCTCGCAGCAGCTCGCGTTCGCCGAGGGCGACCTCATCCGCGACCTCATCGACGGCGCCACGATCCTGTTCTCCAACGAGTACGAGTCGCACGTCATCGAGAAGAAGACCGGCTGGAGCGCCGACGAGGTGCTCGCCAGGGTCGACATCCAGGTCACCACGCTCGGCAAGGACGGCGTCCGGGTCACCTCCCAGGACGGCACCTCGTTCGAGATCGCGGCCGCGCAGGGGGTCGAGGCCGTCGAGCCCACCGGCGTCGGTGACGCCTTCCGCGCCGGCTTCCTCGCGGCGCTCTCCTGGGGCACCTCGCTCGAGCGGGCCGCGCAGGTCGGCTGCGTCCTCGCGGCCTATGTCGTCGAGACCGTCGGCACTCAGGAGTACGACTTCACGACCGAGCAGTTCGTGGACCGCGTGCGGGTCTCCTACGGCGACGAGGCGGCGGCTGAGGTCCAGAAGAACATCGGCTGACCTCAGCTGACCCGCTTCACCACGTAGCGCGGGGCACCGTCGTCGGCGAGCTCCTCGCCGACGTACTCCTGGCCGCGCATGCGGCACCACGCCGGGACGTCGTAGCGGGCGGCCGGGTCCCGGGCGACGACCGCGATCCGGCCGCCGACCGGCACCTCCGGCAGCGCCTTCGCCAGCTCGATGATCGGGCGTGGGCAGGGCAGGTCGCGGCAGTCGATCTCGATGTCGGCGCTCACAGGCCGGCCCTGCCGCGGATGACGGCGACGACCTCGGCCAGCGCGGCGCAGAAGGCGTCCACCTGCTCGTCGGTGGTCTCGCGGGCCAGCGACACCCGCACGTTGCCGTGGGTGAGTGCGCCCATCGCGGCGAGCACGTGACTCGGCTCGAGCGTGGAGGCGGTGCAGGCCGAGCCGCTGGCCACGCCGAAGCCGCGGCGCGCCAGCTCGCCGACGATCTCGTCGCCGCCCGCGTAGAGGACCGAGAAGGTCACCAGGTGGGGGAGCCGCGCCGTCGGGTGGCCGACCACCTCCACGTCCGGGAGTGCGGCGGCTGCCGCGCGGATCCGGTCCACCTGCGGGACCTGCCGGGCGGCCACCTCGTCGCGCTCGGCGAGCACCGCCCGGAGCGCCGCCGCGGCCGCGAGCGCCGCCGGGACGTCGGGGAAGCCACTGGGCTGCTCGAGCCCGTCGTCGCCCGGGAACGGGTTCGTCCAGCGGGTGCCGCGCCGTACGGCCAGCACGCCCACGCCCGCCGGCCCACCCCACTTGTGGGCGGAGGCGGTCAGCGCGTCCCAGCGCCGGGGCAGGGGAGCGTGGCCCAGCGCGGCCGCCGCGTCGACGAGCAGCGGTACGCCGCCCGGCAGCTCGACCTCGTCGACCGGCTGCAGCGTCCCGACCTCCTGGTTGGCGGCCTGCAGCGCCACGGCACCCACCCCGTGGGCGCCTGCGGCGGCGGCGAGGGCGGCCAGGTCCACGACGCCGTGGGCGTCGACCGGCACGGCGGCGTGCGCGGGGGACTCGCGCCACTGTGCGGCGTGCAGGACCGAGGAGTGCTCGACCGCACTGTGGACGATCCCGTCCCGCCCTGTGGCCGCCGTCAGGCCGAGCAGGCCGCGGTGCACGGCGTCGGTGCCCGAGGCGGTGAAACCGACCTCGTCGGGGCGCACGCCGAGGCACTCGGCCACCACAGCGCGGGCGTTGTCGAGGAGCAGCCGGGCGTCGCGTCCGGCCGCGTGCAGGCGGCGGGGGTCGGCGTACCCACGGTCGAGGGCGGCCAGCAGGGTCTCGCGCGCGGCAGGGTGCAGCCGGGTCGAGGACGCGCTGTCGAGGTAGACCTCGGGTGTGCTGCTCACAACCCGACGATAGAACCACGCTCCGCCAAGCGTCGGACCAGGCGGCACCGGTCCGAAAGGACCGACCCCGCGCGCCGATCGGGGTCGCACTCCGCTAGTGTTCGCAATGTTCTGACCCTCGAGAGGAAGGCTCGTTCGTGGGCTGGTGGCACCCCGAGCGTTCACGGGCGCAGCGACGACTCCGTCGCGCGATCCCGATCGCCGGATTCGTCGTACTCGCGGCCGCGTTGTCCGGTTGCTCGACCGACTCCCAGTGGGAGCGGGTCGGCATGCCGGAGATCAAGTCGGAGCAGGGTGAGCACATCCTGCAGTTGTGGCAGGGAGCGTGGATCGCTGCCCTCGTCACCGGCGTGATCACGTGGGCGCTGATCATCGGTGTCCCGATCTGGTTCCGTCGTCGCAGTGACGACGAGGTCCCGGTCCAGACGCGCTACAACCTGCCGATCGAGATCTTCGACACGATCGTCCCGGTCATCATGGTGATCGCGTTCTTCTCGCACACCGTTCGGGTGCAGAACATCGCGCTCGAGCACGTCGAGCCCGACGTCGTGGTGAAGGTCGTCGGCCAGAAGTGGTCGTGGACGTTCAACTACCCCGACACCGAGGCCGCCGGCGGCAAGAACGTCTACGTCTCCGGCACGGGTGAGGACATCCCGCAGCTGGTGATCCCGGTGCACAAGACGGTCGAGTTCGACCTCTACAGCCCCGACGTGATCCACAACTTCGGCATCCCGGCGTTCGCGATGCGCATGGACGTCGTCCCGGGCAACGACAACTCCTACCAGGTCACCCCGACCGAGACCGGCGTCTACGACGGCAAGTGCTACGAGCTGTGCGGCGCCTACCACTCGCGGATGCTGTTCACGGTGAAGGTCGTGACCGAGGCCGAGTACGAGGCGTACCTCGAGAAGCTCGCCGCTGACCCCGACCACGTCTCCGACGAGCCGGTCCAGGGTGGCGTCTACTCCGAGAACCTCATCAACGACGACGAGGAGGGCCACGAGTGACCGCCACGCTCGCCCGCAACGCCGACCTGACCGAGCGCAAGCCGCTCGGCAAGCAGCTCGTGCGGATCATGACGACGACCGATCACAAGCTGATCGGCAACCTGTACTTCGGCACCGCCATGGCCTGGTTCATCGCCGGCGGCATCATGGCGCTGCTCATCCGGTCCGAGCTGGCCTACCCGGGCAGCCAGATCGTCAACGAGGAGCTGTACAACCAGCTCTTCACCATGCACGGCACGATCATGCTGCTGCTGTTCGCGACCCCGCTGTTCTTCGGCTTCGGCAACGCCATCATGCCGCTGCAGATCGGCGCGCCCGACGTCGCGTTCCCGCGCCTGAACATGTTCAGCTACTGGCTCTACCTCTTCGGTGGCCTGATCGCCGGTGCCGGCTTCCTCACCCCGCAGGGTGCCGCCTCGTTCGGCTGGTTCGCCTACACGCCGCTGTCCGACTCGGTCAACAGCCCCGGCGTCGGTGGCGACCTGTGGATCATGGGTCTGTGGATGGGTGGTCTCGGCACCATCCTCGGTGCGGTCAACTTCATCACCACGATCATCTGCATGCGTGCGCCCGGCATGACCATGTTCCGGATGCCGATCTTCGTGTGGACCGTGCTGATCACCGCGATCCTCGTGCTGATCGCGTTCCCGATCCTCGCCGGCGCGCTGCTCTCGCTCGAGGCGGACCGTCAGCTCGGCGCCCACGTGTTCGACACCTCCCACGGTGGCGCGATCCTGTGGCAGCACCTGTTCTGGTTCTTCGGGCACCCCGAGGTCTACATCATCGCGCTGCCGTTCTTCGGCATCATCTCCGAGATCCTGCCGGTCTTCAGCCGCAAGCCGATCTTCGGCTACATCGGCCTGGTCGGCGCGACGCTCGGCATCGCGATCCTGTCGGTCGCCGTGTGGGCCCACCACATGTTCGTCACCGGGGCGGTCAACCTCGCGTTCTTCTCCGGCATGACGTTCCTGATCGCCGTCCCGACAGGCGTGAAGTTCTTCAACTGGATCGGCACGATGTGGGGCGGATCAGTGCGCATGGACACACCCATGCTCTGGTCGATCGGCTTCCTCACGACCTTCCTCTTCGGTGGCCTCACCGGCATCATCCTGGCCAGCCCGCCGCTCGACTTCCACGTCTCCGACTCCTACTTCGTGGTGGCGCACTTCCACTACACGGTGTTCGGCACGGTCGTGTTCGCGATGTTCGCCGGCTTCTACTTCTGGTGGCCCAAACTCACCGGGCGGATGCTCGACGAGCGCCTCGGCAAGATCCACTTCTGGCTGCTGTTCATCGGCTTCCACACCACCTTCCTGATCCAGCACTGGCTGGGCATCGAGGGCATGCCGCGGCGCTACGCCGACTACCTGCCGGGCGACAACTGGGAGTTCATGAACCAGGTCTCGACGATCGGTGCCTTCGTGCTGGCGTCCTCGCTCCTGCCGTTCTTCTACAACGTCTACGTGTCCCGCAAGGGCCCGCTGGTCAACACCGACGACCCGTGGGGCTGGGGCCGGTCGCTGGAGTGGGCCACGAGCTGCCCGCCGCCGCGGCACAACTTCCACTCGATCCCGCGGATCCGCTCGGAGTCGCCCGCGTTCGACCTCCACCACCCGGAGATCGCCGCGATCGAGATGTACGACGACGAGCCGGCCGTCGCGCTGGACAAGAAGGGAGCTGACGCCTGATGAAGATCGAGGCATGGATCTTCGGCGTGACCACGGTCTTCCTGGTCCTGGTCAGCCCCGCGTACTGGTTCATCACCGACGCCGGTGACTCCGGTGCCGACTGGACCGGCACGTCCGCCCTGGTCATGACCACGCTGCTGTGCGCGATGGTCACGCTCTACCTCGGCTTCCACGCCGGCCGGATGGACGCCCGTCCGGAGGACCGCAAGGACGGCGAGATCGCGGACGGCGCCGGCGAGCTCGGCTTCTTCCCGCCGTACTCCTGGTGGCCGCTGTGGTGCGCCGCCACGCTGGGGATCATCGTCTTCGCGACGGCGGTGCTCGCCTGGTGGCTGATGATCATCGGCTTCGTCCTCGGCGCCCTGGCCGTCACCGGCTGGATCTTCGAGTACTACCGGGGCGAGTACGCCCACTGATCCCCAAGCGCTGTTGGCGGTGTCACACATCAGGTGTGACACCGCCAACGTGCTTTTGAGACGGGATTCCGTGGGGGTGCCAGTTACGCTTTGGCAGTGTTCACGACCCTTCGCCGCTCCCGCACCGTGCGCGGCCTTGCTGTGCTCTCGGTCCTGGCGATGGCGGCGTCCGGCTGTGACGGCTCCGGCTTCACCCCCGGCGGCGGGGGCGACGACAGCCCCGAGACGACCGCTGCGGCCGTCACGGAGGCCAAGCTCACGACCAACGTCAAGTCGGGCGCCACGGCCGTCCCCGTCAGCACCGTCCTGCGGGTCTCCGCGGTCGACGGCACGCTGAGCTCGGTCACCGTCACCTCGAAGGCCGGGAAGGTCACCGGCAGGATCGTCGACGGCACCCGCTGGGTGGCGGGGGAACGGCTCGAGCCCGGTGCGCGCTACCGCATCCGGGCGGTCGCCGAGAACAGCGACGGCTCGACCGTCGAGAGCATCACGCCGTTCCGCACCCAGACGCTCGGCCTCGAGCAGCAGACGTACCCCTCCGTCGCGCCCCTGCAGGGGGAGACGGTCGGCGTGGGCATGCCCGTCATCGTGACCTTCGACCTGCCCGTGACCGACCAGGCCGCGTTCGAGAAGAACATGACCGTCACGGCGACCCCGAAGCAGGCCGGCTCCTGGCGGTGGGTGAGCTCCACCGAGGCCCACTGGCGCCCGAGGACGTACTGGAAGGCCGGCACCAAGGTGAGCGTCGACGTCGACATCAACGGCGTTCCCGCAGGCGGCGGCATCTACGGCCAGGAGGATCGCGACGTCGACTTCGAGGTCGGTGACGCCCACATCTACAAGGTCAACGCGAAGACCCACCAGATGAAGGTGTTCGAGAACGGCAAGCTGCTGCGCACCCTGCCGATCACCACCGGCAAGGCCGGCTTCACGACGCGCTCGGGCGTCAAGGTCATCATGGAGAAGTTCGAGACCCGCCGGATGAACTCCGAGACGGTCGGCATCCCCGCCGGATCGTCGGAGGCCTACGACATCGACGACGTGCGCTGGGCGATGCGCCTGACGAACTCGGGCGAGTTCATCCACGCCGCCCCGTGGTCGGTCGGCTCCCAGGGCCACGCCAACGTCTCCCACGGCTGCACCGGCATGAGCACCGAGAACGCCGGCTGGCTCTACTCCCTCTCGCGCCGCGGCGATGTCGTCGAGTACGTCGGCACGGACCGCCCGATGGAGCCCGACAACGGCTACGGCGACTGGAACATCTCCTGGGCCAGCTACCAGGCGGACTCCGCCCTCAGCTAGCCGGAACGACCACCCGCGCGGGCCATCGCGACCCGTCCAGCAGCGCTCGGTCCCCGAGCGGCTCGGCCAGATCGATCGTCATCGGCGCGGGCGGGTTGCCCTGGCAGGTCGCGCCGTGGGCGACGGCCTGGCTCGTCCAGGTGACGGTGACGTCGTCGGGCGTCTCGACGACGGTGGGCTCGAGCAGGTGCGCTCTCCCGTCCCGGCCGCTCGCGCACTGGCGCTCGGTGACGAGCACGGCGAGCTTCGTCGAGTGACGGTCGAGGCCGTCAGCGGCTGCCACCTCGACCCAGCTCTGCCCGGCGGGGAGGGCCGGTGAGAGCACGGCGCAGTCGCCCCAGCCGTCGACCGTCCAGGCTCCGTCCCTGAGGGCCAGGTGGATGTACTGCCCGTCGCGGCCCGGCCCGCCCACGGTCCACGGTCCGCTGGCCACGGTGACGTCGTCCTGGGTCTCTGCCAGCACCAGCCACGGGCCGTCGGCCATCTCCCCGGCATCGAGATCCGCGAGCGCCCGGGGCGCGTCGATCCCGGCGCCGGAGACGAGGGCCGTCAGGCCGGCGGCGATGTCCTCGCGGGCGTGACGGCTGTCGATGCCGTGGGCCATCGCGGACACCGGCCAGCCGTCGGGGCCGTCGCCACAGCTCACCCGCGTCTCCTGAGGGGCCGCGGGGGCGCCGTCTGGGGCGGCTGTGGGCTCGGTGCCGCAGGAGGCGAGGAGGAGGGCCGCCAGCGCGGCTGCGGGTCCCGGGAGTGCACTCACGCTCATCTGACTGATCCTCCGGCCCCGCAGGTTCCCTCGCCGCGGAAATCCGCGAAGGGCGCCGCTCCCGGGGGAG
>DATLIG010000238.1:0-8028 GCA_035539555.1 Nocardioides sp. | reverse complement strand
CTCGGTGTCGGCCAGTCTCGGGGGAGTCTCGTATGTCGTCGCAGAGCAGTGAGTCCAAGGTCGCCTCGGCCGGTCGCTACGTCCTCGTGGTGGTCTTCCTGGTCGGCATGCTCGGAGCGCCCGGGGTCTGGCTCTCCGGGTTGGACAAGGAGCGGAAGGACCTGCGGGAGCTGCCCGACTGCGGCGCCACCGTGAGCGGCGACTGCCTCGAGCTGCGTACGGGCACGATCGAGTACGCGAGCAGCCGGAAGGCGCGGAGGAAGGGCAAGGCCACCTTCGAGGCCGAGGACGGTGAGCGGGACGGGATCACGCTGGCCGAAGGCCCGGTCCTGGGCGACGAGGTGTCGGGGATCTACCACGACGGCGACCTCATCGGCATCGACGGGGAGCAGGGCCGCCGCTGGGAGAAGTTCGGTGCCTCCGCCGTGTTCGGCCTGCCGCCGCTCGGCCACGTCGGCATCTCGGTGCTGCTCGTCGCGCTGATGATCGGGTCCGGGTTCGGGATCAACCTGCTGAACCGCAGGGACCCGGGCGGTCAGGCCGCCCGCGAGGCCAAGGCCGCCGCGGCCCGGGAGAAGCTCAACCGCCGCTTCGGGTGACGGACGGGTCCGCCACCTCGGCCGTGGCCTCCGTGTGCCGGACCGGGCAGCCCGCCACGCCCGGCACCGGGAAGGTGCCGAGGTCGCCGAGGGCGTAGCCGCCCGGGTAGCTCTTGATCCGCGGCAGGTCCGCGGTGAAGGTCGGGACGCGGTTGGACGGCGTGAACCGCAGCAGCCTCGCGCGGGCCTTCATCGCGGCGCGGCTGAGCCGGCGGGCGAGGGGGCCCGGGTCGACGTACGCGAACGCGTCGAGCAGCGGCTCGTCCATGAGGGCGCGGCTGAAGACCTCGACCGGCTTGCGCACGGGGCGCGGGTAGAAGGTCGTCATCAGCCGCAGGGTGGAGTCGGCGACGCGGCGCCCGCCGGCGTCGAAGTCGAAGTGCGCACGCTCGTAGTCGTCCATCAGGTGCAGGAACCCGTCGTAGGTCTCCGGGATGTCCTTGATGCCCATGTGCCGGCCGAGGGCGCGGAAGTAGTTGACGCTGGCGCGCAGCTCGGTGTCGCTGAGCGGGCGCCAGCCGTAGTCGTCGAGCCAGCGCTTGGGGACCACGACGAAGGTCGACAGGACGTAGCGCATGTCGTCGTTGCTGATGTCGTAGGCGCGGTGCATCTGGTTGATCCGGCGCAGCGCGGTCCTGCCGGCCTCGCTGTCGAAGCCGTGCACGAAGGGCGCCTCGAGCAGGAGTGCGGTGTCGTCGTACCGCTTCTGGACCTGGCCGGTGAACGCGCCGGTCTCGAACAGCAGGCGACCGATGCTGGGGACGGCGTAGGTGCGGAACAGCGCGAAGCTCAGGGACTGGGTGAGGTCCCAGGTGAACTCGTAGAGGGCGAGGTTCTGGTAGATCTCGACGTAGTCGGTCTCCGGGTCGAGCGCGTCGTTCCGGTCGCGCCACAGCGACTTGGCCATGTCCGAACCCTACGACTAGAACGCGTTTCAGTTTCGCCCTACAGTGCACACGTGAGCGCTCCTGACGTCTTCGCCCCCGTCGACCTCGGCCCGGTGCGGCTGCGCAACCGGACGGTGAAGGCGGCGACCTTCGAGGGACGCACGCCGCACGGCGAGGTGACCGACGAGCTCATCGCCTACCACCGGGCGCCGGCCGAGGGCGGGGTCGGGCTCACCACCGTCGCCTACCTCGCCGTCGCACCCGAGGGTCGCACCCACGCGGAGCAGATCGTCGTCTCCGAGAAGACGCTGCCCGGACTGGCCCGGCTCGCCGAGGAGATCCATGCGACCGGCGCCGCGATCGCCGGCCAGGTCGGTCATGCCGGCCCGGTCGCCAATGGCCGCTCCAACGGCGTGCCTGCCATCGCCGCGAGCCGGATGCCCAGCCCCCTCTCGATGCAGATGATCCGGTCCGCGTCGGAGAAGGACCTGACCCGGGTGACGAAGGCGTACGTCGACACCGCGCGCCTCCTCGTGCGTGCCGGCTTCGACGTGCTCGAGCTGCACATGGCCCACTCCTACCTGATCTCCTCCTTCCTCGCGCCCGCCCTCAACCGCCGCCGCGACCGCTGGGGCGGCCCCCTCGAGCGGCGGGCCCGGCTCGCGCGACAGGTGGCGCGCGTCGTACGGGAGGAGGTCGGGGACGCCGCCGCGGTGACGGCGAAGGTCTCGGTGTCCGACGGGTTCGCCGGCGGCGTGACGACCGAGATCGGCCTCGACCTCGCCCGGCTGCTGCAGGCCGACGGCCACCTCGACGCGCTCCAGCTCTCGGGCGGCTCGTCGCTGATGAACCCGATGTACCTCTTCCGGGGCGGTGCTCCCGTCGCCGAGTTCGCCGACACCATGCCGGCGCTGGTGCGGTGGGGGATGAGGACGCCGGTGGGGCGGGGGTTCATGAAGGAGTACCCCTTCGAGGAGGCGTACTTCCGCGACAAGGCGATGGAGTTCCGCCGCGAGCTCGCGATGCCGCTGATGCTGCTCGGTGGCATCAACCGGCTCGACACGATGCAGCAGGCGATGGCCGACGGGTTCGACTTCGTGGTCATGGGCCGGGCCCTGCTGCGCGAGCCCGACCTGGTCCAACGGCTGCAGGCCGGCGCCGCGCGCCAGGGGATCTGCATCCACTGCAACCGGTGCATGCCGACGATCTACTCGGGCACCCGGTGCCCGGAGTGGGCGGCGGGGGAGATCATCCCGGTCCCTCGCCTCCGCTGACCCCTTCCGCAAAACTAGAACTCGTTCTAGTCTCCTCCCATGTCACAGGTGACCCCCGAGAAGCCGCTGCGTGTCGTCGTCTGGTCGACCGGGACGATCGGCCGGCACGCCATCGCCGGTGTCGACGCCCATCCCGACCTCGAGCTGGTCGGTGTGTGGACCTCCACGCCGGACAAGCACGGCAAGGATGCGGGCGAGCTGGCCGGCCTCGGCCGCGAGCTCGGGGTGCGGGCGACGACCGACCGCGACGAGCTGGTCGCGTTGCGCCCCGACTGCATCGTGCACGGGGCGATGACCGACGACCGGGTGTTCGAGTCGATCGAGGACCTGACCGGCTTCATCCGCGACGGCGTCAACGTGGTGTCGTCGGGGCCGGTGATCCTGCTGCACCGCGACGGCACGCTGCCCGCCGAGATGATCGAGGCGATCGACGAGGCCGGACGGCAGGGCAACGCGAGCCTGCACGTCAACGGCATCGACCCGGGCTTCGCCAACGACGTCCTGCCGCTGGTGATGACCTCGCTGTCGCAGCGGATCGACCACGTCAAGGTCAGCGAGATCGCCGACTACTCGACGTACTACCAGCCCGTGGTGATGCGCGACCTCTTCGGCTTCGGCCAGCCGCTCGACGCGAAGCCGCTGCTGTGGGAGCCCGGCATCCTGACCACTGCCTGGGGCCCGGTCGTGCGGGTGATCGCCGACGGCCTCGGCGTCACCCTCGACGAGCCGCTCGTCGAGGAGGTGACCCGCCGCCCCGCTCCGCGGACCGTCAGCACCGTCTCCCTCGACGTCGAGGAGGGGACCATGGGCTCGGTGCTCTTCCGCGTCATCGGCACCGTCGACGGCGTCCCGCGGGTCACCCTGGAGCACGTCACCCGCACCGACGCGACGGCCGAGCCGGACTGGCCGACGCCCAACGAGGGCGACGGCTGCTACCGGATCGAGATCACCGGCGAGCCGTGCATGAAGGTCGAGTTCACCCACCACGGTGAGAACGGCGACCACAACGTCTCCGGGATGATCGTCACCGCCCAGCGGCTGATCAACGCCGTGCCCGCGGTCGTCGCGGCCGAGCCCGGACTCCGCTCCGCCCTGGACCTCGGCCTGGTCACCGGGCGCGGTCTGGTCACGGGCACGAAGGCGGAGCGATGACGATCCTGGACAGGTTCACCCTCACCGACCACGTCGCCGTCGTCACCGGTGCGGGCCGCGGCATCGGTGCCGCGACCGCCGTGGCCCTCGCCGAGGCAGGCGCCGACGTGCTGATCTCCTCGCGCACGGAGGCCCAGCTGGCGGAGGTGGCGCAGCGGATCGAGGCGACCGGCAGGCGTGCGGTCGTCGTACCGGCGAACCTGGCGCACACCGACGAGGTGGCCGGTCTCGCGCAGGCGGCGTACGACGCCTTCGGGCGCCTCGACATCGTCGTCAACAACGTCGGCGGCACCATCCCGAACGCCTTCCTCGACACCGACGTGGCCTACCTCGAGGAGTCCTTCCACTTCAACGTCGCGACCGCCCACGCGCTGAGCCGCGCAGCCGTGCCGCTGATGCTCGCGTCGGCGGGCAGTCCCGACGACCCGCGGCAGAAGTCGATCACGTCGATCAGCTCGATGATGGGTCGCACGGCGGCCCGCGGCTATCTCGCCTACGGCGTCGCCAAGGCAGCCCTCGCCCACTGGACCCGGCTCGCCGCGACCGACCTGGCGCCCAACGTCCGCGTCAACGGCGTGTACGTCGGCTCGGTGATGACCAGCGCGCTCGAGTTCGTCGCCGGGGTGCCCGCGATGAAGCAGCAGATGGAGGAGTCGACGCCGCTCGGCCGGATCGGCGAGGCCGAGGACATCGCGGCCGCGGTGGTCTACCTGTCCTCGCGCGCCGGCCAGTTCGTCACCGGCAAGCTGCTCGAGGTCGACGGCGGCATCCAGCAGCCCAACCTGGACCTCGGCCTCCCGGACCTGCAACCCGGCGGCCTGGCTGAACTGAACCTTGATTAAAGTCGCGACATGAGCACCAAGGGCGTCGCGACCGGTCATGCCATCTCGCCGGACTCCGGTGAGCACTGGGCCAACGAGGGCGCCTGGAAGGTGGCGGACGGGATCCACCGCATCCCGCTGCCGCTCCCGATGGACGCGCTCAAGGCGATCAACGTGTACGTCGTCGAGGGGGATGACGGACTGACCCTCATCGACGGCGGCTGGTCCATCCCGGTCGCCCGCGAGCTGCTCGACAAGAGCCTGCGCTCGATCGGCTCCGGCTTCGGCGACATCAAGCGCTTCCTCGTGACGCACGTGCACCGCGACCACTTCACGATGGCCACCGTCCTCGGCCACGAGTACGGCGCCGAGGTGGCCCTCGGCATCGACGAGAAGCCCGCGCTCGAGCTGCTCCACCGTGCCGCGGAGGGCGAGATCGAGGGCAGCCCGTTCCTGGAGGTCCTGCGCACCGCCGGCGCGGCGGAGATCGCCGCGCTGTGGGAGGCCGGCCACGACGGTGAGCTGCCCGCCGCTGTCGACTGGGCCTTCCCCGACCTCTGGCTCGAGGGCGACCGCAGCTTCGAGGTCGGCCACCGCGTCATCGACGCCGTGCACACGCCGGGCCACACACCCGGCCACTACGTCTACGCCGACCAGGCCGAGGGTGTCCTCTTCGCCGGCGACCACGTGCTGCCCACGATCACCCCGTCGATCGGCTTCACCGTCCCCGCGGTCGAGCAGCCGCTGGGGCAGTTCATGGCCTCGCTCGCGCGGGTCCGCCAGCTGCCCGACCTGCGGATCCTCCCGGCCCACGGACCGGTCGCGCCGTCGTCGTACGAACGCGTCGACGAGCTGCTCGCCCACCACGAGGAGCGCCTCGACCTGTGCCTCGCGTCGCTGCGGGCACGCGGGGAGGCGACGTCGCTGGTGGTGGCGAAGGACCTCGGCTGGACCCGTCACGAGCGGGCCTACGACGAGCTCGACGTGTTCAGCCAGGGCATGGCGGCGATGGAGACGAAGGCACACCTCGACCTGCTGGTGGCGCGCGGCCAGGCGACGTCGGCGGACCGGACCGACGGGGTGGCGTACACCGCCGTGGTGGGGTCCTAGACTGGGGCGGTCAGACAGGGGAGCCCGCGCCACGGGCTGAGAGTGCGGCAGACCGCAGACCCTCCGAACCTGATCCGGTTAGCACCGGCGAAGGGAGTCCACCCATGCGTGCGCGCGCACTCACGACCATCACCGGCCTCACGGCGGCGACCCTCCTGGCGGGCGGCTGCTCGCTCGTCGGGCAGGAGGACGACGGCAAGGAGGGGGTGAAGTCGACCGAGGTCACCCTGGTGACCCACGAGTCCTTCGCCATCCCCGAGGAGCTGGTCAAGCAGTTCGAGAAGGACACGGGCTACCAGCTCACGATCAGCAAGCTCGCGGACGCGGGCGCGCTGACCAACCAGCTGGTGCTCACCAAGGACGACCCGATCGGCGACGTCGTCTTCGGCGTCGACAACACCTTCGCCACGCGGGCGGTCGACGAGGGCGTCTTCGACGCCTACGCACCGGAGCTGCCGGCCGGCGCCGAGGCCTACGAGCTTCCCGGTGACGACGCTGACGCGCTGACCCCGGTCGACACCGGCGCGGTCTGCGTCAACGTCGACTCGGCGTGGTTCCGGGCGAAGGGCATCGACGAGCCGCAGACCCTCGCGGACCTGACCGACCCGGCCTACCAGGACCTGTTCGTCGTACCCGCTGCCAGCACGAGCTCGCCCGGCCTGGCCTTCCTGCTCGCCACGATCGGCCGCTACGGCGACGACTGGCAGGGCTACTGGAAGGACCTCGCCGCCAACGGCGCCAAGGTCGTGAAGGGCTGGACCGAGGCCTACTTCGAAGACTTCACGTTCTCCGCGGGCGACCGCCCGATCGTGGTCTCCTACGACTCCTCGCCTGCGTTCACGCTCAACAAGGCCGGCACGAAATCTTCCACGCGGGCGCTGCTCGACGGCTGCTTCCAGCAGGTCGAGTACACCGGCGTGCTGAAGGGTGAGGGAACCAACACCGACGGCGCGCACGCGGTCGTCGACTGGCTGCTGTCGCCCGAGGTGCAGGCCGCGCTGCCGCCGTCGATGTACGTCTTCCCGGTCGCCGACGGCGTCGAGCTGCCCGCCGAGTGGGCGAAGTTCGCGAAGCGCCCGGAGACGACCGAGCAGGTCGACCCCGCCGAGATCGCCGAGCAGCGGCAGGCCTGGCTGGAGGAGTGGACGGAGATCGTCTCGAAGTGAGGGCTGCCACCGGCCGGGCGACGGGGCGAGCGGGCTTCGTCCTCCTCGCCCTGGTCCCGGTCGCGGTGGTGACCGTCTTCTTCGTGCTGCCGGTCGGCGCGATGCTGCACCGCGGGCTGTGGCCCGAGGGCCGCTTCGAGCCGGGCGCCGTGCTCGACGTGCTCCAGCGGCCGCGCACCGGCCGGGTGGTGTGGTTCACCGTGTGGACCAGCACGGTCGCCACCGCGATCGCGGTGGTCCTCGGGCTGCCTGCGGCGTACGTCCTGCACCGGCTGCGCTTCCCGGGGCGCTCGGTCGTGCGGGCCGCGCTGCTGGTGCCCTTCGTGCTGCCGACCGTCGTGGTCGGCCTCGCCGTGCGCGAGCTGATCGCGCCCGCGGGCGTGCTCGGCTTCCTCGGCCTGGACGGCACCGCGATCGCGATCGTCATCGGCCTGGTGTTCTTCAACGTCGCGGTCGTGATCCGCACCGTCGGCGTCGCCTGGGAGTCGCTCGACCGCCGGCCGGCCGAGGCGGCCGCAGCACTCGGAGCAACGCCCTGGCAGGTGTTCCGGACGGTCACCTTCCCGGCACTGCGCCCGGCCATCGTGTCCGCGGCCAGCGTGGTCTTCCTCTTCTGCGCGACGGCCTTCGGCGTCGTCCTCATCCTGGGCGGGGTGCGGTACTCCTCGGTCGAGACCGAGATCTACCTGCTGACCGCCGACCTTCTCGACCTGCCCGCCGCCGCGGCGCTGTCGCTGGTCCAGATGCTCGCCGTCGTCCTGCTGCTCGTCGTGGTGGGCCGCCTGCGGGCCGTCCCGGACCCGACCGTACGACGATCGGTCGCCCCCGCCGCGCGCCCGCAGTGGCGCGACGCCCCCGCCGTCGTGGTGACCGTCGCGACGCTCGCAGCCGTCGCGCTGCCGGTCCTCGCCCTCGTCGTGGGCTCGTTCCGGCGCGACGGTCACCACGACGGCGGGGGCGTCGCGCCACTGCGGGCGCGCGGCGGGGGCGACCGATCGTCGTACGGTCGGGTCCGGGAC
>DATLIG010000237.1:0-21736 GCA_035539555.1 Nocardioides sp. | reverse complement strand
ACCGTCCTCGGTGTCGAGGACGACCTCGCCGCGTGGCGAGAGCCGGTAGCCGATCGCGAGCGACTCGGTCAGCCCGCGCTCCTTGAGCTTGCGGACGTCGCGCTTGAACTCCGCGGTCGGGCGGTCCAGCTCGGCAGCCAGCTCGGGAGCGCGGACCTCCGGGCTGCGGTCGATGATCCGCAGCGTCGTACGGGTCCACGGGCCGACGGACGAGGCGGCGTCGAGCCGGTCGAGGCCGGCCAGGATGGTGCGCACCTCGTCGGCGTCGGGCAGCGCGTCGCGCAGGGTCTCCCGGGGGTCGGTGCCGGCGTACCGGAGGCCGACGCGGAAGACCGGCCGCTCGGCCCGGGCGGCGAGCGCCTCCTTGAGCGCGGACAGCGACGCCGCACCCGCACGCCGGGCGTCGTCGACCCGCAGCGCGGACAGGGAGGTCTGCTCGACGCTGACCACCTCGACCAGGCCGACGGCCGTGCGCAGCCGGGTGCCGACCTTCACCCGCGGCCGGTCCCAGCGGCGGAAGGCGAGGTCGACCTCGCCCTTGCGGATCGCCTCGAGCTCCGCCGGTCGCATCAGCACGAGGCCCGAGGGTAGTCCTACGGGAGCTGCAACACGAAGAGCTCCCCGTCCGGCTCCTGGGCTGCGGCGAGCGCCTGTCGGGCCCGCTGCAGCATCGTCCCCGGGTCGTCGACCCGGGGACGGGCGATGGTGCCGCCCAGCCGGGCCAGCACGAAGTGCTGCCGCCGCCCGACGATGACGGGCGGGCTGAGCTCGAACAGGACGCGTCGCGCGAGCACGCCCAGTCCCTCCTCGCCGACCTCGCCCTGGAGGACGAGCGCGAAGGTGGTCGGCCCGAGGCGGCCCACGGAGTCGACGCCGCGCACGCAGGCGCTCAGCCGCTCCCCGACCTCCTTGAGCACGCCGACCAGCGCGGTCGCGGTGACCGGGCCTTCCGGATCCTCCACCGACTCGAGGTCGACGAGGACCAGGCCGACCTCGTGGCCGGTGCGCTCGGAACCGCGCAGGGCCATGCGGAGTCGGTCGGTCAGCAGGGGGCGTCCCGGCAGGCCGGTCTCCGCGTCGTACAGGACAGCTTCGGTCACGTTCTTCCTTCGGCACTCGTCGGCGTCGGGTGAGCTCCCGGAACCAGGTGATGGGTGCGGGCAGCCGCCTCGGCGAGGGGAGTGCCCTCGCCGTAGAGGAAGCCCTGTGCCTCGTCACAGCCGCGGACACGGAGGTAGTCCACCTGTTCGCGGGACTCGACGCCCTCGGCGGCCACGCGCATGCCGAGCGCGTGGGACATCGCCAAGATGGCGTCGATGACGGCGGCGTCTGCGTGGGTCGCCGCGATCCGGCGGACGAACTCGCGGTCGATCTTGAGCTTGTCGACCGGGAACCGGGTCAGGTAGGCGAGGCTCGAGTAGCCCTGGCCGAAGTCGTCGACGACGATGCGCGTGCCGATGCTCTTGAGCTCGTGGAGCACCAGGCGGACGTCGTTGTCGTCGTCCATCAGGGTGCCCTCGGTGATCTCGAGCTCGAGCGCTGCCGGGTCGAGGCCGGAGTCGGAGAGCGCCGCGTCCACCTCGTCCAGCCACGTGCTGCGCGCGAACTGCCGGGGTGAGACGTTGACCGCCATCCGCAGAGGGAGCCCGAGCTGGTCGCGCAGGGTGACCGCGTCGCGGCACGCCTGGCGCAGCACCTGCGCGCCGAGGTGCGCGATCAGGCCGGAGTCCTCCGCCACGGGGATGAACCGGTCCGGCGGGACGACGCCGAGGTCCGGCGAGGACCAGCGGGCGAGGGCCTCGAAGCCGACCAGCGTGCCGGTCGCGAGGTCGACCTGCGGCTGGTAGGCGACCGACAGCTCGCCCTCCCGGTCGAGGGCCTGCTGCAGCGCGGTGGACAGGACCAGCTTGTCGCTGCCGTCGGCGCCCATCGAGGCGTCGTACCAGCGCAGGTTGTTGCGGCCGGCTGCCTTGGCGCGGTACATCGCGATGTCGGCGTGCTTCAGCATGTGGGCCGGTGAGCGCCCGTGGTCGGGGTAGACGGCGCAGCCGATGCTCGCCGTCGCCAGGACCTCGCGGTTGTCGACGGTCACCGAGCCGGGCAGGGCGGCGGCGAGTCGCTCGACCCGGGCGCTGACCTCCTCGATGCGGGTCAGCCCGCAGATCACGACGACGAACTCGTCCCCGCCCAGGCGCGCCACCAGGTCCCGGTCCTGGGCCGTGCGCCGCAGGCGGTCGGCGAGCCCCAGCAGCAGGCGGTCGCCGACGTGGTGTCCCAGCGAGTCGTTGACCCGCTTGAAGTGGTCGACGTCCAGGAGGAGCAGGGCCACGCGCTCCTGCTTGCGCTCGGCCTGCCGGATCGCGTCCTCGAGGTGCCGGGTGAGGGTGGCGCGGTTGGGGAGCCCGGTCAGGGAGTCGTGGCTCGCGAGGTAGGCGACCTTGGCGCGCGCCTCGACCCGCTTGGTGATGTCGAAGCCGACCGCGAGGTAGCCGGTGACGACGCCGGCGTCGTCGATGACCGGGCTGATGACCTCGCCGACGGCGACCTCGGAGCCGTCGCGCCGTCGATAGCTGAGCTCCCGCTCCTCGCCGGTGGCCTCGGCGGGGAGGTCGAGCGCGGGGCCGCTGCGATCGCCGTCGCCGGAGTAGAGCCGGCCGAGCGGCGCCCCCACGAGCTCGTGCTCCGGGTAGCCCAGCAGCACCTCCGTCGCGGGGTTCGCCGCCAGGATCCGGCCCTCCAGGTCGGAGGCGACGACGCTGCAGGGCATGCTGGCGAGGATGCTGCGACGCAGCGAGTCGCGGCCGACGGACTCCAGCACGGCCTGGGTCGCCAGGCGCTCGCTGATGTCGATGACCGAAGCGAGGACGAACGACTCCTCGCCGATCGTGATCGGGTTGAGGCCGATCTCGATCGGGACCTCGGTCCCGTCGCCGCGCAGGCCGTAGAGGTCACGCCCCGCGCCCATCGGCCGGGCGGCCGGGTTGGCCAGGTAGCGGGTCCGGTAGGTGTGGTGGGCGGCCCGGGAGCGGTGCGGGATGAGGTCCTCGACCTCCATTTCGAGCAGGCGTGCGCGCCCGATCCCGAACAGGTTCTCCGCCTGCGCGTTGACCAGGACGACGTGACCGGTCCGGTCCACCATGAGCATCGCGCTGGGCGTCGCCTCGAGGATGAGGCGCAGTCGTTGTGCCTCCTGCTCGGAGGCGCCCGAGGGCATGCCACTGGACGGCGTGCTGCCGCCGTCAACCGTTACCACCACTCGTCACGCCTCGTCGGCGGAGCGACCCCCGTCGCGTCCGCTCTCCCTCTCCACGGTGCCCGCACTTGCCCGAGAGGACGCCTCCCTGCTGTCGACGGTAGACGAGAATCCGCGCTCCGACCGGGGAAGTCGAAGACCTTTACGTTTCCCGTACCGAGAGGAGGGGCTCCCTTGACCGGTGTCGCCGAATGGTGATTACATCGCCATATGGCGATGAAACAGGTCGAGGCGTCCTCGGAGGTCGAGGCGCTCGTCGCGGCGGCGTGCCTGCTGCACGGGCTGAGTGACCCCAACCGGCTCGCGATCCTCCAGCACCTCGCGCTCGGCGAGCACCGTGTCGTCGACCTGACCGACCACCTGGGGCTCGCCCAGTCCACGGTCTCCAAGCACCTGGCCTGCCTGCGCGACTGCGGCCTCGTGGTGTCGCGGCCGAGCGGGCGGGCGTCGATGTTCTCCCTCGCCCACCCCGCCGCCACCGCGGAGATCCTGCGCGCGGCCGAGCGGCTGCTGGAGGCGACCGGCGAGGCCGTCGTCCTGTCCGCGAATTTCGGACCCGCCGCGCTGCACGGCGACGAGGAGTGGTGATGGGCGTCGGACACGGACACGGCCACGCGGGCGGTACGACGACCGGGCACGCGGGTGGACGGCACCGCTGGCGCCTCGCCGTCTCCTTCGCCATGATCGCGGCGTTCTTCGTCGTCGAGCTGGTCGTCGGTCTCGTGAGCGGCTCGCTCGCGCTGATCTCCGACGCCGGCCACATGGCCGCTGACGTGGTCGCACTGGGGGCGGCACTCGTCGCCACCAAGATCGCGACCCGCGAGGACAGCACCGGGCGTCGTACCTACGGGTCCTACCGGGCCGAGGTCTTCGCCTCCGGCCTGGCGGCGTTGATGATGCTCGGCGTCGCCGTCTACGTCGTGGTCGAGGCGGTCGGCCGGATGGGCGAGGACGTCGAGGTCGAGACCGGCCCGATGCTCGTCGTCGGCTTCCTCGGCCTGCTCGTCAACGCGGCCGCGCTGCTGCTCCTGCGCGCCGGCGCGAAGGACTCCCTCAACGTCAAGGGCGCCTACCTCGAGGTCGTCGCCGACACCGCCGGCAGCGTCGGTGTCCTCGCGGCGGGTGGGCTGATCCTCGCCACCGGCAACGGCGTCTGGGACACCGTCGTCGCGTTCCTGATCGGCGGTTTCGTGGCCGTCCGCGCGGTGGTGCTCGGTCGCGAGGTGCTCGCCGTCCTCGGGCAGCACGTGCCCGCCGGCATGGAGATCGAGGCGGTCACGGCGTCGCTCGCGGCGGTCGACGGGGTCTGCGACGTGCACGACCTCCACGTCTGGACGCTGACGTCGGGGATGAACGTCGCCACCGCCCACCTCGTCCTGGGCGAGGGCGCTGATGCGACCGTCGCGCTGCGCGCGGGTCAGGCCGTGCTGCGCGAGCAGCACCAGATCGAGCACGCCACCCTGCAGGTCGAGGGCCGCCGCTCGTCGGCCTGCGACGAGGTCTCGTGGTGACCCCCGCCAGGCTCAGGCGTGGGCGAGCGACAGCTTGACCGCGAACCCGAGGAAGATCGCCCCGACCGCCGAGGTGCCGGCCGCCGACAGCGCGCGCCGGCGCCGGAACGCGTCGGCCAGGCGGGTGCCTCCGAAGATCAGCGCCGACAGGTAGGCGACGCTCGCGACCTGCGCGAGCGTGCCGAGCACGAGGAAGGACAGTGCCGGCTTGTCGTAGGCCGGGTCGACGAACTGCACGAAGAAGGCGACGAAGAAGAGGATGGCCTTCGGGTTGAGCAGGCTGATGATGAGCGCGCGCCGGTAGGGACGCTCGTCGGCCACCGGCGGCGGGGCACCGTCCTTGACCGCCTGCACCGCCTGTGCGCGGGCCCGCCACATCACCAGGGCGCCGCGCAGCATGGTGAAGGCGAGGTAGCCGAGGTAGCCCGCGCCGACCCACTTCACGATCGAGAACGCGAGGTCGTTGGCCTGCAGCAGCGACGCCACGCCCGCGGCCGACAGCGTCATCAGCACCGCGTCGCCGGTCCACACGCCGGCCGCCGCGCGGTAGCCGTCGCGGGCGCCGCGACGGGCCGCGACGGAGAGCACATAGAGGGAGTTCGGTCCGGGCAGCAGGATGATCAGGATCAGCCCGACGAGGTACGTCGACAGGTCGGTGATGCCCAGCACGGCCCGATCCTCCCACGGGTCCCGAGAGGGCCACGATGAGTTTTCGACCCGGCCGGGGTCTCTCCGGCATGGGCATCGTGACCGCTGACATCTCCACCTCCCTCGACGGCTTCGGGTCGGGGCCGGGGCAGTGCCTCGAGCGCCCGTTCGGCGAGCTCGACCAGGGCCCCATGCACGCGTGGATGTTCGACCACGGCGACGAGAACCGCGCCGAGGTCGACGCCATCGTGGATGCCGGCGCGTTCGTGATGGGCCGCAACATGTTCGACCCCGGGCGGGGTCCGCACGACGTCCGGTGGCGGGGGTGGTGGGGCGAGGAGCCGCCGTACCACGCGCCGGTGTTCGTGCTGACCCACCACGAGCGCGACCCGCTCGAGATGGACGGCGGCACCACCTTCCACTTCGTCACCGCGGGCCTCGACGTCGCGCTCGAGCGGGCGCGTGAGGCCGCCGGCGACCGGACGGTGTCGATCGCCGGCGGCGCGTCCACGATCAACGCGTGCCTGGCGGCGGGCGTGCTCGACGAGCTGCGCTGGCACGTGACGCCCTTCGTCTCGGGCTTCTCGGCCGCCTCGGGCCACCAGGGATCGCGGCTGTTCGACGGCGTGCCGGAGCTCGGCCTGGTGCAGGTGGGGGTGCGGCAGACGCCGCACGTCACCCACCTCACCTACCGACGGGCCTGACCTACCGACGGGCCTGACCTGCCGACGGGCCTCAGCCCTTCATTGCTCCTGCGGCGGGCACAGGCAGAACGGGTGACCGTCCGGGTCGAGCATGACCTTCCACGTCATCCCCTCCGGCTGGCTGTCGGCGACGCTGGCGCCGAGCGAGGTCGCGTGGGCGATGGCCGCGTCGAGGTCGGGCACCCGGAAGTCGAGGTGGAACTGCTGCGGGTGCTCCTGGCCCGGCCACTGCGGCCGGGCGTAGTCGGCGACGGTCTGGAAGTTCAGCGTGGAGCCGAAGACGGACGCCGCGGCGTAGCCGTACTCCGGGTAGACGCCGGTCACCTCGCCGCCGGTCAGGTCGGCGTAGAACTGCGCGAGGCGGGCGGCGTCGGAGGTGTCGATGCAGACGGCGAGGAACTCGGTCACGGGGGAGGAAGTGGTCATGGACCCACCCTGCACCCGGGCGCCGACATCCCGCCCGCACACTTACTGCACAGGTGTAGTAATTGCTCCGGAACTCACCTACGGTGCTGTCATGACGACGACCGACAACGCACTCGCGCAGCGCTCGTGGATCAAGGACCTGTTCCTCGTCGGCGTGTGGCTCGCCCTGCCGTACCTCGTGGTCGGCATCTTCTGGGCCGACGCCCACCGCGAGCACCTCAGCAAGCTGCACGGGCTCGACGCGACGGCGTCCTACGTCGGCGAGGTGATCGCCTGGCCGGTGCTGATCTTCGCCGACGTCAACCTGGAGTGACGGCCAACGCCAGCTGGGGCAGGACCCGGCCGGCGACCGACCCGGACGCGACCTCGCCCACCCGGACGGCTCCCTGTGCGAGGTAGAACGCCTCCGCGTTCGGGTCGGCGTCGATCGCCAGCCGGGTGAATCCCAGGCCGCGGGCCCGGACGACGAGTGCCGCGAGCAGTGCGCCGCCGACGCCGCGTCCGATCGCGGCCGGCTCGACGAAGAGCATCCCGAGCTCGCCGTCGGGCGCCTCGCCGTCGAGCGTTCCGAAGCCCGCGACGAGTCCGTCCAGCTCGGCGACCAGCGTCCGGCGGCCGGCCAGCTCGGCCTCGTGCAGCGTGAGCTCGGCGCGGCAGGCGTCCAGGAAGTCGGCGTCGTACCCCCAGTGCGCCTTGGACCGCAGCGCCAGTGCGGACAGCGCCGCGGCCTCGCCTTGTCGTGCCGGGCGGATCTCCATCAGTGTCCCGTCACAGCTCGCGCAGGTAGCAGAGCATCCGGTAGTCCTCGCCGGGCTGGATGTTCGTGAAGCCGTGTCGCTCGTAGAAGCGCCGGGTGTCGGCGTCGATCTCGTCGACGTTGATGTGGACCTCGATGGCGCCGCGGGCCACCACCTCGTCGACCGCCCGGGTCAGGATCGCGGTGCCGATGCCCCCGTCCCGGAGATCGGGTACGACGTACAGCTCCTCCAGCTGGGCGAGCGGCCCGTCGCCGTACGGGGTCGGCCGGAGGGTCAGGTAGCCGAAGCCGGTCGGGGCGCCGGCATCCTCGGCGAGCACGACGAGGACGTCGTCGCGGGCGAGCAGGGCGGTGAACCGGGCGGCGAAGTCGTCGGCCGACGGTGTCGGCGCGTCGAACTCGGTGTTGAAGTCGAACAGCAGCCGGCCCACCACGGCCGCGTCGGCGGGGGTGGCGAGGCGGACGGTGCGACCGGTCACGGCGCCCATGATGCCGCGAGGGACCGGGCGGCGGCGGTGAGTCGCGCGGCGTCGTACTCCTCCGGGTCCTCGAGGACGAGGCGGCCGAAGTGCTCGAGGAGGGCGATGATCCCGTGCGCCATCACGGGGGCGTCGACCTTCTCGCCGAGCACGCCGGTGACCAGGCCCTCGATGATCGTGCGGACCTGCCGCCGGTCGCTCTCGATCCGCGTGCGCACGACCTCGGGGACGTTGGCCGGGGACTGCAGGATCGCGCGCCAGGTGACCGGGTCGTCGAGCAGCATCTGGTGCAGCCGCGGTCCGGAGAGGTCGACGACCGCGACCGCGTCGGTGGCCGTCTCGGTCGGCAGCGCGGAGAAGAGCTGCGTGATCGCGCGCTGCTGCTGGCGGTCCAGGAGGGCGGTCAGCAGGGGGCCGAGGCCGTCGAAGGCGCCGTAGACGACCGGCCGCGTGACGCCGGCCTCCTTCGCGATCGCGTCGATCGAGACGCCGTCGTACCCGTCCCGGTCGATGACGCGCAGCGCCGCGTCGAGGAGCTGGGTACGACGCTCCTCGATCGGCATGCGGGCGGCATAGGGGCGCCGCTTGCGCGTCTGCTGGGTCACGTCACCACCCTAGGTGCTTCCCGGGCCTTCCATTTACTACACAACTGTAGCAATATGGCCCGCATGGCGAAGAACAAGCGCTCCACCGTCACCCCTGCCGAGGACAACGGATTCTTCGGTCCCGGCTCGGTCACGTGGAAGGTCTGGACCTACCCGACCTCGCTCACCCTCGGCTTCAGCCGCGCGGTCGTGGTCGAGGAGCTCGACCCCAACCTGGTCGCGTCCGTCGACCGGACCCAGGACATCTACCGGCGCCCGAAGACCCGCTACGACCGGACGATCCGCTACTTCGCGCTGATCGCGCTCGGCGAGAGCCGCACCGCCGCGCAGGCCGCCGACGTGCTGGTGAAGGTGCACAGCAAGGCGATCGGCACCGAGCCCTACGGCGGCGGCCGGTACGACGCCAACGACCCCGACTCGCAGCTGTGGATCCTGGTCACCGGCTGGCACTCGGTGCTCAAGGCCTACGAGATGTACGGCCCCGGCAGGCTCACGGAGGCCGAGGAGGCGGAGTACTGGGCGGAGTGCGCGCGGGCCGCCGAGTTCCAGACCTGCAACCCCGCCGACGTCCCGCGCAGCCGGGCCGAGCTGCACGCCTACTACGAGCGGATGCGCCCGGTGATGTCCGGGTCGCCGATCGCCCAGCGCGCGATGAAGCACCTGATGGACGTCCGGCAGCTCGTCGAGGTGCCGCGGGTGCTGGCGCCCGCGCAGTGGGTGGTCGCGTTCTTCTTCCGCGCCGGCGTGATCGCCACCCTGCCGCACTGGATGCGGGAGATGGGCGACGTGCGCCAGCCCAGGGCGCTCGACCTGCTGGCACGTCCGGTGCTGCGGGCCACCTTCCTGTCGCTGATGGTGAGCAAGCGCCTGCAGCTGCGCCTGCTGGGCCTGCTCTCCCCGAGCACGATCCCCGTCGCCGCGCCGGTCCTCCTCGGCGTACCCCCGGTCAACGACGAGGTGCTCACGCCTGCGCAGGCCCGTGAACGGTACGGCTACGACAAGCCGGCCGAGGCGCACCTCGCGTGGCGGGCCAAGCAGCACGAGAAGGTGTTCGGCCGGGGCGAGGCGCCCAGCGACGCCGGCCTGATCGAATCCGAGACCGTTCTCGGGAAGCTGGCCTGAAGGTCCCGCCGATCCGGCGCGTCACCTGAGAGGGTGTCGCTCCGACACCGATCGACAACGCCGTCGTACAAGGAGAGACCCGTGGGCCTGAACCCCGTCGCCGACGTCCTCAAGCGCGCCGACAAGGTGCTCAAGAGCGCCGAGGTCGCACTGACCAACGTCGACACCACCCTCGGCACCGTCGGCGGGACGCTGAGCACCGTCGAGGGGACGCTGAGCACCGTCGAGGGCACGCTGACCAACGTGGACGGCAAGCTCGCGACCGTCGACACGACGCTCGCCGAGACGCGCGAGGTGCTCGGCCAGGTGCAGACCCTGCTCGGCGACCTCAACGACAAGCTCGTCCTGCTCGACGAGGTGCCGGACCTGAAGGCGAAGATCGACAAAGTGCTCGCAGCCGTCGAGAAGGGCTGACACGCTGGCGCGATGAGCGCCGCCCAGCCGCTGACCGAGCTCGGTCCCGACACCCCGGGGCTGCGCATGTTCCCGCCGCCGACCGACGTCTTCGTCGAGGATCAGCAGTGGCTGGCCGAGCACCTGCATCCGCTGGTGTCCATCGACCTGTCGCTGGTGGACCCTGCGCTCGCCGGCTGGATCCACCTGTTCAGCCCGATCGAGCCGGACGAGGTGACCATCGGCTGGCGCACGGCCGACGCGGCGGCGCCAGCCGACCCGACCGGCATGCTCCGGGAGAACTGGCTCTCCTTCAGGGTCGAGGGCGACCGGATGCGCTTCCTCGGCGACGAACGGTTCTTCGCCCTGTCGTACGACGTCGCGAGCGCCCCGATGGAGCCGCACGACTTCGACCGGCTCGTCGCACACCGTGACGAGCAGCGGCGGTCGTGGGACGCGACCCGGAGGTGGT
This sequence comes from Nocardioides sp., assembly GCA_035539555.1. Taxonomy (GTDB): domain Bacteria; phylum Actinomycetota; class Actinomycetes; order Propionibacteriales; family Nocardioidaceae; genus Nocardioides. Next base: position 11,366 of record DATLIG010000237.1, on the reverse strand, counting down.
ACGACGAGCACGGGACCCTCGTGCGGCTCGACGACTCGGGGGCGCCGGCCTACGGGAGTGTTGAGCCGGTCCACGTCCTCGACCAGGTCGGCGGGGTTGCCGCGGCCGGCAACTGGGCGTTCGACGACTTCCCGATGGAGTTCACCGACGACGAGGAGGGCGCCTTCCCGGTGAGCCCGGACGGCCGGCCGTTCCGGTTCGTCGCCGAGGTGCCCGGCTGGCACTACCGGACGGCGGGAGCCGACGGGATCCTCTTGTTCTACGAGCCCGTCGAGCAGCTGGCGCTGCTGACGTTCGACTGGACCTGACCCACGGCCCGAGCGGGAGGTCCTCCGCGCGCGGGAAACCCCGGCGGCCGATCAGCGCCGGTGGTACCGCTCGTGCAGCGCGCGCACCGCGTCGGCGTACTCCTCGACCGGACCGTCGACCGGGATGCCCGGCGCCACCTCGGTGATCCGCAGCGGCGTGACCGGGCCGCCCGGGACGCCGAGCTCCTCGAGCCAGCCGAGCAGCTGCGGGGTGGACGTCGCGAACACGATCCGGCCCAGGCCGGCCCAGGCGTGCGCGGCCGAGCACATCGCGCAGTGCTCGCCGGAGGTGTAGACCGTCAGCGCCGGCCGGTCGGCGACGGGCACGTTGGCCGCCGCCCAGAGGGCGATCGTGAGCTCGGGGTGGCGGGTGCCGTCGCCTCCGCTGACCCGGTTGTGGTCCTCGAACAGCACGAGGCCGTCGCCGTCGACCAGCACCGAGCCGAACGGCTCGTCGCCGATGTCGACGGCATGGGACGCCAGCTCGACGCAGCGTGCCAGGTGCCGACGGTCGTCCTCGTTGATCGCCATGCCTCAACCTCCCACAGGTCGGATGATCCGTTGCTCGATCGCGGCCGCGACCGCGCCGGCCCGGGTGTCGACCCCGAGCTTGGTGTAGATGTGCGACAGGTGGGACTTCACCGTCGCCTCGGACACGAACAGCTCGCGCGCCATCTCCTTGTTGCCCAGGCCGCGCGACAGCAGCTCGAGGACCTCGACCTCGCGCTCGGTGATCGTCGTCGCGCCGGGCGTCGTACGCCGCACCAGCGTGGCCGCGACCGACGGGGCCAGCACGGTCTCGCCCCGGGCCGTGGCACGGATGCCCGCGAAGAGCTCCTCCGGTGGCGCGTCCTTGAGCAGGTAGCCCCGAGCACCCGCCTCCAGCGCCCGCAGGATGTCGGACTCGGTGTCGTAGGTCGTCAGCACGAGCACCTCGGGCGGCTTCGGCAGGGCCCGCACGGCGGCGGTCACCTGAGCGCCGCCGGCCCGCCCGGCGCCCAGGCTCAGGTCCATGAGTACGACGTCCGGCCGGTCCGCCTCGACCACCGACAGCGCCGCGTCGAGCCCGTCGGCCTCACCGACGACGGACAGGTCGTCCTGACCGTCGACGAGCGCCCGCAGCCCGGCCCGCACGACCGGGTGGTCGTCGACCAGCACGATCCGGATCACGTTCCCTCCTCGACCATCGTGACGGGGAAGCAGACGGAGACGGTGGTGCCCTCCCCGGGAGCACTCTCCACCTCGGTCCGCCCGCCGAGCGAGCTCGCGCGCTCACGGATGCCGGCGATTCCGCGACCGCGGGTGCCCGACGGCCGCACCTGCGCGGGGTCGAAGCCGCGGCCGTCGTCGCGGACGTCGAGCACGACCTCGTCCAGCTGGTAGGTCAGGGTGAGCGCGACCCGGTCGGCGGCGGCATGCTCGCGGACGTTGGCGAGCGCGCCGCGGGCGGTACGGACGAGGGCCGCGGCCACGTCGGGTGGGACCGGGACGGGCGTGCCGTGCACCCGGACGGCGACGTCGAGGCCGGCCGTCGCGAGGGTGGACTCGGTCGCGGCCCGCTCCAGCGCCTCGGCCAGGGCAGCCCCGCTGGCGTCGTCGGTGAGCTCGGCGGGCGCCAGGTCGCGCACGACCCGTCGTACCTCGTCGAGGCCGTCCCGTGCGGTCGCGGCGGCGGTGCGGACGTGCCCGCGCGCGGTCTCCGGCTGGGCGGCCCACGACTGCTCCGCGGCCTGCAGCAGGAGGTTGATGCTGGAGAGGCCCTGCCCGACGGAGTCGTGGATCTCGCGCGACAGGCGGGTCCGCTCGGCGAGGGCGCCGGTGCGGTGCTGCTCCTCGGCGAGCTCGGCCTGCGCCGCGACGAGCTGGTCGACGACCGCCTGCCGGGCGCGGGTCTCCAGGTCGAGGGCGCGGTAGGCGAGGACGGTGACGAGGCCGACGCCGATCGGACCGGCCACCTGCACCGGGTCGACGCCGTCGGTGATCCGCTGCCAGGCGGCGGTCAGCAGCACCGTCATCGCGACCACGCAACCCACCGCCCACGCGAACGGCAGCACCTGCAGCACCGCGAACGCGACCGGCACGGCGCACCACGCGAAGGACGGCGCCACCGCGGTCAGCGCGCCCCAGAGCACGACCATCCCGGTGACCCACACGGTCGGCCACCAGGTCGTGCCGCGCACCAGGCCGCGGGTCGCGTAGGCGAGGCCGAGCACGAGGGCGCCGGCCAGCACGGCGACCCCGGTCGCGTCGAGGTCGTGGCGGTCGACGTACCGCACGGCGCAGGTCACGAGCAGCACCACCAGCACGACGAGCAGCCACCGGTCGAGGCGGGCGGCCGGGGCGAGGATGCCGTGCTCACCGGGGCGGCGCGCGACGGATCCGGTGACGGTGCTGAGGACGGACATGGCCCCCTCACCCTAGGGATGCGGGGTGGTGGGCGGCATCATCCAATTGGCTATCGAGGGGTATCCACCTGCCCGACGTCCGCGAGGACCTCCCCGACGCAAGGTGGAGCCATGTTGCGCACCCACCTGATCTCCAGCTCCCTGCTCCTCGCGACCGCCGCCACGCTCGGCCTGGCCGCGACCACCGCCACCACCGCGTCCGCCGACGAGGGCGGCCGCCCCACGTCGTACGTCCTCCCGGGCGACGCCGTCGACGCCGCCAACCCGGCGGGCTCGAAGTTCGAGGGCATCGGCACCGACGAGCGCCGCGGCCTGTTCTACGTCAGCGAGGTGACCGGCGGGGAGATCCACCGCGGATCGGCGGGCAGCGGGCAGACGGTCGAGTGGCTGGAGGGCCACGGCACCGACGGCCGCTCCACCGCCCGCGGCATCACCGTCGACCGCGCGGGCAACGTGTACGTCGCCGGCGGCCCCAACGGCATCGGCACCGGTCGTCCCGACCTGTGGGTCTACGACAAGGAGGGCCACCTGCTGACTGCGCTCCGCGTGCCCGGCACCGCCGACGCCTTCCTCAACGACGTGGCGATCGGCCGCGACGGTGCGGCGTACTTCACCAACTCCAACGACCCGCAGGTCTTCCGGGTCGCCGAGGGCGCGAACGGCTGGGAGGCGACCCTGTGGGCGGACGCCACCGGCACCATCACCCGCGCGGCCGGCTTCAACCTCGGCGGCATCGTCCTCTCCGAGGACCGGACCGGCTTCGTGGTCGCGCAGGGCAACGTCGGCCGGATGTGGCGCTTCGACGCCCGCACCGGCGCCGTGTCCGCGATCGACCTCGACGGCGCCGACCTGGTCAACGCCGACGGCCTGGTCCGCCGGGGCGACGAGCTCACCGTGGTCCGCAACTTCAGCAGGATGATCGCCACGCTCCAGGTGTCCGAGGACGGCCGCGAGCTCGACCTGATCGGCCAGCGCGCCTCGTCCGCCGACCGCGTGCTGACCACGGCGAAGACGCTGCGCGGCCGGATCCTGTACGTCGACAGCAAGTTCGACGAGGCCGTCGCCTCCGGCCCGTACGAGGTCATCACGGACCCGACGCGATGAGGCGTTCGGTCCTGGCCGCCCTCCCGCTCGCGCTCGTCCTGGGCGCGTGCGGGGGACCGGTGGTCGAGGAGGGTGCGCAGCAATCGTCACGAGACCCCCGCAACCCGACCACCACCGCAACCCCCGAGGTCACCCCCGAGCTCAGCGACGAGCTCACCGACGCGGAGCAGGCCGCACTCGACCAGCAGCTGCGCGACGCCGCGTGGGCGAACGACGTGAAGGCCGCCCGCCGACTCATCCGGGACGGCGCCGACGTCAACGCCAAGGACAGCACCGAGCAGTCGGCGTACCTGGTCGCGACCAGCGAGGGCCACCTCGAGCTGGTGCGCCTCGCCCTCCGCAACGGCGCGGAGGTGAACGACAAGGACAGCTGGAACGGCACCGGCCTGATCCGCGCGGCCGAGCGCGGCCACGGCCTCGTCGTCGGCGAGCTCCTGCGCGCCGGCATCCAGCGCGACCACGTCAACCGGATCGGCTACCAGGCCGTCCACGAGGCGGTCTGGCTCGGCGAGGACACCCGGTCCTACGCCACCACCGTGCGCGTCCTCGCCGCCGGCGGCGTCGAGCTCGACGAGGTCTCGCCGTCGGCGGGACTCACGGCGCTGGAGATGGCCCGCGAGCGCGGGTACGACGGACTCGAGAGGATCCTGACGAGCGTGACCACCAGCCCCGCCCCCGCCGAACCGGACGCCGCCCTGCTGCAGGCCGCCGAGCGCGGCGACGCCGACGCCGTCGCCGTCGCCCTGCGGGCCGGAGCCGACATCGAGGCGCGCGATGCCCACCGTCGTACGGCCCTCCTGCTGGCCAGCACCTTCGACCGGGTCGCCGTCGCGGAGCTGCTCGTCGCCCTGGGCGCGGACCCCGACGCCCTCGACGACCGCCACGACACGCCCTGGCTGGTCACCGGCGTGACCGGCAGCGTCGCGATGCTCGAGGCGCTGCTCCCGGCCCACCCGGACCTGACGATCAGGAACCGGTACGGCGGCCTGTCGCCCATCCCCGCCGGGGAGCGCGGCCACGTCGACTACATCCGTCGGGTCGTCGACACCCCGGTCGACATCGACCACGTCAACGGCCTCGGCTGGACCGCGATGCTGGAGGCGATCATCCTCGGCGACGGCAGCGACGACTACGTCGAGATCGTCCGGATCCTGCTCGCCGCCGGCGCCGACCGCACCATCGCCGACCAGGACCGGGTCACGCCGCTCCAGCACGCCGAGAAGCGCGGGTACGACGAGATCGCGGCCCTGTTGCGCTGACATGGTTCGCTGGGTCCGTGGACCTGACCTTCACGGGCACCGTCGTCGAGTGGCGCGGCCCGGCGCCGTACTGGTTCCTTGCCGTGCCCGAGGACGAGAGCGACGACATCAAGGAGGCGGCGCGCGGGCTGGAGTACTGGGGGCAGGTCGCCGTCGAGATGCGGATCGGCGACACCGACTTCACCACGGCGCTGTTCCCGAAGGACGGTCGCTACCTGGTGCCCCTGAAGGTCGCCGTACGACGCCAGGCCGGTCTCGAGGACATCGAGCCGGGGCAGGAGCTCGAGGCGTCGTTGCGGGTCGCCGGCCGCTGATCCTTGCCGAGCCGCCCTAACCTGACCGCGTGCCCGTCACCATCGCCCATCCCGCCGCCGTCCTGCCGCTGCGCGGGCTCGGGCTGCCGCTCTCGGCGATGGTCATCGGCTCGATGGCGCCCGACCTGCCGGTGTTCTCGCGGTCGTGGGGCATCTACGGCTTCACCCACAGCCTCGCCGGCATCCTCACCGTCGACCTCGTGCTGACCCTGGTGCTCCTGCTCGGCTGGGACCGCTGGGGCCGCGACGCCCTCGTCGACACCTCGCCGGCGCTGGTCCGCGACCGGCTCCCCGGCAGCGCCCGCATCGGACGCCGCGCCTGGCTGCTGGCGCCCCTCGCGGCGATCCTCGGCTCGGTGACGCACGTCGTCTGGGACGCGTTCACCCACCGCGGTCGTTGGGGCGTGCGCAACGTCGAGTGGCTGCACGAGATGCATGGACCGTTGCGTGGAGAGCAGTGGGCACAGCACATCAGCGGCGTCGTCGGGATCACCGTGGTGGGACTGGCCATCCTCGCCGTCGTACGCCGTCCGGTGCTCGCCGGCACGCCACGGCCGCGCCGCCTGCCGGCCGCCACGCTCCCGGCGGCGATCGGCGTCGCGGCGGCGGTGTCGGTCGGCACCTTCCTCGCGGGGTTGGACGACCCGTTCGAGAGCGCCGCCTTCGACGCTGCGGTCGTCGGGATCGTCTCCCTGGGCGTCGCGCTGGCCGGCGTGACGCTGGCCTGGCTGCTCGCGCCCACCCCCGAGGACGAGGTCAGCGACCGGGTCGCTCCCTGAGCTCCACCGGCGCCGCCGTGTACGACGCCAGCGTGGCCCGCACCTCGTCGCTGATCGCCCACGACGACCCGGCGGCAGGATCCCAGAACACGACCGAGCTCTCGGCGACGATCGCCGGCGGCTGGTCGGGTGCGACGCGGAGCTCGTAGGACACCGCCATCGACGAGCGGCCGACGTGGCCCACCCACATCCGCACGAGGAACGGCTGGAAGGCCACGAACCTCATCTCCGCGTGGTAGTCGATCCGCTGCGAGCCGACCAGCTCCACGACCCCCGACGGGACCTCGCGGAACAGCCCCGGCCGGTCACCGCCCGCCAGCGGCGCGTGCCGGAAGAACAGCAGCCGTGCCTCGTCCAGCACCCGCAGCGCCTCGACGTTGTCGACGTGACCGCCGAGGTTGACGTCGCGCAGCCGCGCCTGGATCTCGCACTCGAAGACCTCACCCACGTCGGGCATCCTCGCAGCAGCACCCGCCTCACGGCTCGAACCGGTAGCCCATCCCCGGCTCGTTGCGGAAGTGCACCGGCCGCGACGGCTCCGGCTCGAGCTTGCGCCGCAGCTGGGCCATGTAGAGGCGGAGGTTGCCGTGGGCGTTCTCGTAGCCGGGACCCCACACCTCGCTCAGCAGCTGGCGCTGGCTGATCAGCCGGCCGGGGTTGCGGACGAAGACCTCCAGCAGGTGCCACTCGGTCGGGGTGAGGCGGACCTCCTCGCCGTCGACGGTGACCCGGGTGGCGGCGAGGTCGACGAGGACCCGGCCGAAGGCGACCGTCGGGAGATCGGCGTCCTCGTCGGCAGGCGCGGTTCGCCGCACCATCACCCGCAGCCGGGCCAGCAGCTCGTCCATCCCGAACGGCTTGGTGACGTAGTCGTCGGCGCCGGCGTCGAGCGCGTCGACCTTGTCGGCGCTGTCGCTGCGCCCGGACAGCACGAGGATCGGCACCGACGACCGGGCGCGCAGCCGGGTGATCACGTCGACCCCGTCGAGGTCCGGCAGTCCGAGGTCGAGGACGACCACGTCGGGTGGCGCGAGCTCGGCGACCGCGAGCGCCTCGGTCCCGTCGCCCGCGGTGGTGACCTCGTAGCCGCGGGCGCGCAGGTTGATCGACAGCGCACGCACGATCTGCGGCTCGTCGTCCACGACCATGATCCGGGTCATCCCACACGCTCCCTGATGCCCAGGTCGGGTCCGGCGGGCTCCCCGGTGGCGACCGGCAGCGAGATCACCATGGTCAGGCCGCCGCCGGGCGTCTCCTCCGGCTCCAGAGTCCCGCCCATGGCCTCGACCAGGCCGCGGGCCAGGGCGAGGCCGAGGCCGACCCCGGTGCTGTTGTCATGGTCCCCGAGCCGCTGGAACGGCAGGAAGACCCGCTCGTAGTCGGTTGAAGGGATGCCCGGCCCGCTGTCGACGACGCGGATCTCCACCCGGTCGAGGACGGCGCTGGCAGTGACCACCGGCGGGCTTCCGTCGGGCGAGTACCGCTGCGCGTTGGTCAGCAGGTTCACGACCACTCGCTCCAGCAGCGCCGCGTCGGCGAGCGTCGGCGGGAGGCCGTCGGCGACGTCGATCCGTACGCCGGCCGTCGCGATGCTGACGTCGTCCAGGGCTCCGGCGACGACGTCCTCGACGAGGGCAGGCGCCAGGTGGACGGGGAGCACGCCTGCCTGCAGGCGGCTGAGGTCGAGCAGGCTGTCGACGAGCGCGGCGAGGTTGTCGAGCGCGTCGTCGGCGGTGCGCAGCAGCTCGCGCCGGTCGTCCTCGGTGAGGGCGACGTCCTCCGCGCGCAGCCCCGAGACGACGGCCTTGGCCGCGGCCAGCGGTGTACGGAGGTCGTGGCCGACCGCGGCGAGCAGGGCGGTGCGCACCTTGTTGGCCTCGGCGAGCGGCGCGGCCTGTGCGGCTTCCTCCGCCAGTCGGATCTGGTGCACGGCCTGGCTGGTGCGGGCGGCGAACGCCGCGGCGACGCGGGCGTCCTCGGGCGCGAGCCCGCGTCCGCGGAGCGCGAGCGTCGTCTCGGGATCAGCCGGTACGACGGTGTCGGCGGCCTCGGGCGTCGTCGCCGGGTCCGGTCCGGCCGAGCCCAGCAGCTGCCACTCGCCGTCGTCCTTCTCGAGGAAGGCGACCGAGTCCAGCGACAGGCTCTCGCGGAACCGCTCCAGCAGGCCCGCGAGGTCACGGCTCCCGGTGAGCGGCGTGGCCGCGAGGCTGGCCAGCACGTGCGACTCGGCGACGGCCCTCGCCGCCTGGCGGGTCCGCCTGGCGGCGAGGTCGACGACCGAGCTGACCATCACCGCCACCAGGAGGTAGACGCCGAGTGCCAGGGCGTTGTTGGTGCTGGCGATGGTCAGGGTGTGCACCGGCGGGGTGAAGAAGAAGTTGAGCAGGAACGACCCGAGCAGTGCCGCGAGGATCGCCGGCCCCACGCCGCCGACGAGCGCGACGGCAACGACCAGCAGCAGGAACAGCAGCATGTCGCTGACCAGGTTGAGCACGTGGTCGACGGGCAGCAGGGCCAACGTCACCAGCGCCGGCAGCAGCACCGCGAGCACGTAGCCCCGCACCCGGCGCCGCACGCTCAGGCTCCCTCGTCCCACGGGCAGCCGCCGGCCCTGACCGGCGTGCGTGTGGGACACGATGTGCACGTCGATGTCCCCGGAGGCGCGGATGGTGCGCGCGCCGATGCCGGGCGGTGAGAAGAAGCCCGCCCACCGGGTACGACGGCTGTCGCCGAGCACCAGCTGGGTGGCGTTCTCGGCGCGGGCGAACGACAGGAGCGTCTCGGGGACGTCGTCGCCGAGCAGCTGGTGGTAGGTCCCGCCCAGGGACTCGACGAGCTGGTGCTGGTGGGTGAGGTGGGTCGGGTCGGCGCCGGTGAGGCCGTCGGAGCGGCTGACGTGGAGGGCCAGCAGGTCGCCGGCTCCGGAGCGGGCGGCGATCCGCGCGGCGCGTCGTACCAGCTGCTCTCCCTCGGGACCGCCGGTCAGCGCCACCACGACGCGCTCGCGCGCCTCCCAGGTCCCGGTGATGTCGTGGCGGCGGCGGTAGCCCTGCAGCGCGTCGTCGACCTTGTCCGCGACCCACAGCAGCGCGAGCTCGCGCAGCGCCGTCAGGTTGCCCTCGCGGAAGTAGTTCGAGAGCGCCGCGTCGACCTTGTCGGGGGCGTAGACGTTGCCGTGCGCGAGCCGGCGCCGCAGCGCCTCGGCGGCCATGTCGATCAGCTCGACCTGGTCGGCGGCGCGCACGACCGAGTCCGGGACCGTCTCCCGCTGCGGGACTCCGGTGATCTTCTCGACGACGTCGTTGACCGACTCGAGGTGCTGCACGTTCACGGTCGAGATGACGTCGATGCCGGCGTTGAGCAGCTCCTGGACGTCCTGCCAGCGCTTGGCGTTGCGGCTCCCCGGCGCGTTGGTGTGGGCGAGCTCGTCGACGAGGACGACCTTGGGCCGCCGCTGCAGCACGGCGTCGAGGTCCATCTCCTCGAGCTCGGTGCCGCGGTAGGACAGGGTCCGGCGCGGCACCACCTCGAGGCCCTCGAGCATGGCTGCGGTGTGGGCGCGACCGTGGGTCTCGACGAACCCGACCACCACGTCGGTGCCGCGGTCGACGCGCCGGCGGGCCTCACCGAGCATGGCGTAGGTCTTCCCGACGCCCGGTGCGGCGCCGAGGTAGACCCGCAGCCGACCTCGCTTCACGGGGCTAGTCTCCCAGCCCGTCGAGGGCGAGGTTGAGCTCCAGCACGTTCACGCGTGGTTCGCCGAGGAAGCCGAGGGTCCGCCCCGCCGTGTTCTCCTCGACCAGCCGTCGTACGACGGCCGGGTCGAGCCCGCGGGTGCGGGCGACCCGGGCCACCTGCTGCTCGGCGTACACGGGGGAGATGTGCTGGTCCAGGCCGGACCCGCTGGCGAGTACCGCGTCGGGGGCGACGTCGGCCGGGTCGACGCCGTCGAAGGCCGCGACGTCGGCGATGCGCTGTCGCACCTCGGCGACGAAGTCGGGGTTCTCCGGCGACAGGTTGGAGGCGGAGCTGGCCAGCGGGTCGTAGCCGTCCCCGGCCGCGGACGGCCGGGACTGGAAGTACGCCGCGTCCCCGTCGAAGGACTGCCCGAGGAGGGCCGAGCCGACGACGGTGCCGTCGTGCTCGACGAGCGCGCCGTCGGCCCGGCCCGGGACGACCGCCTGGGCGAACCCGGTGAGCGCGAGCGGGTAGGCCAGGCCGAGCAGGACCGTCATGACGGCGAGGACGCGGACTGCGGCGGCGAGCTGCGTGAGCCCGCCGCGCAGGAGGGAGGTGACAGACATGGAGAGCTTCCTGTTCAGCCGATGCCGGGGATGCCGGACACGAGCAGGTCGATGAGCTTGATGCCGACGAACGGCGCGACGAGTCCGCCCAGGCCGTAGACGGTCAGGTTGCGGCGGAGCATGGCCGACGCGCTCGACGGCGTGTAGCGCACGCCGCGCAGGGCCAGCGGGATCAGCGCGACGATGATCAACGCGTTGAAGATGACGGCCGAGAGGATCGCCGACTCCGGCGACGACAGGCGCATCACGTTGAGGGTGTCGAGGCCGCCGTACACACCGGCGAACATGGCGGGGATGATCGCGAAGTACTTCGCGACGTCGTTGGCGATCGAGAAGGTGGTCAGCGCGCCGCGGGTGATGAGCAGTTGCTTCCCGATCTCCACGATCTCGATGAGCTTCGTCGGGTTGGAGTCGAGGTCGACCATGTTGCCGGCCTCCTTGGCGCTCGACGTGCCGGTGTTCATCGCTACGCCGACGTCGGCCTGCGCGAGCGCGGGGGCGTCGTTGGTGCCGTCGCCCGTCATCGCGACGAGCCGGCCGCCCGCCTGCTCCCTACGGATGTAGGCCATCTTGTCCTCGGGCGTGGCCTCGGCGAGGAAGTCGTCGACGCCCGCCTCCTCGGCGATCGCGCGGGCGGTCAGGGCGTTGTCGCCGGTGATCATCACCGTGCGGATGCCCATGGCCCGGAGCTCGTCGAAGCGTTCGGCCATGCCCTCCTTCACGGTGTCCTTGAGGTGGATGACCCCGAGGACGCGTGTGCCCTCGGCCACGGCCAGCGGCGTGCCGCCGGTGGTCGAGATGCCCTCCACGATCCCCGTGAGGTCCGCCGGGGCGGTCCCTCCCTGCTCGGTGACCCAGCGGGCGAGGGAGTCGGTGGCGCCCTTGCGGATCTG
>DATLIG010000236.1:0-4151 GCA_035539555.1 Nocardioides sp. | reverse complement strand
GCCCTTTCCCCAGCCGGCGTCGACACCGTCGCCGCCGACCCCCCCTTGTCCGGTGCCAGCAGGGCTCCGGCCACCCCGTAGAAGAAGGAAGAATCATGTCCCGTCCCACCGGACTCCGCAGCCTCTCCCATGGGCTGCGGGTCGTCTCGGCCGCGGCCGCACTGACCGTGCTCACCGCCGGCTCGGCCCAGGCTGCGACCGTCAGCCAGGCCGAGGCGTCGGCCATCCAGATCGAGGCCCTGTCGACCCCGCTCATCCCGTACTCGGACGCCACGAACGACGGTTCCGTCCCGACGGTGACCGACTCGCTCGACGGGGCCATCCCGCTGTTCCCGGGCGTGACCCTGACCAACACCGGTGTCTACAGCCAGACGGCCGTGGCCGGTGACGACGGTACGTCGGCGGCCTGTGCCGGCATCGTCGGCAACGGCGGCACGCTCTCGGTCGGCGACGACGGCACCTGCTCGGCGTCCACCTCCGGCCCGGCGCTGGTCAACCTCCCGAGCTTCGCGGTGGCCGGCACCGGCTTCCGGTTCCGGCTCGAGGCCAGCGCGCTCTACTCCTACTGCACGGCCGGTCCGGCCGACGGGACGAGCGGCTTCGACGCCGGCTCGACCCTGGCGAACGTGACCCTGGTCGCGCAGACGGTGATCCTCGGCATCCCCGGCCCGGAGGTGCGGATCCCGATCAACGCCGACGGCTCGTTCTCGATCCCGGCGCCGTTCTCGTCGGTGGTCAGCCTCGATGTCAACAAGGTCGACACCACCGGCCCGCAGACGTCGGCCACCGCGCTCCACATCGGCCTCGGCCCGAACAGCTCGATCGCCTCGATCGACATCGGCAAGACCGTCTGCGGTGACAACGCGCTCACTGCTGACGTGCCGGGCCTGCCGCTGACCCCGGGCGGCATCGCCACCGCGGCGGTCACCGTCGCCGTCCTCGGCGGTTCCGTGTACGCCGGGCGCAAGCTGCGCAAGGACCAGGCCGCCGCTGCCTGACCGCGCCGCATCTCCCCGGGTGCCCTGGAGAGCCAGGACACCCGGGGTCCGGCGATACTCGACCCATGAACCCGGTCGCCATCGCCGAGCCGATGCAGTCCCGCTGGAGCCCGAGCGTCTTCGATGACGCCCACCGGCTGACCGACGTCGAGATCACGCGCCTGCTCGAGGCGGCCCAGTGGGCGCCGAGCTCGGGCAACCGCCAGCCGTGGCGCCTTGTCGTGGCGACCCGCGGCAGCGCGGCGCACGAGGTGCTGGTTCCCCACCTCAGCCGCGGCAACTCCGGCTGGGTGCCGCGCGCCTCGGTCGTGTTCCTCTCCGCGGTGGTGCTGGGCGCTGACGGCGACGAGCTCAAGGACGTGCTGATCCCCGCGCACGACGTCGGACAGGCCGCCGCGCACCTGACCCTCCAGGCCGAGGCGATGGGCCTGAAGGCCCATCAGTTCGGGGGATTCGACCATGCCGCCGTCGCCGCCGGACTCGGCCTGCCGGACGACGCCCGACTCATCGCGGGCATCGCGGTGGGCGTCCGCGGCAACCCCGCCGACGTGCCCGAGCGCGACGCCGAGCGCGACCACCGGGTCCGCGACCGCCGCCCCCTCACCGAGACCGCGTACGACGACCGGTGGGGCCACGCCTGGCCCGGGCTCGTCCCGTCGGGGCCGGTCACCGCACCCACCGCGCGCCGTTAGGCCTCCCGATCGCCGGGCGGGCCGGCCGGCCGGCTTGCGTCATGCGTTCCGGCCGTCGGGGCGCGCGCTTCGTATGACGTCTCCACCCGCACCGAGGGTGGTGAGCAACCACCTCACCGGTCTCGGCGCCGTCGCCCGGTCCACGTACTAGCGTTCCCGGGCATGCGTCCCGGACGCGGCGCCTTCGCCGCCCTCCTCTTCGTCGCCCTGCTCGTGAACCTGCCGTTCCTGCACCACTCCTGGCAGCAGTGGCGCATCGACCGCGACGGCGTCGAGGTGGCCGCCGAGGTCACCGACACCGACGTGCTCCGTCAGCGGACGGACCCGCACTACGTCGTACGGCTGCGGCTGCCGGAGGACATCGACCCCGAACGCCGGACCTGGCCGGCCGAGGTCGACCGGGCGACCTGGCAGCGGGCCGAGGACTCCGGCGAGATCGGGGTCCGGGTGCTGCGCGAGGACCCCAGCGCGCAGCACGTCGACGGCGAGCGGGCCAGCCCGCTCGGGTACGTCGTGATCGGCGTCGTGGACGTCGTCGTGCTGCTGCTCGCCCTGCTGCTGTGGCGGGTCCGGCGGACCGGCATGACCTCCGACGTCATCGCCGGGGACACCTCCGGGGAGTGAGAGTCGGGGTCACCGATCCACCCACCCCGTCCCAGGAGGACCCGATGACCACGCTCACCGCCCCGCACGCCAGCTCCGCCACGACGCGCCGCCCGCGCCTGTGGTTCGCCGCCGACGCCGTCATCACCGGCGTCAACGCGCTCGCCTACCTCGTCGCGGCCGGCCCGCTCGCCGACCTGCTCGGCGGCGACGCCGGCACCTACCGCGGCCTCGGCCTGTTCCTGGTCGCCTACGCCGTCGTGGTCGGCCTCTACGCCCGCAGCAGCATGCCCACCCGCCTCGGCTGGGGCATCGTCGTCGGCAACCTGGTCTGGGTGGTCGCCTCGCTCGAGGTCGCCCTCACCGGTGCGTTCGACCTCGACACCGCCGGCCGGGCCTGGGTCGTCGCGCAGGCGGTCGTGGTGGCCGACCTCGCGCTGCTCCAGGCGCGGGCACTGCGTCGGCGATGACGCCCCTGCCACACTTGCCGGCATGACCTCCCTCAGCGACTTCTCCGCGACCTCGATCGACGGCAAGCCGGTCGACCTGTCGTCGTACGACGGCAAGGTGGTCCTCGTCGTCAACACGGCCTCCAAGTGCGGCTTCACCCCCCAGTACAAGGGCCTGCAGGAGCTGCAGGACACCTACGGTGAGCGCGGCTTCGAGGTGCTCGGCTTCCCGTGCGACCAGTTCGGGCACCAGGAGCCGGGCGACGAGGAGGAGATCGCGACCTTCTGTGAGCGCAACTTCGGCGTCACCTTCCCGATGTTCGCGAAGATCGACGTCAACGGCGACGACGCGCACCCGCTCTTCCAGTGGCTCAAGAAGGAGGAGGGCGGCCTGCTCGGCGGCAAGATCAAGTGGAACTTCACGAAGTTCCTCATCGGTCGCGACGGCCAGGTGATCGACCGGTTCGCCCCGACCACGAAGCCCGAGAAGCTCACCGGCGACATCGAGAAGGCCCTCGGCTGAGGCCCCTGCGCAAACCGTTCAATCGAACGGTTTGCGCAGGGGTTCGGCCGCTCGTGGTGCGCAAACCGTTCGATTGAACGGATTGCGCACCGCCGCGGCGATCACCAGTCAGACGCCGGCGAGCTCGCGGTCCTGGTCGAGGTCGTCGTCCAGGTCCCCGTTGTCCGTGCTGCGGGCGATCGCGCCGGGGATCGAGTCGCGCTCGAGCGACTCACCCTCGACGTCGACGTTCGGCAGGATCCGGTCGAGCCACTTCGGCAGCCACCAGGCCTTCTCGCCGAGGATGTAGAGCAGCGACGGGATCAGCACCATCCGCACGATGAAGGCGTCGAACACGATCGCCAGCGCCAGCGCGAAGCCCATCGACTTGATGATGGCGTCGTCCTCGAGGATGAAGCCGGAGAACACCGCGATCATGATCGCCGCGGCGGCCGTGACGACACGGGCGCTGTTGCGGAAGCCGTCGACGACGGCCTCGTGGGTCGACAGCCCGTGGACGTGCGCCTCCCGCATCCGGGTGACCAGGAAGACCTGGTAGTCCATCGCGAGGCCGAACACCACGCCGATCACGAAGATCGGGATGAAGCTGACGATCGGCTGGCCCTCGAAGATCCCGAAGGCGCCCTCCTGGAAGATCGCCACGGTCGCGCCCAGCGTCGCCAGCACCGAGAGCAGGAAGCCCAGGGTGGCGGTCAGCGGGATCAGGATCGAGCGGAACACCAGCATCAGCAGGATGAACGCGAGCCCGATGACCACGGCCAGGTAGACCGGCAGGGCGCCGTTCAGCTGGTCGGAGACGTCGGTCGTGATGGCGGTCAGGCCGGTCACGCCGACGACCGTGTCGGTCTCGGCCTCGATCGACGACTGGCCGTCGCGCAGCGCCTCG
>DATLIG010000235.1:0-9332 GCA_035539555.1 Nocardioides sp. | reverse complement strand
TCGTAGATCGCCGCCCACGGCCCGGACAGCTCCGGCGGAGGCGGCTCCGCGCCGCTGCAGGTCGCCGACAACGGCAACCAGCCGGCCGCCTCCGGCAGCGTCGAGGCCGTCTCCGCGAAGGTGCTGCCCTCCGTCGTCGCCCTCGAGGTCTCGGGCTCCGGCTCCTCGGGGAGCGGCTCGGGCGTCGTACTCGACGAGGACGGGACGATCCTGACCAACGACCACGTGGTGACCCTGGGCGGCCAGATCTCCGCCCAGCAGGCCGAGGTGACCGCGTCGTTCAGCGACGGCACGAAGGCGCGGGCCACGGTCGTCGGCACCGACCCGCTGACCGACACCGCGCTGGTCAAGGTCGACGGCGTCAAGGACCTGACCCCGATCACCATCGGAAAGTCCAGCAACCTCGACGTGGGCGAGCAGGTCGTCGCGATCGGCTCGCCCTTCGGCCTCGACGCGACCGTGACCAGCGGGATCGTCAGCGCCCTCGACCGCCCCGTCGAGGTGGCCCGCGACCAGGACGGCAACGTGACGGCCTACCCCGCCATCCAGACCGACGCCGCGATCAACCCCGGCAACAGCGGTGGCCCACTCGTCAACATGGACGGCCAGCTGGTCGGCATCAACGCCTCCATCCGCTCGACGTCGTCGGGCGCCGGCGCCGAGTCCGGCTCGATCGGCCTCGGCTTCGCCATCCCGATCGACGAGGTGCTGCCGATCATCGAGCAGCTCCGTGGCGGTGACACCCCGACCCACGCCCGGCTGGGGATCCAAGTCTCCGACGCCGCCGGGCGGGCCGGCTCGAGCGACACCACGCTGACCGGCGCCCGCATCGAGGAGCTCGAGAAGGGCTCGGCGGCGGCCAAGGCCGGGCTCGAGTCGGGCGACGTGATCACCGCGATCGACGACCACCGGATCGACGACACCGAGGCGCTCATCGCCACGGTCCGGTCCTACCGCCCCGGCGACACCGTCAAGGTGACCTACCTCCGCAACGACAAGGAGGACAGCACCGAGCTCGAGCTCGGCTCGGACGAGTGATCAGGAGCCACCGCCACCGGCCTTGCGGCGGTGCATCTTCGGGGCACCGCCGACCACCTCGGACCCGTGCGCCTTCTCCCGCACCGGTCCGTCCTCGTGGACGCCCTTCTCCTTGCGGTTCTTGCGATCCAGGGCCTCGCGCATCCGGGCCTTGATGTCGTCGTTCGCGTCGCTGGCAGCCATGGGGCTGCTCCTTCCCTCGCGGTCGGTGACTGACGTCCACCGTCGCACCCGCGGCGCGCGGATCCAAGCGAATTACGGCGTGTCACCCCGGGGTGTTCAGCGGGCCCGCTCCACGCGGCCCTCGTCCCAGACCGGTTCCTCGGACTCGTAGACCGCGCCGTCGGAGCCGAACACGCAGAACCGGTCGAAGCCGCGGGCGAACCAGCGGTCGTGGGTCACCGCGACCACCGTGCCCTCGAACGCCTCGAGGCCCTCCTCCAGCGCCTCCGCCGACTGCACGTCGAGGTTGTCCGTCGGCTCGTCGAGCAGCAGCAGGGTGGCGCCGGACAGCTCGAGCAGCAGGATCTGGAAGCGCGCCTGCTGGCCTCCCGACAGCGACTCGAAGCGCTGCTCGGAGCTCGCCGCGAGCTCGTAGCGGTCCAGGACACGGGCCGCCTGCTCGCGCCCCATCCCCTTGCGCCCGTGGGGGTCGCCGTCGCCGCGGTGCAGGATCTCCAGCAGCGTGCGGCCCGTCAGCTCGGGATGCTCGTGGGTCTGCACGAACCAGCCGGGGCGCACCCGCGCGCCGAGCCGGGCCCGGCCGGTGTGCCGCACCGGCGCGATCTCGACCTCGCCCACCGGACGGTGCTCGACGTCGGGATCGCTGCCGCCCGCGGCCAGCAGCCGGAGGAAGTGGGACTTGCCGGATCCGTTGGAGCCCAGCACGGCCAGCCGGTCGCCGTACCAGACCTCGAGGTCGAAGGGCTTCATCAACCCGGTGAGCTCGAGGTCCTCGCAGACGACGGACCGCTTGCCGGTCCGCGCCCCCGAGAGGCGCATCGTCACCTGCTGCTCGCGCGGCTGCTCCATCGGCGGCCCGGCCTCCTCGAACTTGCGCAGCCGGGTCTGCGCGGCGCGGTACTGCGACGACATGCCGTCGTTGTACTCCGCCTTGATCTTGAGCCGCAGCACGAGCGCCTTGATCTTCGCGTGCTCCTCGTCCCAGCGGCGCCGCATCTCGGCGAAGCGCGCGAAGCGGTCCCTGCGGGCCTCGTGGTACGACGTGAAGCCGCCCGCGTGCGTCCAGGCGCTGTTGCCCGTGCCGCCCGCACCGAGCTCGACGGTCACCACGTGGGTCGCCGTGTTGGCCAGCAGCTCGCGGTCGTGGCTGATGAACAGGATCGTCTTGTCCGAGGCGGCGATCCGCCGCTCCAGCCACACCTTGCCGGGCACGTCGAGGAAGTTGTCCGGCTCGTCGAGGAGCAGCACCTCCTCGGGCCCGGCGAGCAGGTACTCCAGGACGACCCGCTTCTGCTCGCCACCGCTGAGGGTCGCCAGCCGCCGGTACTTCGCGCGGTCGAAGGGCACCGCGAGCGCCTTGACCGTGCAGACGTCCCAGACGACCTCGATGTCGTAGCCGCCGGCGTCGGCGTACTCGGCGAGCGCGGTGGCGTAGGAGAGCTGGGTCGCCTCGTCGTCGGTGTCCATCAGGGCCAGCTCCCAGCGGTCCACCTCGGCGGCGGCGCGGCGTACCCGCTCGGGCGCGAGGGCCAGCAGCAGGTCGGCGACCGTCGGGTCCTCGCCCAGGCCGCGGTCGACCATCTGGCTCATCACGCCCAGCCCGCCACTGCGCACCACGGCGCCGGCGTGCGGCGTGAGGTCGCCCGTGATGATCCGGAAGAGCGTCGTCTTGCCCGCGCCGTTGGCGCCGACCAGCGCGACCTTGGCGCCCTCGCCCACCCGGAAGGAGACGTCGTCGAGCAGCACCCGACCGTCGGGAAGCTCGTACCGGACGCCGGCGACCTCTACGTGACCCACAACCGACGATTGTCGGGGGTGGGGTGGCCGGGCGCGAGCGATTTCCTCCATGAGGACGGGCGTACCGCCGCAACGGCGCTGAGCCCCGCCGGGCGACAGGTGCCGCCCGGCGGGGCCCGCCGGAGTCCGCAGCCGGGGACACGGGCTGCGGTTCCGCCTTGGTCCGGCCGATCCCGGCCGGAGACAGGCCTGAGGCAGGGCTGACCCCCAGCCAGCCCGCTCAGCCGAAGGACGAGTCGGCGTGCGCCTCGGCGACCACCACCTCCACACCCGGCGTCAGGCCGAGCAGGTTGTTGGCGACCGTGACGACGACCCGCACCGCGCGGACGGTGAGCCCGCTGGCCGGCGCTCCTGCGCACGAGTGGTTCGCGGCGCCACCGGCGTCGCAGAACTGCTCGTTGAGGATGATGAAGCCGATCCCCGGCAGGTTGATCGTCGTGTTCGGCGCCGGCGTCAGGCCCCCCGGGAGCAGCGGGGCCCCGAGCACCCTCAGGTCCACCAGCACGGTCCCGGCGTCCGTCGACGTCGAGCCCGCGGGCCCGGCTGTCGACCTCGCCTCGGATCTCACCGCTGTCGCGGAGACCACGCACGCGGTCGGTGCCGTGCGCAGCACGCACACGGGTCCGGCCCCGTCACCGGCCACCTCCGCCCAGCTCCGCGACGTCGCGGACGAGGTCGTCAGCGCTCCGGTGGAGCTGGTGTCGGCGACCTTGGCGCCCACGATGCTGCCGTTGCCCGGCAGTGCCGCACCCGCGACCTGCTCGGACTCGGAGCCACCGAGCGGCGAGATCTGCACGTAGCCCTGGGTCAGGTCGGCGACCAGCACGTTGGTGCCGAGGCGGGCGGCGTACGCGTGCCCGCTGACGGACCGGTTCGGCTGGTTGGCGCAGAGCGGGGTCTTCGGGAACTCGCTGTGCGCCGTCGCCTGCGCCACCTTGATCTCGATCGCCTGCAGCCCGAGCAGGACGCCGGTGATCTTGACGTGGATCATCGTGACGCTGGCGTCGCCGACGTACTTGCCGCTCCTGAGCCCGGACGACGTCGAGCGCTCGTTGATCGCCACGTAGCTGTTCTTGCCGAAGATCGCGGCGTTGAGCGGGATCGTGGTCGTCTGGTTGAGGTTGACCGGCGTGTCCAGGCCGACGACCTTCAGGCTCTGGATGGTCGAGCCGGTGGTGCCGGCCGTGGCGTAGCCGCCGTTGGCCGTCGTGGACGCGACGGCTCGGACCGTGCCGGTCTGCACCGTGCAGATGCCGGCGACCGGGACCAGGCAGACGCCCGCGACCTCGGACGTCGTGGTCTGCCTGGTCTCCGCCGGAGCGGCGGAGACCGAGCTGTTGCTCGTCGTCGTGAGGACCCCGGCGGAGAGCACCGAGCCGTTCGCCGGCAGCTTCACACCGAGGACCTCGTCGCTGTCCGTGGCCGGGCCGCCGAGACCGGACTGGCTGCTCGCCGCGTGGCCGAACTGGGCCGTGAGCTTGTCCTTGACGATCACCGACAGCAGGTCGGTCACGAGGGTCAGGATGCCGGAGGCCCTCACCTCGAGCCCGACGGCGTCGCCGCTCGACCTCGCGTTGGCCGGGTCCGGCTGCGGGCTGACGAGGTCCGTCACCGTGTTGGAGCTGACCTCCGCCGCGTTGTCGAAGCGCATCTTCGCCTGGTTCGGGACGGTGCAGATCGCGTTGTTGGTCACCTTGACCACGAGGACCACCGAGGAGGTGCCACCCCGCGGGGCGATCGACCCGACCTGCCAGGTCGCCGTGGGCGTGGTGCCGCCGATCGAGCAGCCGCCGGTGCAGGAGACGAACCCGGTCCCGGCCGGGAGGGCGTCGCTGAGGACGGCACCCCGGGCCTCGGCCGCTCCGTGGTTGGTCCACGTCAGCGTGTAGGTCAGCACCTGGTCACCGTTGGACCGCACGTCCACCGTCGACGCCTTCGTGAGGACGACGTCCGGGCGGGCCGTGACGCAGACGGTGATGCCGTCCGTGGCCCCCTCGGCCTCGACCACGCCGTTGGTGATCGGGAAGGTCCCGGCCGCGCAGCCGTTGCCGCCCGAGGTGCCCGTGAACGAGCTCGGGATCGTCGCGGTGTAGGTGAACACCTGCTCGTCACCGGGCTCGATCGAGCCGGTCTCGCAGAGGAGCCGGCCGTCGGCCTTCGCGCAGCCCTCCGGGGCGGTCGGGTCGAGGCGGTCGTCGTAGTCGTCGACGAAGGACGTCGAGCCCGCCGTCGAGCCGGTGTTGCCGACGGTCACCGTGTAGGTGACCTCCTGGCCCGGCTCGGGCGTCTCGTCGCTGATCGCCTTGACCACGCCGAACTCCGGTGCTGCCGGGACGCAGACGGTCTGCGACGCGACCTCGGTGCCGTCGATGCGGACTCCGTTGACGACGTCGAACTCCCCGGGACCACACGGCTCGACCCCGGACTCGCCGCGGTAGGTCTCGGGCAGGCGGGCGTCGTACTCGAAGACCTGCTCGGCGCCGGCCTCGAGGTCGTCGGTCGTGCAGGTGAGCACGCCCCCGGCCTTCGCGCAGCCCTCCGGGACGGTCGGGTCGAGGCGGTCGTCGTAGTCGTCGACGAAGGTCGTCGAGCCCTCGGCGTCACCGACGTTGGTGACCGTGATCGTGTAGTGGACGAGCTGTCCCGGCTCCCCGGTGCTGTCGTCGACCAGCTTCTCGACGGTGAACTCGGCGTCGGCGTCGACGCACACGACCTCGGTCGCCTCGTCGCCGTCGGCCAGCGTGGCGACGTTGCGGACCGGGTACGCCGGCGGGTCGCAGTCTTCGCTGTCCGGATCGCCGGTGAAGGCGGCCGGCATCGTGCCCGGGTAGCTGAACGTCACGCTCTCACCGGCCGCGATGGTCCCGGTGGAGCAGCTCAGCTCGTGCGCGCCGACCAGCTCGCAACCCTCCGGCGCCTCGGCGATGGTCGCGTCGGACACGTCGGTGAAGCTGGTCGATCCCGCGGCGGTACCGGTGTTGCGCACCGTCACCACGTAGTCGACGCTGCCGCCCGGGACGGCGACCGACTGGGCCGCCGCCTTGGTGACCTCGAAGGCAGGCGCCGCGGTGACGCAGACCTCGACCGCGTCGCCGGCGCTGCCGGCCTGGACGGAGTTGACCACCGAGAAGCTGCCCGGCGGGCACTCGCCCGTGGCCGCGCCGTCCTCGAAGGCCTCCGGCATCGTCACCGTGTAGGAGAACGACTGGGACTCGCCCGGGTCGAGCTCCGCGGTCGAGCAGGCGAAGCTGCCGTCCACCGGCGAGCAGTCGTTGCCGGCCGGGTCGGACGCCGCGACGCCCGGGTCGAGCCGGTCGTCGAAGTCGTCGGTGAAGTCCGTGCTGCCCGGCGCCGTGCCCGTGTTGGTGACGGTGATCGTGTACGTCACCGGGTCACCGGCGCCGACCGACGTGTCGTCGGCGCTCTTGACCACCTCGAAGTCCGGGCTGGCAGGGACGCAGACGTCGACGCTGTCCGCGGCCGTCGTACCGGTGACCGTGACGCTGTTCGCGATCCGGAACTCGCCCGGGTCGCAGGTGCCCGTGCCGGCGTCGCCGGTGAACGACTCCGGGATCACCGCTGTGTAGACGAAGGACTCGCTGTCGCCGGCCGCGATCGTCGCGGTGGTGCAGGTGAGCTCGCCGGCGGCCTTCTCGCAACCGGCCGGGACGCTCGGGTCGAGGCGGTCGTCGAAGTCGTCGACGATGGTCGTCGCGCCCGCCGCGTCACCGTTGTTGGTGACGGTCAGGGTGTACTCGACCGTGTCGCCCGGAGCGACCTCCCCGTCCGTCTCGACGCTCTTGTCGACGTCGAAGTCGGGCGCCGCCGCGACGCAGAGCGTGATGCTGTCCGTGCCGCCGCCGGCGAGCTCGACCGCGTTGTGGATGCGGTAGGTGCCGGGCTCGCAGGTACCGCCCCCGCCGTCGCCGGAGAAGCTCTCCGGGATCGTGGCGGTGTAGGTGAAGGTCTGCTGCTCGAGGGCCCGGATCGTGCCCGTCGGGCAGGAGAACGCGCCGTCGACCGCGGCGCAGTCGTCGCCCGGCGGGTCGGACACGGCCGTGCCCACGACCAGCCGGTCGTCGAAGTCGTCGGTGAACGACGTGGCGCCGGAGGCGTTGCCGTTGTTGGTCACCGTGATCGTGTAGGCCACGGTGTCGCCGGGCTCCGGCGCGTTGTCGTCGACCGACTTGGCGACCACGAACGCGGGCGCCGCCGGGACGCAGACCTCGACGCTGTCGTCCGCGCCACCCGCGAGCTCGACCGCGTTCGTGATCCGGTAGGTGCCCGGGCCGCAGTCGCCCTCGCCGGCGCCGCCGTCGAAGGTCGCCGGAAGGGTCACCGCGTAGGTGAAGTCCTGGTAGGAACCCGCCGGGATCACCCCCGTGCTGCAGCTGAGCGTCCGGTTGGTCATCCCGACGACCGAGCAGTCACCGGTGTCCGGCGCGCTGGAGATGTCGACGGGGGTCAGCCGGTCGTCGAAGTCGTCGACGAAGCTCGTCGTACCCGCGGCCGAGCCGGTGTTGCGGACCCGGATCGTGTAGGTCACCGTCTGGCCCGGCTCGGGCGTCTCGTCGCTGATGGCCTTGACCACCGTGTACGACGCCGCTGCGGCCACGCACAGCTCGACACTCGACTCCGGGCCCTCCGAGAGGGCGGCCGTGTTGGCGATCGAGTAGCTGCCGTCGGCGCACTCCCCACCGCCCGAGGTCGGACCGAAGGTCGACGGGACCACGCCGTCGTAGGTGAACTCGACCGACTCACCGGCGCCGACCTCGCCGGTGGCGCAGGTGAAGGTGCCGGCCTCGGTGCCCGGCTCGCACCCGTCCGGCACGCTCACCTCCATCCGGTCGTCGTAGTCATCGGTGAAGCTCGTCGAGCCCGCGGCGTCGCCGGTGTTCTCGACCGTGATCGTGTAGTGGACCGTCTGGCCCGGCTCGGGCGTCTCGTCGTCGACGGCCTTGGCGATCGTGAAGTTGGCGGCCGCGCCGACGCAGACGGTGACGCCGCTGGTGGCGTCGTTGTCCAGGGTCACGGTGTTGTGGACCGGGTAGGAGCCGGGGGCGCAGGTGCCGCCTCCCGAGGGACCGGTGAACGATTCGGGCATCGTGGCGGTGTAGGTGAACGTCTGGCTGCCGCCGGCCGGGATGGTGCCGGTGGTGCAGTCGAAGAGCTCGTTGCCGTCGGCGGTCGTCGGCGCGCAGTCGTCGCCGGTCGGCGCGGACGTCGCGTCGCTCGGCGCGAGCCGGTCGTCGAAGTCGTCGACGAAGCCGGTGGAGCCCGCGGCGTCGCCGGTGTTCTCCACCGTGATCGTGTAGGTGATCTCCTGACCCGGATCGGCCGTGGTGTCACCGGCCGCCTTGGTGACGGTGAAGGCCGGCGTGGCCCGGACGCAGAGCGTCACGGAGTCGGACGCGCCACCGGTGATCTGGACGGTGTTGATGACCGGGTAGCGGTCGCCGGCGCAGCCGTCCTCGCCGGCGCCGCCGTCGTCGAAGGCGTCCGGCACCGTGGCGGTGTAGGTGAAGGCCTGGCTGGCGCCGGCAGCCAGCGTGCGCGTCGTGCAGATGAAGACCTTGTTGCCGGTCGTCGTCGGTGCGCAGTCGTCGCCGGTCGGCGCGGACACGGCGGTGCTCGGCGAGAGGCGGTCGTCGAAGTCGTCGGTGAAGGGCGTCGAGCCGCTCGCGTCCCCGGTGTTGGTGACCGTGATCGTGTACTGGACCTGTTCCCCGGCGCCGACGGTCGTGTCCGGAGTGGTCTTGGTGACGGCGAACTGCGCACTCGCCTCGACACAGACGGTGGCGGTGGCGCTGCCCACGGCGCCGGCCAGCGAGGCGGTGTTGCGGACCGGGTACTCGCCGGGGTCGCAGCCCGCGGCCGGCGTACCGCTGAAGGTGTCGGGCATGTCGGCCGAGTAGGTGAACACCTGCTGGCCGCCCGCGGGGATCAGCATCGTCGTGCAGTTGAGCACGTCGTTGCCGGACGGACTGGCCGGCGCGCAGCTGCCGCCACTGTTGGGGCTGAGGGTGATGCCGGACGGCGTGATCGCGTCGTCGTGGT
Organism: Nocardioides sp.; assembly: GCA_035539555.1. GTDB lineage: Bacteria > Actinomycetota > Actinomycetes > Propionibacteriales > Nocardioidaceae > Nocardioides. The sequence continues at coordinate 257 of DATLIG010000235.1, read as the reverse complement.
CGTCGGTGAACGACGTCGAACCGGCGGTGCCACCGGTGTTCTTGACCGTGATGGTGTAGAGCACCGGCTGACCCGGCGTCGCGCTGTCGGTGCTCGCGGTCTTGGTGATCGTGAACGTCGCGGGCGGCAGCGGCTGGGTGGCGTTGGCCTGGATCGAGTTCGCGGTCGCGCCGCTGTTCTTGCCGTCGATCTTCTCGAGCTTGAAGGCGTAGGGGCCGCCGCTCACGCTGCTCGCGCCGAGGTTCTGGCCCCAGGCG
>DATLIG010000234.1:0-8510 GCA_035539555.1 Nocardioides sp. | reverse complement strand
TAGGTGAGGTCATGCCGCTGACGCCTGAGGACGTGAGCAACAAGCGCTTTACGCCGGTCCGGCTGCGCGAGGGCTACGACATGGGCGAGGTCGACCAGTTCCTGGATGAGGTGGAGGCTGAGCTTGCCCGCCTGACCCAGGAGAACGACGACCTCCGCGCCAAGCTGGCCGCGGCGCAGGCCGGCGGCTCCTCCGCGGCGTTCGACGTCCCGACGCAGCTGGCGCCCGTTCCCGAGCCGACCCCCGAGCCGCCGGCCCCCGTCGAGGTGCCCGCTCCGGTCGAGCCACCGGCCTGGGCGGCCGCCAGCTTCGCGCGAAGGTCGTCGTTCTCCTGCGTCAGGCGGGCGAGCTCGGCCTCCACCTCATCCAGGAACTGGTCGACCTCGCCCATGTCGTAGCCCTCGCGCAGCCGGACCGGCGTAAAGCGCTTGTTGCTCACGTCCTCAGGCGTCAGCGGCATGACCTCACCTATCTTCGAAGTACAAGGACAAACTGTCTCACCGAACCTTAGCGCCTGCTGTCGAGAAGGCCGCATCACCCGCCGTTGCACGACACGCGGACAACACGTGTCAGTGGCGGGAACTGCCGCCCAACAGGCTGCTCAGGACAGCAGTGTGTTGCGGTTCACGCTCAACAGCACGTAGGCCAGGATCATGACCAGCAGGAAGCTGAGGTCGAGCGCGAAGTTGCCGATCCGGATCGGCTTGATGACCTTGCGCAACGCCATGATCGGCGGGTCGGTCGCGGAGTAGGACAGCTCCAGGAAGACGAGCACCACGCCCCGCGGCTCCCAGGCCCGCGCGAAGACCTGCACCCAGTCGGTGATGAAGCGCACCCACAGGAACGCGATGAAGGCGAAGAGGAAGCCCTCGATGATCCAGCCGGCGATGCTCACGACCTCAAATCTATCGGGTGGGCACTGACGACCAGCGGCCCTGGTCCCGATACGCCGCTGCGCTCGTTCCGCGCTCCGCGGCTACTCGACCATCGTGTCGGCACGACGGTCTTGCCGCCAAGAGCCGAGCGCAAGCACCGCGGTCCTGCCACCCAGCACGTGCCGCGGTCCGTCCAGCACGCACCGCGGTCCGTCCAGCACGCACCGCGGTCCGTGCAGCGGTCTTGCCGCCCAGCGACCGCCACCCCCGCCGGACGACAACCGCGGCGCGGCAGCGCGGCGTCCGCGGCGAAGCCGCGTCGTGCGAAGCCCGCGGGGCCGAGCTTGCGAGGCCCCGTGCGGCGAGCACGACCGACGACGCGCTCGCGCAATGGAACTAGCTCTGGTTGAAGAAGTCGCGGTCGGCGATCCGCTGCTTGTCCTCGGCCGCCACGGTGACGTTCGGCGGGGACAGCAGGAACACCTTGTTGGTGACCCGCTCGATGCTGCCGCGGGTGGCGAAGATCAGTCCGGCAGCGAAGTCGACGAGGCGCTTGGCGTCGGTGTCGTCCATCTCGGTGAGGTTCATGATCACCGGGATGCCGTCGCGGTACTGCTCCCCCACGGCGCGCGCGTCGTTGTAGGTGGTGGGGTGCAGCGTGGTGATCCGGGACAGCTCGGCCACCTCGGGCTGCGGCGCCACGGCGACGGGACGCCGGCGCTCGTCGAGGTCGGCGACGGGGCTGGACGGCACGGCGCGCACGGGACGGGACGGGCGCGGCTCGCGGGGCTCCCGCGCGGGCGCCCGCTCGGCGACCTCGTCGTCGTACTCGTCATAGCCGGTGTCCTCCAGCAGGCCGAGGTACTCACCGATCCTGCGCATCGCACCGCTCATGACTGTTGCCTCCGTGTTCCCTGGCACCCGGTCTCGGGAGCCTGTGGTGGTGTTGTGGACATTACTGGACCGCAGCCCTCGAACCGAGGACCGCGGAGCCGACGCGAACGTGTGTCGCGCCGGCGGAGATGGCCGCCTCGAGGTCGCCGCTCATGCCTGCCGAGAGACGGGTCGCCGAGGGGTGCTCGTCGAGGAACCCCGACCTGATCGCGGCGAGCCGGCCGAAGGCCGCAGCGGGATCCTCGCCGAGCGGCGCGACAGCCATCAGGCCGCGCAGGGACAGGTGGGGCGCGGCGTCGATCGCGGCGGCGAGCGCTCCCAGGTCGTCGGGTACGACGCCCGCGCGGTTGTCGCGCCCGGGCGGGTCGAGGCTGACCTGGATCAGCACGTCGACCTCGCGGCCGCTCTCGGCCGCGCCCCGGTCGAGCCTCCCGACCAGGCTGGCGCGGTCGACGGACTCGACCACGTCGGCGTACCGGGCAACGGCGGCGGCCTTGTTGGACTGCAGCCCGCCGATGAAGTGCCAGCGCAGGGGCAGGTCGGCGCACTCGGCAGCCTTGGCCTCGGCCTCCTGGTGGCGGTTCTCACCGACATCGGAAACGCCGAGGTCTGCCAGCAACCGGACGTCGGAGGCCGGGAAGAACTTCGTGACCACGACGAGCCCGACGTCGGCGGGATCACGGTCGGCGGCCTCGGCCGCCCGCGCGATCCGGTCGTGGACCTCGGCGAGGCGGGTGCGCAGCTCCTCGAGGCGCGCCGTCATGACAGCCACACCAGACCCGCGAGCCGACCGGACTCCTGGCCGTCGCGTCGGTAGGAGTGGAAGCGGGCGTCCTCGAGCGTGCAGCCACCGACCACGGTGACCGCGACGTCGGCGGCCGCGAGCTGGGCGGCGACGCCGGCGCCGAGGTCGAGGGACGGCGTGCCCCACGTCGTCTCGGCGTAGGTCTCCGGCACCACCGCGGCCACCTCGTCGCGCATCCCGGCGGGCACCTCGTAGCAGCCGCCGCAGATGTGCGGGCCGATCCAGGCGTGGATGTCGGCGCCGCCCAGCGCGCGCATCCGCTCGACGGTGCGGGTGACGACGTCGAGCTCGACGCCTCGTCGGCCGGCGTGGGCGACGCCGACGACACCGGCTGCGGCGTCGGCCAGCAGGACCGGGACGCAGTCGGCGACCCTGACCATCAGGGCGGTACGTCGTCGCACCGTGACCAAGCCGTCTGCGACGGGGACCCGGCCGCCCTCCTCGTCGCCCTCGCCACCGATGGTCACGACGTCGTCGCCGTGGACCTGGCTGGCCCGGGCGATGACGACGTCGAGCGCGCTGCCCAGCTCGTCGAGCACGCCCCCGATCCGGTCGCCCTCCTGCACGTCGAGGGAGGCGTCCGTGAACGCGACCTCGACCCGGGCCCCGCCATCGGCGGGATCCGGGTCGAGGTCGTGGCTCTCACGGAAGGCGAACACAGGGGCCTTCGGCTCTCACTTCAAGAAGTCGGGCACGTCCAGGTCGTCGCCGTCGTCGAACTGGATCGGCGCCGGGTTGCTCCGGGCACCGACCGGCTGCGGCTCGGCCGGAGCCGGCGTCGGCTCGACGGGCGCCTGGCGCGCCGGCGTGGCCGGAGCGGACTGGCTGGACTGGGCGGACGGGGTCGCGGGACGGGTCGCCGCCGCGGCCTGCTGCGTGCGGCGGATCGCGGTCTCGTCGCGGCGCTTGGGCAGGCCACCGTCGAAGCCGGCGGCGATGACGGTCACCCGGACCTCGTCGCCGAGGGCGTCGTCGATGATCGTTCCGAAGATGATGTTGGCGTCCTCGTGGACCGCGTCGGCCACCATCGCGGCCGCCTCGTTGATCTCGAAGATGCCGAGGTCGGAGCCGCCGGCGATCGAGAGCAGGACACCGTGGGCGCCGTCGATCGAGGCCTCGAGGAGCGGGCTGCTGATCGCCATCTCGGCGGCCTGCAGCGCCCGGTCCTCACCGCGCGCGGAGCCAATGCCCATGAGCGCGGAGCCGGCGTTGCTCATGACGGCCTTGACGTCGGCGAAGTCGACGTTGATCAGGCCGGGGGTGGTGATCAGGTCCGTGATGCCGGAGACGCCCTGCAGCAGCACCTGGTCGGCCTGCTTGAACGCGTCGAGCATCGACACGTTGCGGTCGGAGATCTGCAGCAGCCGGTCGTTCGGGATCACGATGAGGGTGTCGACCTCCTCGCGGAGACGCTCGATGCCCTCGTCGGCGGACTTCTTGCGGCGGGCGCCCTCGAAGGTGAACGGACGGGTCACCACACCGATGGTCAGCGCGCCGAGCGAGCGGGCGATCCGGGCGACGACGGGGGCGCCACCCGTTCCGGTGCCGCCGCCCTCTCCGGCGGTCACGAAGACCATGTCGGCACCCTTGAGCACCTCCTCGATCTCCTCCGCGTGGTCCTCCGCGGCCTTGCCGCCCACGTCGGGGTTGGCACCGGCACCGAGGCCGCGGGTGAGCTCGCGGCCGATGTCGAGCTTGACGTCGGCGTCGCTCATCAGCAGCGCCTGGGCGTCGGTGTTGATCGCGATGAACTCGACGCCCTTGAGGCCGACCTCGATCATGCGGTTGACGGCGTTGACGCCACCTCCACCGATGCCGACGACCTTGATGATGGCCAGGTAGTTCTGTGCAGCTGCCACGGCGGCTCCACCTCTCCGGTGTGTCCGAAATGAATGTGTGTCCGTTCACCGACGTCGGCGGCCGGACCGCTTCCCCGTGGCCAGCCGGCGTGTCGACAACCCTTACCCTCAGCCTGAGGGTTATAGTTATGTCAACCTCGTCGTGGTGAAGACAGTAGGTACGCCGGGCCGTGCGATCGCGCAGACACGCCGCACAGATGCCCGTCCGGCCACAGTCCTCATGCCAACACGCGGTGGGCCGTCACTTCGTCGTCGGTGCGCCGGGCACCGAGACGTCGTACGTCGTGGCCTTGCGCTCGAGAAGCTGCAGCAGGACGGCGGCCTTGTCCTCGGACTGGTCCGCGCTCCCCCACTTCACCAGGCGGTCGTCGCGCAGGTGCAGGAGGATCTCGTCGACGGTGCGGACCTCGACGTAGTCGACCATCGCGGCGACGTCGGCGTCGAGCGAGGAGACGACCGCCGCGCCCTCGCGCAGTGCGTTCTTGTCGGCGCCGCTGCCGATGCGGATGCGCGGCAGGCCCTCCCGGGCGCGCGCCGGCGCCGGGAAGGAGGTGCCGTCGGCGTCCAGCGCGACGACCCGGTTGCCGAGGTCGAGGACCGCGATCGGGGTGCGCTCGGTGATCTCGATGCGGATCTCGTGCGGCCACTTGCGCGACACGTCGACCTTCTTGACCGCGGCGAGTGACTTCACCCGCTTCTCGACGGCCTCGAGGTCGACGTTGACGAGCGGTCCGCCGGTGGGGACCTCGGCCGCCGCGAGCACCTGCTTGTCGGTCAGCAGCTCGTTGCCGACCAGGTCGACGCCCTCGGTGCGCAGCCACGAGGAGAACCACAGGGCGTAGACGCCGAGGCCGATGAGCAGCAGCGCCAGGCCGCCGGCGAGCACCTTGCGCAGGGTGAGCCAGCGGCGTGCCCGCTGGCGGCGGGCGAACGCCTTGCGCGCCCGGTCCTGCGCCTTCTCGTGACCGGTCGGGGTGGGACGGCGGCGCAGGCTAGCCACCCGTCGCTCCGAGGGCGGCGAGGAGCTCGGGCGCAAGGGTCGTGACATCGCCTGCACCGAGGGTCAGCACCAGGTCGCCCGGACGGGCCAGCCCCGCCAGCAGGGGTACGACGTCCGCGCGCTCCGGCACGAACCGGACCCGCTGCTCGGGCAACGGCACGGCGCCGGCCACCAGCGCGCCGGTGACCGCGGGGTCGGGGTCCTCGCGGGCGACGTACACGTCCATCACGACGACGTCGTCGGCGGCGCCGAGCTCGCGGCCCATCTCCGCGCCGAAGATGCGGGTGCGCGAGACGAGGTGCGGCTGGAAGCACACGATGAGCCGCTGCTCGCCGGTGACCAGCGAGCGGGCAGCCTCGAGGTCGCCGCGGATCTCGCTGGGGTGGTGGGCGTAGGAGTCGTAGACGCGGATGGCACGGTCGGCCTCGCCGGCCGATCCGACCAGCTCCATCCGGCGCTTCGCGCCGCGGTGGCGGGCGAGCCCGCGGATCAGCGCGGCCGGCTCGGCGCCGAGCTCGAGGCCGACGGCCAGGGCGAGCAGGGCGTCGACCGCGTAGTGGCGGCCCGGGACCGCGAGCTCGACCTCGCCGAGGTCGACGCCGCGCACCTCGACACGGAAGCGGGTACGACCACCCTCGACGACGAGGCCGTGGCCGCGCACCTGCGCGCCTTCGGTGAAGGACGCGGTCACGTCGGCCAGGTCGGCGCGCTCCGCCACGGTGACCCGCGCACGCCGGGCGAACTCGGCGAAGGCGGCCTCGTAGGCCTCCTCGGTGCCCCAGTGGTCGAGGTGGTCGGCGTCCACGTTGGTGATGGCCGCGACGTCGGGGGTGTAGACGAGGAAGGCGCCGTCGGACTCGTCGGCCTCGACGACCGCGACCTCCCCACCGCCGAGGCGCGCGTTGGTGCCGAGGCTCTCGACCTCGGCGCCGATCGCGAAGGTCGGGTCCAGCCCGGCCTCCTGCAGCGCGACGGTGAGCATCGCGGTCGTGGTGGTCTTGCCGTGGGTGCCGGCGATCGCCACGACGCGCCGGCCGATCAGCACGGACTGGAGCCCGGCCGAGCGCGGCCACAGGCGGAGGCCGCGCGCGGTCGCCTCGACGATCTCCGGGTTGTCCTCGCGGGCGGCGGTGGTGGCGATGACCGTGTCGACGCCCGCGAGGTGCGCGGCGTCGTGCCCGACGTGGACGGTGATGCCCTCCTCACGCAGGGCCCGCACGACCGCGGAGTCGTTGGCGTCGCTGCCGCTGACGGCGACACCCGCCTGGTGCATCAGCCGCGCGATGCCGGACAGCCCCGCACCGCCGATCCCGACGAAGTGGACGCGGCCGAGCCGGTCGGCGGGGAGGATCTCGTCGGGAACCGGGATCTTCACCGGGCGACGTCCTGGATGATCCGGGCCAGCTTGTCGTCGGCGTCGCGCGGCACCAGGTGCGCGGCCGCGGCGCCCATCGACGCCAGCCGGTCGCGGTCGGCGGCCAGGGCGGGCACGGTGTCGGCGACGTAGTCGGCGGTGAAGGCGGCGTCCTCGACCAGGAGCGCTCCCCCGGCGTCGACGACCGGCTTCGCGTTGAGCGCCTGCTCGCCGTTGCCGATCGGGAGCGGCACGAAGATGGCGGGGACGCCGCTGGCGGAGGCCTCGACCACGCTGGACGCGCCCGCCCGGCAGACCATGAGGTCGGCCGCCGCGAGGGCCAGGTCCATCCGCTCGACGAACGGCAGGACGACATACGGGACCCCGGTCGGGGCAGGCTCGGACCAGCTCGGGTCGCTGGCGCCGTTGGGTCCGATCACGTGCAGCACCTGGACGCCACCGGACCCGAGCGCGGCCGCGGCACCGCTGATCGCCTGGTTGAGGCGGCGCGCACCCTGCGAGCCGCCGGTCACGACGAGGGTGGGCAGCTCGGGGTCGAGGCCGAAGAAGGCACGCGCCTCGGCCCGCAGCGCCGCCTTGTCGAGGGTCGCGATCATCCGGCGGATCGGCAGGCCGACGTACTCGGCCTTGCGGAGCGGGGTGTCCGGGAAGCTGACCGCGACGCGGGTCGCGACGCGGGCGCCGAACTTGTTGGCGATGCCGGGCAGCGCGTTCTGCTCGTGGACGACGAGGGGCAGCTTGCGACGGCGGGCGGCGAGGTACGCCGGCATGGAGACGTAGCCGCCGTAGCCGACCACGACGTCGGGGCGGACCTCGTCGACGACCTCGAGTGCAGCCTTGACGGCCGCGCGCAGGCGCTTCGGCACGAGCGCGAGGTCCTTGCCGGGCTTGCGCGGCAGCGGCACCGGCGGCACCAGTCGCAGCGGGTACCCGGCCTCGGGGACGACCTTGTTCTCCAGCCCGCGCGGCGTGCCGAGACAGGTGATCTCGGCCTCCGGGTCGAGGCGTCGCAGCGCGTCCGCCGTCGCGAGCAGTGGCGAGGTGTGCCCCGCCGTTCCCCCACCGGCCAGAAGAATCCTCACGCGGGAGAACCTACCCGCGCGCGGAGAGGCCGGCCGACCGGGCCCGCCGGCGCTGGGCGAGTGCACGGGCGGCAGCCGGCTCGCGACGGGCGAAGCCGATGACCAGGCCGAGCGCGGCCAGCGTGGGGAGCAGGCTGGACCCGCCGTAGGACACGAGGGGCAGCGGGATGCCGATGACGGGCAGCAGCGCGAGCACCATGCCGACGTTGATGATCATCTGGCACAGCAGCCAGACCACGATGCCGAAGGTGCAGTAGCGGACGAACGGGTCCTTGGTCTCCCGCGCGACGCGGATGCCGGCGTACGCGAGCACGAGGAAGAGCGAGATCACCAGCAGCGTGCCGACCAGGCCGAGCTCCTCGCCGAGCACGGCGAAGATGAAGTCGGTGTGGGCCTCTGGCAGCTGGCCCCACTTCTGCTGGCTCGCTCCGATGCCCTGGCCGAAGATGCCGCCGGTCGAGAGGGCGTAGAGACCATGGGCGGGCTGCCAGCCGGTGCCGTGGTAGTCCTTGAACGGGTCGACGAACGTCGTGATGCGCGCGAGCCGCTCGGAGTCGGTGGCCGCCAGCCCGAGCGCGATCACGCTGACGATGCTGAGGCAGAGCACGAAGAGCCGGGTC
>DATLIG010000233.1:0-33822 GCA_035539555.1 Nocardioides sp. | reverse complement strand
ACCCTCGGCACCGCTGCCGTCGTCGGCGCCGCCGGCCCCGCCGCGCTGGCGCCCGCCCAGGCCGCCCCCGGCACCGCCGGCCTGCCCGACGCCCTCGTCAAGGCGTTCCGCAAGCCCGGGACCGCCACGGCTGCGGGCTTCCGCTGGTGGTGGCCGCACGGCCTCGTCGACCCGGTCGAGATCGCCCGCGAGGTCGACCAGGTCGCCGACGCGGGCTTCGGAGTGCTCGAGGTCGCCGACGTGACGCACAGCCTGCGGGCCCGCGACATCGACATCGACGTCGCGTCGCACGGCTGGGGAACGGCCCCCTGGGTGGCCGGCGTCAAGGCGGCGCTCGCGCAGGCGGCCGAGCGCGGGGTCCGGGTGGACCTGACCGTCGGACCGTCCTGGCCGGCGGCGGTCCCGACCATCACGCCGGACGACGACGCGGCCTGCACCGAGCTGGTGCACGGCCAGGCCACCGTCCCGGCCGGCCAGGCGTACGACGCCGCGCTGCCCGAGCCCGTCGTGGAGCCCGCGTCGGGGGTCACCCGCTCGGAGCTGGTCACGGTGCAGGCGCACCGGGTGACCGGTTACGTCCGCGACCGCAACAACAACATCACCAGCACGATCCTCGACCCGGCGTCGTACGTCGACCTCTCCGGTGAGGTCGACGGCGAGCACCTCACCTGGACCGCGCCTGCCGAGCCGGCGGGCGCGACCTGGGTGCTGCTCGCCACCTGGCAGCGGGGCTCGGGCCAGGAGCCCGAGGCCGGGCCGCACACCTCCCCTCGCGCCTACGTCGTCGACCACTTCAGCCGTCGCGGCGCGCAGAAGGTCATCGACCTCTGGCAGGACCGCGTTCTCGACGGCGAGCTGCGCGCCCTGCTCCGGGCGGCGGGCGGCCACCTCTTCGAGGACTCGCTGGAGATCGAGACCGACGCGACCATCTGGACGCGCGACTTCCTCGCCGAGTTCGAGGCCACGCACGGCTACGACCTGCGCCCGTGGCTGCCGTTCGTGCTGGAGAAGGACGAGAAGTACCAGTTCTCGCTGGCCGCCGCCGACCCCGCCACGGCCGACAACCTGCGCACCAACGAGATCCGCGACGACTACAACATCGTCCTCTCGGACCTCTACCGCGACCAGCACCTGCGCCCGATGCAGGAGTTCGCGAGGACGCTCGGCATGGGCATCCGGATCCAGCCCTACGGCCTGGAGACCGACACCATGCAGCACGCGGCCGTGGTCGACGTTCCCGAGACCGAGTCGCTCGGGTTCAAGAACCTCGACGACTACCGCGTCATGGCCGCCGGCCGTGACCTCGCCGGCCACCAGGTCCTCTCCTGCGAGGCGATCTGCTACAACGGCGCGGCCTACAACACGACGTGGGGCGCCAACAGCACCAGCCCGACCGCGCAGAACCAGGCGCTGTTCACGATCAACAGCATCTTCGTCGCGGGCGTCAACCACCTGATGGTGCACGGCTTCCCGTACGCGAAGGCGCCCGACGTCACCTGGCCGGGCTTCGCCGCCTTCTCGCCGTACTACAACAACGCCATCGGCTTCGGCGAGGCCTGGGGCCCGCGGACGCCGCAGTGGCAGCACGTCCCCGGGATCGCCGCCTATCTCGCCCGCACCCAGCTGGTGCTGCAGACCGGCGCCCCGAAGTACGACGTCGCGTTCTGGCGGCACAAGGGCTGGGCCTCGACCGGCATCGGCCCGCAGTGGATCACCAACAACGGCACCAAGCTCGGCTGGTCGCACTCCTTCGTCAGCGCCTCGCTGCTCGCCCTGGACGGCGTGGACTTCGCGAACGGCCGCCTCGCGCCGGCCGGTCCGGCCTACAAGGCCGTCGTCGTCGGCCCCGACAACCTGCGCGGCAATGCGTTCACGATGGACGTCGAGGGTGCGGAGCGACTGCTCGCGTTGGGTCGCAAGGGCCTGCCGATCGTGCTCATCGGCGACTGGTCGCAGGTGACCCCGGCCGGACGCGACGACGCAGCGGCGACCACCGAGGTCCGCTCGCTGATGGCCCAGGTCGGGGCGCTGCCGACCACCCGCACCGTCCCCGAGGCCGAGGTCGGCACCGCGCTGGCCGCCCTCGGCGTCGTGCGCGACGTCGAGCACGCGGACTCCACGGTCATGCACGTCCGCCGCGTCACCGACAAGGTCGACCTCTACTACCTCGCCAACGCCCGCCACGCCGAGAACCGCCGGCTCAACGCGGTCCAGCAGGACGTGTGGCTGACGGCCACCGATCGCTCGGCCGTGCCGTGGCTGCTCGACGCGTGGACCGGCGAGGTCACCCGGATCGCCGCCTACGAGCGCTCCGGCGACCGCGTCCGGGTGCGCGTCGACCTCGTGCCCGGACAGTCGACGGTCGTCGCGCTCGCCGCCCCCGGCGCGGGCGTCGCCCGCTCGGTGCTGCCCGTCGCGACGGCCGGCCAGTCCGTCGTGGCCCGCGGCGCCAACGCCGCCCTGCGCACGACGACCGCCGGCACCTTCGAGCTCACGAAGGCCGACGGCAAGGTGGCGAAGGTCGTCGTGGACCGGGTCCGCGAGCCCGTCGTACCGTCGTCGTGGAGCCTCGAGCTGGAGGACTGGAAGCCGGCGAACCCGGCCGACCCGAAGGACCTCGCGACGTCGAAGGATGTGGTCACCCGCGACCTCGCCGCGCTGCAGTCGTGGTCGAAGGTGAGCGGCCTCGAGGACGTGTCCGGCATCGGCCGCTACCGCACGACGGTCGACCTCGGCACGGACTGGACCGCCGCGGACGGCGCCTTCCTCGAGCTCGGCGAGGTCAACGACACCTTCCGGGTACGGGTCAACGGTGAGCTGCTGCCCGCTCTCGACCCGATGGATGCCGTCGTCGACCTCGGCCACAGGCTCGTCCCCGGCACGAACGTGATCGAGGTCGAGGTGGCCTCGACCCTGCTCAACCGGCTGCGCGTCGTGACCCCGTCGGTGTACGGCGTCGCGACCCGGCAGAGCTACGGCCTGACCGGGCCGGTGCGGCTCGTGCCCTACGTCGACCAGGTGGTCCCGGCCTGATGGACTCAGCGAGGATGGGCGCATGCGCGTCGCACTGATGGTCACCTGCGTCAACGACGCGATGTTCCCGGGGACGGGGCAGGCCGTCGTACGGCTGCTGCGCCGGCTGGGCGTCGACGTCGACTTCCCGCAGGCGCAGACGTGCTGCGGGCAGCCGATGGTCAACACCGGCTACCTCGACGAGGCGGTGCCGGCGGTGCGCTCGTTCGTGCGTGCCTTCGAGGGGTACGACGCCGTCGTCACCCCGTCCGGCTCGTGCGCCGGCTCCGCGCGGCACCAGCACCGGCTGGTCGCGGCGCGGTCCGGTGACGCGGCGCTGGCGGCGGCGGTCGCCGAGACCTCGCCGCGGACCTACGAGCTGAGCGAGTTCCTCGTCGACGTGCTGGGCGTGACCGACGTGGGCGCCTACTTCCCGCACACGGTGACCTACCACCCGACCTGTCACTCGCTGCGGATGCTCGGTGTCGGGGACCGGCCGCGGCAGCTGCTGGAGGGAGTGCGCGGGCTGCGGCTCGTCGACCTGCCGAAGGCCGAGGAGTGCTGCGGCTTCGGCGGCACCTTCGCGCTCAAGAACGCCGACACCTCCGTGGCGATGGGCACCGACAAGGCCCGCCACGTGCGGGAGACCGGCGCCGAGGTGCTCGTCGCGGGCGACAACTCGTGCCTGATGCACATCGGCGGCCTTCTCGGCCGCGGTCGTGCCGGCGTGCGGGTGATGCACCTCGCGGAGATCCTCGCCTCGACCGAGGACGACCAGTCCGGTGGTCGGGGAGGTCGCGCAGCGACCGGTGACATCGGTGGTCGAGGAGGTCGCGCAGCGACCGTCACGAGACCCGGTGACCCCTCATGACCGGCACCTTCGTCGGGATGCCGGCGTTCCCGGAGGCGGCGCGGAAGGCGCTCGCCGACACCCAGCTGCGCCACAACCTCGCCCACGCCACGGGCGTGATCCGCGGCAAGCGGGCCGCGGTCGTCGGCGAGGTCGAGAACTGGGAGGAGCTGCGGCTGGCCGGCGCCGCCGTCAAGGAGCGTGCCCTGCGCTCGCTGGACGTGGAGCTGGTCCGGCTCGAGGAGTCGCTCACGGCCCGCGGCGCCGTCGTGCACTGGGCCCGCGATGCCGAGGAGGCCAACCGGATCGTCATCGACATCGCCCGCGCCCACGCGGTCGACGAGGTCGTGAAGGTCAAGTCGATGCTCACCCAGGAGATCGGCCTCAACGAGGCGCTCGAGGCCTCGGGCATCGCGGCGTGGGAGACCGACCTCGCCGAGCTGATCGTCCAGCTCGGCGGCGACCTGCCCACCCACATCCTGGTGCCCGCGATCCACCGCAACCGTGCGGAGATCCGCGAGATCTTCCGTCGCCGGATGGGCGAGGTCGGCCGGCCCGCCCCGGACGACCTGACCGACGAGCCGGCGCTCCTCGCCGGGGCGGCGCGTGAGCACCTGCGGGAGAAGTTCCTGCGCGCGAAGGTCGCGGTGTCCGGCGCCAACTTCGCGGTCGCCGACTCCGGCACCCTCGTGGTCGTCGAGTCCGAGGGCAACGGCCGGATGTGCCTGACCCTGCCCGAGGTACTGGTCAGCATCGTCGGGATCGAGAAGGTCGTGCCGACCTGGGCCGAGCTCGACCCGTTGATCCGGCTGCTGCCGCGGTCCTCGACGGGCGAGCGGATGAACCCGTACACGTCCACGTGGACCGGCATCACGCCCGGCGACGGGCCGCAGGAGGTGCACGTCGTGCTCCTGGACAACGGCCGCACCCGCGCGCTGGCCGACGAGACGGGCCGCCAGGCGCTGCGCTGCATCCGCTGCTCGGCCTGCCTCAACGTGTGCCCGGTCTACGAGCGCACCGGCGGGCACGCGTACGGCTCGGTCTACCCGGGCCCGATCGGCGCGATCCTCAACCCGTTGCTCACGGGCACGGGTGACCCGCAGACCGACTCGTTGCCGTACGCCTCCTCGCTCTGCGGCGCCTGCTTCGAGGCCTGCCCGGTTCGCATCGACATCCCCGAGGTGCTGGTGCACCTGCGCGCGAAGGTCGTCGACAGCCATCGCGACGACCGGGTCCCGAAGCCCGAGGCCCTCGCCTTCCGCGGCGCCGCGTGGGCGTTCGCCGACGAGCGCCGGCTCGACCGTGCGGAGCGGCTCTCCTCCTTCGCGGGGCGGTTCCTGCGCCGTCGCGGCAAGTCCTCGCTCGGCCGGCTGCCCGGGCCCGGCGGAGTGTGGACCGACGCCCGCGACCTGCCGGCCCCGCCGGCCGAGTCGTTCCGCGACTGGTGGAGGCGGACGGACGGAGGTGAGCGCCCATGACCAGCGCCCGGGAGGAGATCCTCGGCCGGGTCCGCGCCGCGCTGCGCGACGTCGAGGGCGCCACGGAGCCGGTGCCGGCGCCGGCCGGCGCCACGGCGCCGGCCGGGCTCGGACTGGTCGACCACTTCGCCGAACGGGTCGCCGACTACCGCGCCACCGTCGTGCACTGCCCGCCCGACGGGCTCGCCGCGGCGGTCGGCGCCGCGCTCCCGGAAGGCTCGCGCGTCGTCGTACCCCCGGGGCTGCCGGAGGCCGTGCTCGCCGGGGTCCCGTCCCCGGTGGCCGACGACGGCCTCTCGGCCGCCGAGCTCGACGCGATCGACGCCGTGGTCACCTGCTGCCGCGTCGGCATCGCGGAGACGGGCACCATCGTGCTCGACCACGAGCCCGACCAGGGCCGCCGTGCGATCTCCCTGGTGCCCGACCGCCACGTCTGCGTCGTGTACGCCGACCAGGTCGTCGCCGACGTCCCCGACGCCTTCGGTCTGCTCGACCCCGTCCGGCCGCAGACCTGGATCAGCGGGCCCAGCGCGACCAGCGACATCGAGCTCGACCGGGTCGAGGGCGTCCACGGTCCGCGCCACCTCCACGTGATCGTGGTGGACGTGTCGTCATGAGCGCGGCGCGGCGGTCGTGCCCGGACACCTCGTGGGTGCCCGAGCCGGTCGACGTGGACATCCTGCGCCTGACCGCGGCCGGCCTGACCACCGAGGTCGTCGGTCGCCGCCTCGGCCTCTCGGAGCGGACCGTCCGCCGGCGCCTGCGCGCCGTCGCCGACGACATCGGGGTGGACACCTCGATCGAGGTCGTCGTGCACGCGGTGCGCTCGGGCCTGATCTGACCACGACCGACGGTCCGTGGAATCGCAGTCGCATGGGGTGCGGGGGATCGGGGATCATGGAGGAGTGAGCACGGACGCGGAACCCCTCGCCGAGGACATCGGCCCCCATGACGACGAGCCCCACCAGTCGGGCCTCAACGACCGGCTCAACTGGCTGCGCGCCGGGGTGCTCGGAGCCAATGACGGCATCGTCTCGACGGCGGGCATCGTGCTCGGCGTCGCCGGTGCCACCACCGACCGGACCGCCATCCTGATCGCCGGCATCGCCGGCCTGGCGGCTGGTGCGATGAGCATGGCCGCGGGGGAGTACGTCTCCGTCAGCACGCAGCGCGACTCCGAGGAGGCGCTGCTCGCCAAGGAGCGGCGCGAGCTGCGCGAGGACCCGGAGGACGAGCTCGCCGAGCTGGCCGGCCTGTACGTCGACAAGGGCCTCGAGCCCGACCTGGCGCTCGAGGTCGCCAAGCAGCTGACCGAGAAGGACGCGCTCGCGGCCCACGCCGAGGTCGAGCTCGGGATCGACCCGGACGACCTGACGAATCCCTGGACCGCCGCCTGGGCGTCGATGGTCTCCTTCACGCTGGGCGCGCTGCTGCCGTTGCTGACCATCCTGCTGTTCTCGCGGGACCTGCGGGTGCCGGTCACCGTCGTCTCGGTGGCCGGAGCCCTGGCGTTGACCGGCTGGGCGAGCGCGCGCTTCGGCTACGGCCCCCCGCGGGCCGCCATCATCCGCAACGTCCTCGGCGGCCTGCTCGCCATGGCGGTGACCTACGGCATCGGCCAGCTGGTCGGCACCCAGGTCTGATGACCTTGCGTGTCTTCGCGGCCGTCGTGCCGCCGCAGGAGGCCGTCGAGCACCTCGACGCCTTCCTCGACCCGCGCCGCGCGGCCGCCGACTTCCGGTGGACCCGCCCCGAGCAGATGCACCTCACCCTGGCCTTCATGCCGTCGGCGGGCGAGCGCAACGTCGACGAGTACGTCGACCGGCTGGCCGAGTCGCTCGACGACCTCGCCGCCGGCGAGCTGGTCCTGGCAGGCTCCGTGGTCTTCCCCAGTGTCACCGAGGGACGGGTCCTCGCCACGGGTGCCAGCGGAGACATCGAGCTGCTGGAGCGGCTCGCCGTCCGGACCCGCAACGCCGCGGTCTCGTGCGGGATCGAGGTCGACGGGCAGCGCTTCCGGCCGCACCTCACGGTGGCCCGCACCGGTGGACGGCCGACGGAGCTCACCAGCTGGGTGCGCCTGCTCGACACCTACGCCGGCCCCACCTGGGCGCTCTCGTCGGTCGAGGTGATCGCCTCGCACCTGGGCGAGGGGCCTCGTCGTACGCCTCGCTACGAGACACTCGCCTCGATCGTGCTCTGAGCCCCCACGTCGGCCAGCGCGGCGTCGATGCGGGCCGCGATCTCCACGACCGTGCCGGTCCCGTCGACCTCGCGGACCAGCCCGCGGGCGGCGTAGAGGGCGACCAGCGGGGCGGTCTGCTCGGCGTACACCTCCTGCCGGCGGCGGATGACCGGCTCGGTGTCGTCGGTGCGGCCCTCGAGGCCGGCTCGGCGCACCAGCCGCTCGACGAGCTCCTCGGTGTCCACCGCCAGCACCACGACGGCGTCGAGCGCAGTGCCGGTCGCGGCGAGCATCGCGTCCAGCTCGGCGACCTGCTCGGCCGTGCGCGGGTAGCCGTCGAGCAGGAAGCCGCTCGTGCAGTCGGGGGCACCGAGCCGGACCGCGACCATGGCGTTGGTGACCTCGTCGGGGACGTACTCACCCCGGTCCATGTAGCCCTGCGCGGTGACGCCGAGCGGGGTCCGCTCTGCCACCTGGCTGCGGAAGATGTCGCCGGTGGCGATCGCGGGGATGCCGTAGCGGGCCGCGAGGGCGGCGGACTGGGTGCCCTTGCCCGCGCCGGGCGGGCCCATCAGGAGGAGTCGCATGTGCGGACCGTACGGCGAGCGACGCTGCACCCACGTTGCCTCGGGAAGGCCGAAGGGCCCGGATCCTTCCGGATCCGGGCCCCTCGTCGTACAGCTGTCAGGAAGGCGTCAGCCCAGGGCTGCAGGTCTCGATCCTGAGCTCGTTCCTCGCTCAGCCCAGGGCTCGGACGATGTCCTCGACCCGGTCCTTCGCGTCACCGAACAGCATCTGGCTGTTCTCGCGGAAGAAGAGCGGGTTCTGGACACCGGCGTAGCCGGCGGCCATCGAACGCTTGAAGACGATGACGTCCTTGGCGTTCCAGACCTCGAGCACCGGCATGCCGGCGATCGGGGAGGTGGGGTCCTCGGACGCGGCCGGGTTGACCGTGTCGTTGGCGCCGATGACCAGGACGACGTCGGTCTCCGGGAAGTCGTCGTTGATCTCGTCCATCTCGAGCACGATGTCGTAGGGCAGCTTGGCCTCGGCGAGCAGCACGTTCATGTGGCCCGGGAGGCGACCCGCGACGGGGTGGATGCCGAAGCGGACGTCGATGCCCTTGGCCCGCAGCTTCGCGGTCAGGTCGGCGACGGGGTACTGCGCCTGCGCCACGGCCATGCCGTAGCCCGGCGTGATCACGACCGAGCCGGCGTTGGACAGCAGCTCGGCGACGGCGTCGGCCTGGATCTCGCGGTGCTCGCCGTAGTCCTTGTCGTCGCCCGCGGGGGCGGCGATGCCGAAGCCACCGGCGATGACGGAGATGAACGAGCGGTTCATCGCCTTGCACATGATGTAGGACAGGTACGCACCGGAGGAGCCGACGAGGGCACCGGTCACGATCAGCAGGTCGTTGCCGAGCAGGAAGCCCGACGCGGCCGCGGCCCAACCGGAGTACGAGTTGAGCATCGAGACGACGACGGGCATGTCGCCGCCGCCGATCGAGGCGACCAGGTGCCAGCCGAGCGCGAGCGCCAGCACGGTGATGACACCGAGCAGGACGTCGGCCGAGGTGTTGTCGTAGGTGTCCATCGACACGTAGACGGCGGTCAGGACCGCGAACAGCACCAGCGAGCCGACGTTGATGAGGTTCTTGCCCGGCAGCATCAGCGGGGCGGAGTTCATCTTCGCCGACAGCTTCAGGTTGGCGACGATCGAGCCGGTGAAGGTGACCGCACCGATGAAGATGCCGATCGCGACCTCTGCCTCGTGGATGTTCACGAGGCTGTCCATCGACTCGTGCGAGCCGAGGACGTGGCCGTTCCAGCCGATCGCGACGGCCGCGAGACCGACGAACGAGTGCAGCATCGCGATGAGCTCGGGCATGCCCGTCATCTCGACGATCTTCGCGCGCCACAGGCCGATCGCACCGCCGACGCCGACCGCGGCCAGCATCAGGACGATGACGAGCGCCTGGTCGTCGACGTACTCGCTGACGTCGATGACGCTGGCGATGGTTGCGACGAGCGCGACCGCCATGCCGACGATGCCGAAGGTCAGGCCGCTCCGGGCGGACTCGTGCTTCGAGAGGCCGGCCAGCGAGAGGATGAACAGCAGGGCAGCGACGATGTACGCCGCTCCGGTGATGGAGTCGAGGTCCATGGATCAGGCTCCCTTGCTGAACATCGCGAGCATGCGTCGGGTGACCGCGAAGCCACCGAACACGTTGATGGAGGCGAGCAGGATCGCCGCCGCGGACAGGCCGACGACGAGCTTGTCGTCACTGGCCACCTGGACGAGCGCGCCCACGACCACGACGCCGGAGATCGCGTTGGTGACCGACATCAGCGGCGTGTGCAGCGCGTGCGCGACCTTGCCGATGACGTAGTAGCCGATCACGATCGACAGCATCAGCACGGTGAAGTGGCGACGCAGCTCGTCGGTCGGGGCGAGGGCGTTGACCAGCCAGAACAGGCCGATCGCACCGAGCACCAGGCCGACCTTCGCGCCGGCCGACATCGGAGCCTTCGGCTCCGCGGCCGGGGCGGCAGCCGGAGCGGCAGCGGCCGGGGCCGCCGAGACCTGCACGGCCGGCGGCGGCCACGTGATCTGGGCCGACTCGCTCCGCCCGTCGACGACGGTGATGCCGCGCTGGACGACGTCCTCGAAGTCGAGGCCGAGGTTGCCGTCCTTCTCCGGGGTCAGCAGCTTGAGCAGGTTGACGATGTTCGTGCCGTACAGCTGCGACGTCTGGGCCGCGAGGCGGCCGGCGAGGTCGGTGTAGCCGAGGATCGTCACGCCGTTGTCGGTGACGACCTTCTGGTCGGCGACGGTGCCGGCGGCGTTGCCGCCGTTGGCGGCCGCCATGTCGACGATGACCGAGCCGTTCTTCATGCCGGCGACGGTCTCGGCCGTGAGCAGCGACGGGGCGGGCCGTCCCGGGATCAGCGCCGTGGTGATGACGATGTCGGCGGCACGCGCCTCCTCGTCGTACATCGCGGCGGTCGCGGCGACCTGGGCCTCGGACATCTCCTTGGCGTAGCCGTCGGACGAGACCTCCTGCTCCATGTCGACGTGGACGAACTGCGCGCCCATCGACTCGACCTGCTCGGCGACCTCGGGGCGTACGTCGAACGCGCGCACGATGGCGCCCATCGCGGACGCGGCCCCGATCGCGGCGAGGCCGGCGACACCGGCACCGACGACGAAGACGCGGGCCGGCGGGATCTTGCCGGCCGCGGTCACCTGGCCGGTGAACATGCGGCCGAACTCGTGGGCCGACTCG
This sequence comes from Nocardioides sp., assembly GCA_035539555.1. Classification (GTDB taxonomy): domain Bacteria; phylum Actinomycetota; class Actinomycetes; order Propionibacteriales; family Nocardioidaceae; genus Nocardioides. Next base: position 23,011 of record DATLIG010000233.1, on the reverse strand, counting down.
ACGACGGCGCGGTAGCCCGCGACGTTGGCCATCGAGGACAGCACGTCCATCGACTGCGCGCGCGAGATCCGCGGGACGGCGTCCATCGCGAGGGCGGTGACGCCCTGTGCCTGGAGCTTGTCCAGCAGTTCGGGGCTGCGGCCGGGAGCCATCATCGAGATGATCGTGGCGCCCTGCCGGAGGCGGCCGATCTCCTCGTCGGTGGGGGCGTTGACCTTGACGACGACGTCGGCGGCCCACACCTCCTCCGTCGTCCCGACGCGCACGCCGGCCTCGACGAACGCGCTGTCCGGCTGGTCGGCGTCGACGCCGGCGCCCGACTCGACGACGACGTCGTAACCGAGGTTGGTCAGTTGGGATACGGTCTTGGCGGTTGCCGCAACCAGGGTCTCGCCCGGTTTCGACTCGCGCGGGATGCCGATGAGCATCGAGCCTCCAGCGTTCAGTGGACACAGTGGGGTGCCCGGGGTCCGGGCACGGCGCTGGTCAAACTACACAGGCCTCACGGGTTCACGGGTGCCGTCTTATGTGTGACGTACGTCTATGCGGTGCAACCGGGTGCAGCGCTCGACGACCTGTGATCGATCCAATCGACCGGCGGTCCGGGTCGGTCAGCCGCCCGCGACGCCGTACAGCCGGTCGCCGGCGTCGCCGAGGCCCGGGACGATGTAGCCCTTGTCGTTGAGCCGCTCGTCCATCGCGGCCGTCACGACGGTGACCGGGATGTCGAGGTCCGCGAGCTCCTGCTCGAGCCGCTCGCAGCCCTCGGGCGCGGCCAGCAGGCAGACCGCGGTGATGTGGTCGGCACCCCGGTCGACGAGGAAGCGGATCGCCGCAGCGAGCGTGCCGCCCGTCGCGAGCATCGGGTCCAGCACGTAGCACTGCCGGCCGGTCAGGTCGTCGGGCAGCCGCTCGGCATAGGTCACCGCCTCCAGTGTCTCCTCGTTGCGGACCATGCCGAGGAAGCCGACCTCGGCCGTCGGCAGCAGTCGCATCATCCCGTCGAGCATGCCGAGCCCCGCCCGGAGGATGGGTACGACGAGCGGCCGGGGCGTCGCGAGCCGGATGCCGGTCGTGGGGGCCACCGGGGTGACGATGTCGGCCGCCTCGACCCGCACGTCGCGCGTCGCCTCGTAGGCCAGCAGGGTGACCAGCTCGTCGGCGAGCGAGCGGAACGTCGGGGAGTCCGTCTCCTTGTCGCGGAGGACGGTCAGCTTGTGGGCGACGAGCGGGTGGTCCACGACCAGGGTGCGCATGGATGAACCCTATGCGGTGGCTGCGCGTAATTCCTCTGGCCCCACGGGGCTTCCCGTGTCACGCTTGCTGCATGTCCGCCGCCGGCCCGACCACCGAATCGGTCGACTTCGCGCTCGCCGCCTACCGCGAGGAGGGCGTGTGGCAGGTCGCCGAGCTGACGCCCGACCACGCGGTCGACGTCGAGACCCTGGTCTCCGCGCTGCGCCGCTTCCCCGGTGACGGCGGCGTCGTCGGCTTCGTCGCGGTCGAGGAGGACTTCTTCGTGGTCGTCCGCGTGACCGGTCAGGTGACCCGGGTGATGCTCTCCGACATCACGGCCGCCTCCGAGTGGGAGCTGGCCGCGGAGGTCGTCGACCACCTCGGCCTCCCGGTCGTCGACGACGAGGACGATCCCGAGCCCGCCGGCGACCTCGAGCTGCTCAGCGACCTGGGCGTCGACGCGATGTTCCTGGCCGAGGTCCTCGACGACGACGAGCTCTACCCCGACGAGATGCTCTCGGAGATCGCCCGCGGCATGGGCTTCGGCGAGCTCTTCGACGACGTCGTGGGCCTCACCTCGGCGTGAGCGCGGAGACCCCCTGGCTCCCCGGGATGCGGGAGGCGCTGCAGCATGCCCGCGACGCGGGTGACCTCGGCGACGTCCCGATCGGTGCAGTGGTCCTCGACGAGGAGCTCCGGGTGATCGGCGCCGGTCGCAACGTCCGCGAGCAGGACGGCGATCCGACCGGACACGCGGAGGTCGTCGCGTTGCGTGCGGCGGCGTCCACCCGGGGGGAGTGGCGGCTCTCGGGCTGCACCCTCGTCGTGACCCTGGAGCCGTGCACCATGTGCGCCGGCGCGGCCGTCCTGTCGCGGGTCGACCGCGTCGTCTTCGGTGCGTACGACGACAAGGCGGGCGCCGTCGGCTCGCTGTGGGACGTCGTCCGCGACCGCCGGCTCAACCACCGTCCCGAGGTGCTCGCCGGCGTCCTCGCCGAGGAGTCGACCGCGCTGCTCGATGCCTTCTTCGCCACCCATCGGCGATAGTCCCTGACGAAAGGCACCGGAATCCGGCCGATTCCGGGTGCTTTTCGTCAAGGACTACCGCGGCGGGCGCGATGAGTTCGGCCCGCGGCGCCGGTCGGTACCGGGCATGACGACCCTCGATCTCGGACCCGCCACCTCGACCCTGGCCGAACTGGTCGCCTCGGTGACCGACGAGCAGCTCGCGCGGCCGACCCCGTGCCCGGAGTACTCCGTCGGCGACCTCGTCGACCACGTCGGTGGCCTCGCCGTCGCCTTCACCGGCGCCGCGCGCAAGCAGCCCGTGCCGGGCTCGGAGCAGGGCGGCACCGGCGACGCGTCGCGGCTCGAGCCCGGCTGGCGCGACCGGATCGCCGCCGACCTGAAGGAGCTCGCGGAGGCGTGGCGCGAGCCGGCGGCGTACGACGGGATGACGGCAGCCGGCGGCGTCGACCTGCCGGGCGAGGTGGCTGCGGCGGTCGCCCTCAACGAGGTCGTCGTCCACGGCTGGGACCTCGCGACCGCGCTGGACCGGCCGTTCGACGTGGCGGACGCCGACGTCGAGTCGTGCATGGCGTTCGCAGAGCCCTTCTCGACCCCCGAGACTGCGGACCAGCGCGGCCCCGCCTTCGGGCCGGTGCTCCCGCACGACGCGGACGACGCACCGCTGACCCGCTTGCTGGCGATGATGGGCCGCCGGGCCTGACTGCGCAATCCGTTCGATCGAACGGATTGAGCGGCCTCCGGGGCCCGAGACCTGCTCAAGCCGTTCGATCGAACGGATTGAGCAGGTCAGCGCAGCGCGGCGGCCTCGGCAGCCAGCTTGCTGATCCGCTCCCAGTCGCCGGCGGCGATCGCGTCGGCGGGGGTGAGCCACGAGCCGCCGACGCAGCCGACGTTCGGCAGCGAGAGGTACGACGGCGCGCTGGCCGGCGTGATCCCGCCGGTGGGGCAGAACCGGGCCTGCGGGAGCGGGCCCGCCACGGACTTGAGGTACGGCGCCCCGCCGGCCGCCTCCGCCGGGAAGAACTTCATCTCGGTCAGCCCCGCCTCGAGCACGGCGAGCACCTCGGAGACCGTGGAGGTCCCGGGCAGGAAGGGCACCTTGGTGGCGAGCATCGCGTCCAGCAGGTCCGGGGTGAGCCCGGGGGAGACCAGGAAGCCCGCACCCGCGGCCACCGCGGCCTCGGCCTGTGCGGGAGTGGTGATCGTGCCCGCGCCGAGCGCGATCTCGGGAACCTCGGCGGCGATCGCCCGCAGCGCGTCCAGGGCGACGGGCGTGCGCAGGGTCAGCTCGATCGCGGGCAGGCCGCCGTCGACGAGCGCCCGGGCGACCGGGACCGCTGCGGCGAGGTCGTCGATGACGACGACCGGCATCACCGGGACGAGGTCGAGCACGGAGGTCGGGGTGGACTCAGGAGCGGACAAGGGGTGCCTCCAGGCTGGCAGCGGCGGCGGGGACGGGGAAGATCGACGCACCTTCGTCGGCCGGTCCGACGGTGGCGCGGAACGCGGCGAACAGCTCGCGACCGGTGCCGGCCCACGTCGTACCGGACGGGGCGGCGCCGGTCGGCTCGCGGTGGGCGAGGTCGGCCTCGATCGTCAGCGTGCCGGCATCGGCGTCGAGGGTGATCAGGTCGCCGTCGCGGACCCGGGCGAGCGGGCCACCGAGTGCGGCCTCGGGAGTGACGTGGATGGCGGCCGGCACCTTGCCGGACGCGCCGGACATCCGTCCGTCGGTGACGATCGCGACCTTCTGGCCCCGGTCCTGCAGGACGCCGAGCGCCGGCGTCAGCTTGTGCAGCTCGGGCATCCCGTTGGCGGCCGGGCCCTGGTAGCGGATCACCGCCACGAGGTCGATCCCGTCGAGCTGGCCGTCCGCGAAGGCCAGCAGGAAGTCGTGCTGGTCGTCGAAGACCCGCGCGGGCGCGGAGACGAGACGGTGCTCGACCGCGACGGCCGAGGTCTTGATGACGCCGGTGCCGAGCGGGCCGCGCACGACCTTCACGCCACCGTCGGCGGAGAAGGGGGCCGAGGCCGGGCGGAGCACGTCGAGGTCGAGGCTCTCCGCCGGGACCGGCCGCCAGGTCAGCGCACCGCCGGGGCCGTCGAGCAGGACCGGCTCCTCGGTGTAGCGGCGCAGGCCGTGCCCGACGATCGTCTCGACGTCCTCGTGCAGCAGCCCCGCGTCCAGCAGGGTGCGGACGAGGAAGCCGATCCCGCCGGCGGCGTGGAAGTGGTTCACGTCGGCCGCACCGTTGGGGTAGACCCGCGCCAGCAGCGGTACGACGGCCGACAGGTCGGCGAGGTCGTCCCAGGTGAGCAGGATGCCCGCGGCACGGGCGATCGCGACCAGGTGCAGGGTGTGGTTGGTCGACCCGCCACTCGCGAGGAGTGCCACGCAGGCGTTGAGGATGACCTTCTCGTCGACCATCTCGCCGAGCGTCGGGCTGGCGTCGTACTGCTGGGTGCGGCGGACCGCGACGGCCGCGGCCTCGCGGGTGAGGGCGTCGCGCAGCGGGTTGTCGGGGTTGACGAAGGAGGAGCCCGGCAGGTGCAGGCCCATGACCTCCATGAGCAGCTGGTTGGAGTTGGCGGTGCCGTAGAAGGTGCACGTCCCCTTCGAGTGGTACGACGCCGCCTCGGCCTCGAGCAGCTCCTCCCGGCCGACCTTCCCCTCGGCGAACAGCTGTCGCACGCGGGCCTTCTCCTTGTTGGGCAGGCCCGAGGCCATCGGCCCGGCGGGCACCCAGACGGCGGGCAGGTGCCCGAAGGAGAGCGCGCCGATCAGCAGGCCGGGCACGATCTTGTCGCACACCCCGAGCAGCAGCGTGGCGTCGAACATGTCGTGGGAGAGGGCGATCGCCGTCGACATCGCGATCACGTCGCGGCTGTAGAGGGAGAGCTGCATGCCGTCTCGGCCCTGGGTCACGCCGTCGCACATCGCGGGCACGCCGCCGGCGACCTGCGCGAGCCCGCCGGCGCGGATGACCGCGTCCTTGAGGACCGGCGGGTAGTCGCCGTACGGCTGGTGCGCGGAGAGCATGTCGTTGTAGCTCGTGACGATCGCCAGGTTCGGCTTCTGTCCGCGGGCCAGCTCGATCTTCTCCGGCCCCTCGGCGGCCGCGAAGCCGTGGGCGAGGTTGGCGCACGCGAGGCGGCCGCGCGCAGGTCCGCGCAGGGCCGCCTCACGCACGCGAGCGAGGTACGCCGTACGGGTGGCGGCGCTCCGCTCGGTCAGCCGACGGGTCACGTCGGCGAGAACGGGGTGGAGGGTGGGGTCGGTCATCGGTTCACTCCTGCCAGGTGCGGCCCTCGCGCGCGAGCAGTGTCGCGGCGGCGGCCGGGCCGTTGGTTCCGGGGTGGTAGCGCACCGGCTCGACGCCGGCCCGCTCCCACTGGTCGAGGATCGGCTCGACCCACGACCACGCGGCCTCGACCTCGTCGCGGCGCATGAAGAGGGTCGGGATGCCGCGCATGACGTCGAGGAGCAGCCGCTCGTAGGCGTCGGGGCTGCGCTCGTCGAACGCGTCGTCGTAGCTGAGGTCGAGCGAGGCCGGGTGGAGGCGGATGCCGCCGGGGCCGGGGTGCTTCGCGGTCAGGTGCAGCTGCATGCCCTCGTCGGGCTGCATCCGGATGGTGAGCCGGTTGGGGGTGGTGACACCCTCGCTGTGCGGGAACATCGCGTGCGGCGGCTCCTTGAAGACGACCTCGATGGTCGACTCCTTGCGAGCGAGCCGCTTGCCGGTGCGCAGGTAGAAGGGCACGCCGGCCCAGCGCCAGTTCTGCACCTCGGCCCGCAGCGCGACGAAGGTCTCGGTCGTGCTCGGGCCGCCGATCTCCTCGCCGTACGTCGTGTACTGCCCGCGCACGGTGAACCGGTCGACGTCGGCGCCGGTCAGCGGGGTCAGGGCCCGCAGCACCTTGAGCTTCTCGTCCCGGACGGGGTCCCCGCCGACGTACGTCGGGGGCTCCATCGCGACCAGGCAGAGCATCTGGAGCAGGTGGTTCTGGACCATGTCCCGCAGGGCGCCGGCCTGGTCGTAGTACCCGCCGCGCCCGGCGACGCCGAGCGTCTCGGACACGGTGATCTGCACGTGGTCGACCCAGCGGGAGTTCCAGATCGGCTCGAGGAAGGTGTTGGCGAACCGGGTGACGAGGAGGTTCTGCACGCTCTCCTTCCCGAGGTAGTGGTCGATCCGGTAGACCTGCGACTCCTCGAAGACCCGGCCGACGGCGTCGTTGACGACGCGCGAGGAGGCGAGGTCGGAGCCGATCGGCTTCTCCAGGACGACGCGGCACTGCGGAGTGACCACGCCGAGCTCGTCGAGGCGGTCGCAGGTCGGGCCGAAGAGTCCGGAGCCCACCGCGAGGTAGAAGACCCGGATGGTCTCCTCGGTGCTCCTGGTGGGGGTGTCCTTGAGGATGGCGTGCAGTCCGTCCCAGCCCTCGGCGTCGGTGGCGTCGAGGCACAGGTGGTGCAGGCGGCTGGTGAGCCGGTGGACGGCACCGGCCTCGAGCTGGTCGTCGGGGACGTGCTCGAAGAGGGCCTGGGTGACCAGGTCGCGGTAGCCGGCGTCGTCGAGGTCGTGTCGCGAGACGCCGATGATCCGGGTGTCGGGGTGGAGGTTGCGCTGCCGCTCCCGCTGGTAGAGCCCGGGGATCAGCTTGCGGAGGGCGAGGTCGCCCGTGCCGCCGAAGACGGTGAAGTCGCAGGCCGGAAGGGCCAGATCGGGGATGTGTGCGCTCACAGCGACAACGGTAGGGCCTAACTGTGCACTTGGAAAACCCCACTTAGGTCTTTTTGAGATCGAAGTGAAGAGGCTTAGACTCCGCGCATGGTCGAGGTACGGGTGCAGCCGGTCGTGCGGGAGTCCGCCACGGCGGGCGACCTGCTCGCGCTGCTCCGCAGCGGCCGGGCCTCCACCCGCGCCGACCTGCGCGGTGTCACCGGCCTGTCCCGCACCGCCGTCGTCGCCCGGGTCAACGCGCTCGCCGAGGCCGGCCTGCTCCTGCTCGGTGCCGAGCTCGCCTCGACCGGGGGCCGCCCGCCGGGCAGCCTCGTCTTCAACACCGACGCAGGCGTGGTGCTCGCCGCCGCGATCGGCCGGTCCCGCTCCCAGGTCGCGGTCTTCGACCTCGGCGGCACCGAGCTCGCATCGTCGGCGGTCGAGCACGAGATCGGCGCCGGACCCGACGACGTGATGCCGGGTGTGGCCGACCACCTGTCGGCCCTGCTGGAGCGGGACCTCCCGCCGGTTCTCGGCATCGGCGTCTCGCTGCCCGGTGTCGTCGACGCGGGCCGGGGCGTCAGCGTCGACACCCCGGTGATGGCCGGCTGGGACGGGGTGCCGCTGGCGCCGTACCTCGACAAGGTGGCGGACGCCCCGCTCTTCCTGGCCAACGACGCCGACACGATGGCGCGCTCGGAGTTCCTCGGCCACGCCAGGACCGTCGACGACCTGCTCGTCGTCAAGGCGTCCACCGGCATCGGCCTCGGCGTGCTGGCCGGCGGCCGGATCATCAGCGGCGCACGCGGTGGCGCCGGGGACCTGGGCCACACCAAGGTCCCCGAGGCGGCGGGGCGTCCGTGCCGGTGCGGCGACGTCGGCTGCCTCGAGACCATCGCGGCCGGCTGGGCGCTGGTCGCCCGGCTGCGCGAGGAGGGCCGCACCGTCGACCACATCCGCGACCTGGTCGCGCAGGCCCTCGTCGGCGACCCCGAGGCCAAGCAGCTGCTGCGCGAGAGCGGCCGCCAGGTCGGCGAGCTGCTCGCGGTCGCGATCAACCTGCTCAACCCGCGGGCCGTCGTCCTCGGCGGCGACATGGCCGGCGCCTACGACGTGTACGCCGCCGGCGTCCGCGAGGCCGTCTACGCCCGTGCGTCCGCGCTGGCGACGCGGGAGCTGCAGTTCCTGCCGGCGACGTACGGCGACCGCGCCGGCCTCGTCGGCTGCGCCGCCCTCGCGCTCGACGCCGTCCTCAGCCCTGCCGCGATCGACGCCCGGCTCGCCCGCGCGCGCGGCTGACCTTCCCCACCTCCCACGAAGCAAGGAAACCCATGCAGCAGCGCACCTTCGGCCGCACCGGTCGTGACGTCTCCGTCGTCGGCCTCGGCACCTGGCAGCTCGGCGCCGACTGGGGGGACGTCAGCGAGGCCGACGCCCGCGCGGTCCTCGAGGCGTCGGCCGAGGCCGGCGTGACCTTCTACGACACCGCCGACGTCTACGGCGACGGCCGGAGCGAGCAGATCGTCGGCCGGTTCCTCGCCGACCACGCCGACGATGGCTTCACGGCCGTCACCAAGATGGGCCGCCGGATGGAGCAGGTGCCGGCCAACTACGTGCTGGCCAACTATCGCGCTTGGCTCGACCGGTCCCGCCGCAACCTCGGCGTCGACACCATCGACCTGGTGCAACTGCACTGTCCGCCGTCAGCGGTGATCGACGACGACGCGACCTACGACGCCCTCGACGAGCTGGTGGCCGACGGCGTGATCGCGGCGTACGGCGTCAGCGTCGAGACCTGCGCACAGGCGTTGGCGGCGATCCGCCGCCCGGGTGTCCAGTCGGTGCAGATCATCCTCAACGCGTTCCGGCTCAAGCCCCTCGACGAGGTCCTGCCCGCCGCAGCGGCCGCCGAGGTCGCCATCATCGCGCGGGTGCCGCTGGCGTCCGGCCTGCTCTCGGGCCGCTACGACGAGACCACGGTCTTCGCCGCCGACGACCACCGCAGCTACAACCGCGACGGCAGCTCCTTCGACGTCGGCGAGACCTTCTCCGGCGTCGACTACCGCACCGGCGTCGCCGCGGCGGCGGCGTTCACCGCAGTCGTCCGCTCCACCCTCGGACCCGAGGTCACGCCGGCCCAGGCCGCGATCGCCTGGTGCTGGCAGCAGCCCGGCGTCACCACCGTCATCCCCGGCGCGCGCAGCACCACCCAGGCGAGCGCCAACGCCGCCGCCGGACTCGTCGAGCCGCTCCCCGTGGCCTTCCTCGACGGTGTCCGGGCGATCTACGACCGCGACCTCCGCGAGGCCATCCACCCCCGCTGGTGACCCGTGGGTCGACTTGCCGGTTCGGCGGGTTGACTTGCCGGTTCGGCGGGTTGACTTGCCGGTTCGGTCTGCGGAACCGGCAACTCGACCCAGCGAACCGGCAACTCAACCCGTTCAGCGGGCAGAGGCGAGGGCGGCGGCCGTGAGGACGAGCACGAGCCCGACGAGCGAGAGCGCCGCGAACCAGATCGCGTGCACCCGGACGCCGTTGCCCGAGGCCCGGTGGGCCCCTGCCGTGCCCGGGTCGGTCACCCGGACGACGGCCCTGGCCACCGCGCGCGGCGGGGTGAGGTGCTTTCGGAGGGGGCGTGCTGAGTGGGTGTCCATGGCGTCCGCTCCACTGCGGTAGGGATCGCGCCCCGGGTGGGCGTGACAGTGATTCGGAGCGGACGCCGCGGACGCTTGGACTACCGGCCGACCCTCACCCGCACGACCGCCACGTCGCCGGCGACGCTCGTCGACCCGCGGTAGGTCGCGCCGATCGTGTGCGTCCCCCTCGACAGCCGCAGCGCCACGGTGGCGACGCCCGACCGCAGCACGGGTACGGCGACCTGGCGGCCGTCGACCTTGACGATCACCCGTCCCGCCACGGCCACACCGGCCGGCGTCGACCCGACGGTGATCCGCAGCGTCACCTTCTGCCGCGCCCGCGGCGTGCTGTCGGAGAGCCGCAGCCGGACCGTCGAGCCGGCCCTGGCGACCGCCTTCGTCGGGGCGGAGGTGGCGGTGCCGGCCGGACCGGCGGCCGGCGTCGCGGTGACCTGGACGCTCAGCCTGTGCCCGACGTCCGCCGCCCGGGGCGTGTACGACGGCGACACGGCGCCCGCGATCGTCGTACCGTCGCGCAGCCAGCGGTAGCCGAACGACAGCCCCGACTGGTCCCAGCTCCCCGGAGCAGCCACCAGCTTGCGGCCGACCTGTGCGGTGCCCGTGATCGTCGGCAGGGCCGTGTTGACGGGCGCCTCCGGCTCCGGCTCCGCCAGCGGGTCGACGCTCGTGAGGGTCGGGGTGACGACCTGCATCAGGCCGTCCTCGCCGAAGGTCAGCTCGTCGATCGTGGTCTCCCGGTGGGTACCGTCGCCGCCGGGCATGCCGAAGCGGTGGTAGGCGATGTACCACTCGTCGGTGCCGGGCACGTTGACGATCGAGCTGTGGCCGGTGCCGAGGATGCCCTGCGAGGGATCCTTCTGCAGCAGCACGCCGCGGTAGGTCCACGGACCGTCGATGCTCGTCGCCGTCGCGTAGCCGACCCGGTAGTCCGGCGAACCGGTGTCGTCGATCGAGTACGTCAGGTGGTAGGTCCCTTGGCGGTAGTTGACGAACGATCCCTCACGGAAGCTGGTCAGCCCCGTGATCCTGCCGAGGGTCTCCGCCTTGATCGACAGCATGTCGTCGGACAGCTCCGCGTAGACGGGCGAGCCGTTGCCCCAGAACAGGTAGAACTTGCCCGTGGCCGGGTCCTGGAAGGCCGCCGGGTCGATGGCCTGACCCGAGGTGATTGCCTCGTTGTTGAGGATCATCGCCTCCGGCTGGGCCGTGAACGGGCCCTCCGGGCTGTCGGCGACGGCCACCCCGATGGTCTTGCGGTTGTACGTCGGGTTGTGGCCCGAGAAGTAGAAGTAGTACTTCCCGCCACGCTCGATGATCTTCGGCGCCCAGGCGTTGCCCGATGCCCATGGCACGTTGCCGTTCGCGCCGTCGAGGGTCAGGAAGGGCTGCTCCGAGCGCTCCCAGTCGAGGAGGTTCGTGGACTTCCAGACGTAGAAGTCCTTGCCGCCCCAGCCGGCGACGCCGTCGGTCGTCGCGTAGATGTAGTAGGTGCCGTCGAAGACCGCGATGTTCGGGTCGGCGTAGAGGCCCGGCAGGACCGGTGACCTCATCTCCACCGCCCGCACGGTCCACACGCGCGTCGCACCGCCCGGAGACGTCACCGTGACGGTCCGCGGCGACGAGTAGTCCGCAGGACCGTCGACGTCCAGCGTCGAGCCCGCCTTGACGTCGTACGACGGGTCGAGGGCGGTGCGGTCCGTGCCCGGCTCGACCGGCAGGGTCACCGTCGAGGAGGCACTGTCGACGATGGCCGGAACCTTGAGCGAGGCGAGCTCGACGCCGAGGATCGCGGTCGGGTCGGCGGCGAGGTCGCGCACCTCGGTTCCGGTGAGGGCCCGGTTGTAGAGCCGGAAGTCCCGCACCTTGCCCTTGAGGTACTTGTCGGCGGTGTAGACGGAACGGCCGATGTAGTTGGCACTCGTGCGGCCCTCGCCGATGTCACCGGGCTTGATGGCGACGCCCGTCTTCTCGCCGACCTTCACGCCGTCGAGGTAGATCGTCGCGGTGCCGTCCTGCAGCGTGTAGGTGAGCGTCTTCCACGCACCTCGCCCGAGGGCCGCGCCGCTGGTGGCGGTCTGCTCGGTCGTCCAGTTGCCGCTCGCGATCGACGACCGGTAGGCGCTGTTGCCGGTGGTGAACAGGTAGCCGTTGCCGGCCCCGCCGCCGTCGGTGTTGCCCAGCCCCCAGATGAAGTACGGCGTCGGCTGGGTCGGGTCGACCCAGACCTCCGTCGACACGGTGATCGCGTCGAGGCCGGCCATCATGTCGTCGGGCAGCTTCACGTGGCCGTTGGTGCCGCCGAGGGTCAGCCCGCCGTCGGCCCAGGTCGTGTCACCGGAGACCGTGCCGTCGTACCCGTGGCCCGAGGAGTCGGCGGCCACGGAGCCGCTCGTCTCGTCGAGTGCGTAGTGCGCGACCAGGCCGTTCTCGTCGGCCTCGACCGGCGTCGGCGGCTCGGGGACGACGATGCCCTCGCGCAGGCTGTCGAGCTCGGCCTGGGTGACCGGGATGACCGTGCCGTGGCGCGGGCTGGCCGGCAGGTCGTAGCTGCTCGCCACCTGCCAGTCGGGGTTCTCCAGGTCGTCGGTGCCGAGTGGGATGTAGCCGCGGCCGCCGTACTCGTCGACGAACAGGTAGTAGCTGCTGCCGGAGTCGTCACCGGGGTTGGCCTTGAAGATCGACGGACCCTCGACGGCCGACGTGCCGGCGTTCTTGCCGATGCAGCCCTCCTGGAAGGCCCACGCCTTGCTGCCCACGAGGTCGGGCTCGGTCAGCGAGTCGTTCTTCTCCTGGATGATGTCGGAGCAGCCGGTGGTGCCGGCGCCCTCGTCCTTGGTGAACCGGTAGTAGGTGCCGTTGTCCTTGATCACCGTGGAGTCGATCCGGGACGACCCGATGTCCTGCCACACCTTCGCCTCGCTGAAGGTCACGAAGTCGCGCGTGGTGGCGTAGAGCATCCGGTTGTAGGTGCTGCCGGTGTGGTTCGGGTCGTCCTCCGCGTAGATCTTCGATGCCCAGAACACCACGAACTGCTGCAGGTCCTCGTCCCAGTAGGCCTCCGGCGCCCAGGTGTTGCCGGCGGTCGGCGGCGACACGAGCACGTGGCGCTGCTCCGACCAGTTCTTCAGGTCGGTCGACTCCCAGACCTCGAGGTAGCGGCTGCCGGTGCGCTGCGAGCGGTCCCAGTCGCCGTTGCGGCCGATGGAGAGGTCGGTGGCGATCAGGTAGAAGCGGTCGCCCTCGGGGGAGCGGATCAGGAACGGGTCGCGCAGGCCCATCTCGCCCATCGTCGACTCGAGCACGGGCTGGCCGTCGTTGAGCTCGTCCCACTGCAGGGCGTCGTTGCCGTCGCTCGCGGCGAAGTAGATCTTCTCGCCGGCGATCGAGTTGCCGGTGAAGTAGCTGAACGCATACCCCGTGTACGCCGCCGCCTCGGGCGACTCCCGCACGGTCAGCTCGATCTCGCGCGTGGCCGTGGCGGATCCCACGGTCACGGTGGCGGTGAGGGTCACGGTGGTGTCGCCCGCGCCGTGCGCCGGGCGGTTCACGACGCCGTCCGCCGCGACGACCGCGGGGTCGTCGCTGGCCCACGTGATGGTGGAGGCGCTGGCGCCGGTCGCCGGGAGGGTGAGGCTGCCGCGCACGTCGTCGGGGTGCACGAGCACGATGGCGGCGGCAGCCGCGTCCGCCTTGGCCTGGTCGCTGTCGTCGGCGGGGACGGTCGCGACGAAGGTGCGGGTGGCGGTGCCGGTACCGCGGGTCAGGGTGGCGGTGAGGGTGACCTCGGCGGCGTCCGCACCGGCACCGGGCCGCGTGACGCCGCCCGTGCTGGAGATGACGGCGGGGTCGGAGGAGGCCCAGGCGATGGAGGAGCCGAAGGCGCCGGTCGTGGGGAGCGTGAGGTCGCCGGTGACGGCGGACAGGTCGCCGAGGGTGAGCGCGTCCTCGTCGGCCGCGAGACGGTTCGCGTCGGTCAGCGAGATCTGCGCGACCTCGCTCGCGTCGAGCGCCCGGTCGTAGATCCGGAAGTTGCGGACCCGGCCCTTGAGGCTGTTGTCGGTGGCGTAGTTGGACTCGCCGAGGACGTTGTTGGTGGTCGTGCCGCCACCGATGGCGCTCGGGAGGACGGTGACGCCGGTGTTCTGGCCGACCTGGGCGCCGTCCTCGAAGAGGGTGCCGGTGGTGCCGGTCTGCGTGTAGGTCACGGACTTCCACACGCCGCGGGCGAGGTTGCCGCCGCTGCTGCGGGAGGTGACCTTCTCCCCGGACCAGTTGCCCGTGGTGATGCCCGCGCGGAACGAGTTGCCGCTCGAGAACAGGTAGCCCGTGCCCGAGGCCGACGTCGCGGGGTTGCCGAGGCCCCAGAGGAAGAACGGGGTCGCCTGGCTCGACTCAACGAACACGTCGACGTGCACGGTGATCGCGTCGAGGCCGGCGGTGACGTTGTTCGGCAGCTTCACGTGGTCGTCGACGCCGTCGAGGGTGAGCACGCCCTTGTCCCAGCTGCCGCCGACGAGGGTGCCGTCGCGGCCGTTGCCGGAGCTGTCGGTGACGGTCGTGCCGGACGCCTGGTCGAGGTCGTAGCGGAGCACGAGCCCGTCGGTGACGTCGGCGGCGAGCGCCGGCCGGGCCATCGGCACGAGCAGCAGCAGGTCGCCGACCAGGGCCAGCACCAGCAGGGCGGGGAGACGGCGCAGGACCGTCGACGAGTGGGACATCGTTCCTCCGTGTGTGAGCGCTAACACGGGAGTGTGACTGCGATCACTCGCGACGTCAACCCCGGTTCACAGGGCGCCCAAAGGATCGGGCAAGTCCACGCGCATCCCTTGACGGCGAGGGGATGTTAGCGCTAACAATCGTCCTGTGTCGCCCGTCACATCACCCCAGCCCCGCCTCGGCCGCCGTCGCAGGACCGCCGCTGTCGCTTCCCTCTCCCTGCTCGCCGGCGCGCTCGCGAGCGCGACCGGCCTCGGCCTGACCGCCGCCCCGGCCACCGCCGCGGACACGGTCACCTGGTCCGACGCCTTCGACGGCAGCGCCCTCGGCGGGCGCTGGGACGTCGTCAACCCGGAGCCCTCGGCGCTCGAGGTCAGCGGTGGCGCCCTGCACCTCAGCGGCCAGCCGGGCGACACCTGGCAGACCAACAACTCCGCGAAGAACGTGGTGATGCTCGACGTACCCGCCGGCGACTTCACGGCCACGGCCCAGCTGAGCGCCCCGGTCGCGAAGGTCTACCAGGGTGCCGGCCTGATCGCCTGGCAGGACATGGACAACTACGTCCGCGCCGGGCTCACCTATGTCGGATCCCTGTCCCCGTCGGGGATCGCGGTCGAGACCGACCGCGAGGCCGGGGCGTCCTTCAGCGCGGTCGCGTTCGCCGACCGGCCGGCGTCCACCGACGAGACCCTGCGCCTGCAGCGGTCCGGCGACACGATCACCACCAGCTACCTCGACGAGGCGACGGGCGACTGGGTCACCGCGGCCACCACGACGGTGCCCTTCGACACCACGCAGGTCGGCCTCTACGCGCTCGCCGCACAGGACGGCACCACCACCGAGGCGGCCTTCGAGTCCTTCGAGATCACCCACGACCAGGGCGCGGACACGGTGCCGTCCGGCAGCTTCACGCTGCAGGCCGACGGCGACGCGTCGTACCTCGTGCGTGACGGCGACGCGCTCGCGCTCACCGCGGACCAGCCGACCTCGAGCATGCGCCTGCAGGCCGCTGCCCTCGGCGAGGGCGCGGTGGGCCTCACCACCGGCGCCGGCCCGGTCGTCGTCGACGGCGGTTCGCTCACCGTCGGTGACGGTGCGGCCCAGCCGACCCCGTTGCGGATCACCGACGCGGGCGGCGGGAAGGTCGTGCTCCGCATCGACGGTGCCACGGACGGCGCGGACCACGTGGTCGTCGACGGCGAGGGCCACCTCGTCGCCGGCGACGAGGCGGACGCGGTGCGGTTCGTCCTCACCGAGGTCGAGGACAGCACCGCGACCCTCGACATCGACGCCGACGGCGAGGGCGCCGAGCTCAACCCCGACATGTTCGGCATCTTCTTCGAGGACATCAACTACGCGGCCGACGGCGGCATCTACGCCGAGCTCGTCCGCAACCGGTCCTTCGAGTTCAACAGCACCGACAACGGTTCGTTCAACGCGATGACCGCGTGGAGCCTGGCCAACCGCAGCGGCGGTGCGTCCAGCGCCACCGTCGTCGACGACGGCGGCCGGCTCAACGACATGAACCGCAACTACCTCCAGCTCGTCGCGGCGGCGCCCGGCGACGGCGTGGTCAACGGCGGCTTCGACGGAGTCGCCGTGAAGAGCGGTGCCGTCCACGACGCCTCCGTCTGGGTCCGTACGACGACGGCGCAGTCCCTCACGCTGCGCTTCGAGAGCGCCGACGGCGCGACCGTCCTCGGCTCCGGCACCGTGGCGGTCGCCGGCAACGGCACCTGGCAGAAGGTCGACGCCACGATCACCGCGACCGCGACCAGCAACAACGCCCGGATCGCCGTCCTGGCGGGGGCGCCGTCGACACTGGCCGTCGACATGGTCTCCGTCATGCCGCACGACACCTGGGTGGGCCCGGTCAACGGCCGCTCCGTGCTGCGCAAGGACCTCGCCGAGAGTGTCGCCGCGATGGACCCGGGCTTCGTCCGGTTCCCGGGTGGCTGCGTCACCAACGTCGGGACGTTCAAGTCCTACGCCGAGAGCGGCTACACCGACCGGCAGCGGACCTACCAGTGGAAGGAGACCATCGGCGCGGTCGAGGAACGGCCCACCAACAAGAACTTCTGGGGCTACAACCAGACCTACGGCATCGGCTACCTGGAGTACTTCGAGCTCGCCGAGGACCTGGGCGCCGAGCCGCTCCCGGTCCTCTCGGTCGGCGCCAACGGCTGCGGCAGCACCATCCCCGAGATGAAGGACCAGGCGTCCATCGACCGCTGGGTCGACGACACCGTGGACCTGATCGAGTTCGCCAACGGCGGCGTCGACACCGAGTGGGGCGCGGTGCGTGCCGAGCTCGGCCACCCCGAGCCGTTCGACCTGAAGATGATCGGCCTCGGCAACGAGGAGAACACCACCACGTTCGAGGCGAACTTCCCGCAGTTCAAGGCGGCGGTCGAGGCGGCGTACCCGGACATCACGATCATCTCGAACTCCGGCCCCGACGACGCGGGCACCCGCTTCGACACCCTCTGGAGCTTCAACCGGGCCCAGGACGTCGACCTCGTCGACGAGCACTACTACAACGACCCGGACTGGTTCCTCGACAACAACCACCGCTACGACAGCTACGACCGCGAGGGTCCGGGCGTCTTCCTCGGTGAGTACGCGAGCCGCGGCAACACCTTCAACAACGCGCTCGTCGAGGCGGCGTACATGACCGGCCTGCAGCGCAACGGCGACGTCGTGCGGCTGGCGTCGTACGCACCGCTCCTGGCGAACGAGAACCACGTGCAGTGGTCGCCCGACGCCATCTGGTTCGACAACGACGAGTCGTGGGAGTCGGCCGACTGGCAGGTCCAGAAGATGTTCGGCAACAACGTGGGCGACCGCGTCGTGCCCAGCACCTTCGACGGCTCCGTCAACGATCCGCAGGACGTGAAGGGTGGCGTGTTCCTGTCGACCTGGAGCACGAGCGCGGCCTACGACAACGTCACGGTGAAGAACAACGACACGGGCGAGACCGTCTTCAGCGACGACTTCGCCGACGCGTCGAAGTGGGCCGCCCAGACGGGGTCCTGGTCGGTCAACGGCGGCCGCTACGTGCAGTCCTCGACCAGCGTCAACGACGCGCGCTCGATCATCACCGGCGCCTACGACAAGGACTGGAGCAACTACACGCTCGAGCTCGACGCCACCAAGCTGTCCGGCGCCGAGGGCTTCCTCGTCGGCTTCGGTGCCACCGGCGCCAACAACTTCTACTGGTGGAACATCGGTGGCTGGGGCAACTCCCGCTCCGTGCTCCAGCGGGCGGACGGCGGCAGTGCCAGCGAGGTCGTCGCGCTCGAGGGTGACAGCGTCACCACCGGCACGACCTATCACCTCAAGATCGAGGTCGACGGTACGACGATCCGGCTCTTCCAGGACGGCGTCCTCAAGCTCACCTACGACCAGGTCGACGCGAGCGAGCAGCTGTTCCAGGTCGTCACCGAGGACGACGCCACCGGCGACCTCGTCGCCAAGGTCGTCAACACGTCGACCGGCCCGGTCACCACGCAGGTCCACGTCACCGACGCCGGCATCGAGCCGACCGGGACCGTGACCTCGCTGACCGCACCGGCGCGGAGCTCGACCAACACGAAGGCGAACCCGCAGGTGATCTGGCCGAAGGAGCGCGAGGTCCAGGGCCTTTCGAACGACTTCGAGTACGAGTTCCCGGCCTCGTCGGTCACCTTCCTCCGGATGCACACGACCGACGCCGAGGTGCCGGTCGTCGCCGACCTGTCGGTGTCCGGTGACGGCGTCCGTGGCTGGTACCGCGACCCCGCCACCGTGCAGGTCACGGCCACCGACAACCGCGCGGTCGACCACGTCGAGTGGTCGCTCGACGGTGGCGCGTGGCAGTCGGTCGACGGCGCCGAGGCGGAGGTCGAGGTGGCCGGCGACGGCCTCCACGAGGTCGCTGTCCGCGCGGTCGACAAGGCCGGCAACGTCGGCGAGGTGCGGCCGCTCACGGTCGGCGTCGACGCCGCCGCGCCCGTCACCAAGGCGGCGCTGGACACCGAGGACCGCACGGTCACGCTGACCGCCGCGGACACCGGAGCCGGCATCGGCGAGGACGGCACGGAGTACCGCCTCGACGCCGGACCCTGGACGTCGTACGACGCCCCGGTGGCTCTCGACGACCAGGCGCACGTCGTCGAGTACCGCTCCACCGACGTCTTCGGCAACGCCGAGGAGGCCGGTCGCCTGGCGGTCCCCGAGGTCGGCGCGGTGCCCGCGTCCACCACGGCCGCGGTCGCGACCGCCACGACGGTCCGCCTCGGCAGCCCGGTGTCGGTGCGGGTCACCGTCAGCGGGACGGGGGAGACCCCGACGGGGCCGGTGGTCCTGCGCAAGGGCAGCACGGTGCTGGCCTCGGCGGACCTGGCCTCCGGGAGGGCGACGCTCAAGGTCAGCTCGACGAAGCTCGGGACCGGAAGCCACACGCTGACGGTCGACTACGCCGGAGATGCCACCCACGGCGCCTCCTCGGACACCGTCGTCGTCAAGGTGGTGAAGGCGTCCTCGCACACGGCCCTCGCCCTGTCGAAGGTCTCGACCCGCCAGCCGCTCGTGACGGTGCGGGTCACCGCCGCGGTCGCGGTGTCGGGCTCGGTGCAGGTCTCCGTCCTGCACGACGGCCGCACGGTCCTCACCCGGACGGTGCGCCTGACCAGCGGCCGCGGCCAGGTCCGCCTGCCGCGCCTGGCCCGGGGCAGCCACGTCGTGGTCGCCCGCTACGCCGGCTCGACGACCGTCGACCCGTCCACGACGCGCACCTCGGTGCGGATCCCGTGACCACGCACCTGACGACCAGGAGAGACAACGTGACGACAACCCTGATCCGGCCACGAAGCGGGCGGCGTACCGCCCGCCTCGTGGTCGCTGGACTGGCTGCCGCCGTGGGCCTCGCGGCGGCAGCCACCGGGCCCGCGCCCATCGCGCGGGCCGACGAGACCGGCCCGTCCGACACCGCGACCGGCCTGATCGGCTGGTGGAAGCTCGACGAGACCAGCGGCACGGTCGCCGCCGACTCGTCGGGCCACGGCCGCAACGGCACGGTCAACGGCACCGCCAGCTGGAACGCCGGCGACGGCTTCACCTTCAGCGGCGGCTCCAACAGCTCGGGCAACTACATCAAGCTGCCCGACAACCTGCTGGCCGGCGTCGACGACGTGACCGTCGACTTCGACGTGCTGGTCGACCCGACGCTGTCCGGCAACTGGTTCATGTACAACCTCGGCAACAGCGCGACCTTCCCCAACGGGACCGGCTACCTGTTCACGACCAACGACTCCAGCAGTCGCTACCGCGCCACCATCGCGGAGGGTGGCTACGCCACCGAGCAGAGCGCGTCGCGTGCCGGGAAGCTGCCGGCCGGCGTGTGGAAGCACGTCACCTACGCGATCACCGGCGGCGTGGTCGGTGCCCCGGGCTCGGCGAAGCTCTACGAGGACGGCGTCCTGGTGGCGTCGAACGACAACCTGACCACCAAGCCGTCACTGATGGGTACGCCGGACGGGACCACCACGCTCAACCAGCTCGGCCGCTCGGCGTACTCGGGGGACGGCTCGTTCAAGGGCAGGCTGCGCGACTTCCGGATCTACGACCGCGCGCTCACGGCGGCCGAGTCGGCCGAGCTGGCCGACGACGTGGTCACGCCGGTGGTCGACGCCGACGCCACGGCCCTGACCCTCGGCGACACCAGCGCCGTCGTGGGCAACCTGAGCCTGCCGACGACGGGTGCCTCGACGACGACGTCGGTCGCGTGGAGCAGCAGCGACCCGTCACGGGTCAGCAACACCGGCGTCGTGACGCGCCCGGCCCACGGCTCGCCGTCCGCGACGGTCACCCTGACCGCCACGCTCACCCGCGGCACCGAGACCCGGACGCGCACCTTCGACGTGACGGTGCTGCCCGAGGAGCTCGACGACACCGGCAAGGCCCAAGAGGCCGTCGTCGCGGTCGAGCTGGTGCACCCCGACGACGTGCGCGGCAACCTGACACTGCCCACCGCCGGCCTGCACGACGCGGCGCTCGCCTGGTCGTCGGGGTCGCCGGACGTGGTCTCCGCGACGGGCGAGGTCACCCGGCCGTCGTACGGCGAACCGGCGGTCGACGTCACGTTGACGGTCACCGCGACCAAGGGCACCGGCACGGCGACCCGCGACATCGTCGTGCGCGTGCAGCCGGCGCCGGAGGCGCCGGACTACGAGGGCTACGCGTTCGCCTACTTCGCCGGCGAGAGCACCGACGACGGCGAGAAGATCTACCTCGGCGCCAGCCGCGGCAACGACCCGCTCGACTACGACGAGCTCAACGACGGCAAGCCCGTGCTCGCGTCGACCTGCGGGGAGAAGGGCCTGCGGGACCCGTTCATCATCCGCTCCCACGAGGGCGACCGGTTCTACCTGCTCGCGACCGACCTCAAGGCCTACCCGGCCGTCGACTTCGGCCAGGCGCAGGAGACCGGCAGCAAGTACATGGAGATCTGGGAGTCCACCGACCTCGTGCACTGGGGCAACCAGCGCCACGTGAAGGTGTCGTCGGACTACGCGGGCAACACGTGGGCGCCCGAGGCGTTCTACGACGAGGAGGCCGGTGAGTACGTCGTCTACTGGGCCTCGGCGCTCTACCCGACGACCGACACCGCGGGCCGCGACATCAACACCCAGTACCAGCAGATGATGTACGCGACCACGCGTGACTTCGTGACCTTCTCCGACCCGCAGCCGTGGATCAACGTCAAGCGCGGCACGGGCAAGGGCATGATCGACGCCACCGTCGTGCAGGACGGCGACACCTTCTACCGGCTGGTCAAGGACGAGGCGTACATGATCCCGCGCCAGGAGAAGTCGACCGACCTGCGCGCGACCGTCAGCGGCGCGCTCCCGACCACGACCTCGACGCCCGGCTGGCAGCTGGTCAAGGAGAAGGTCGGCTACGGCCAGGCCAACCCGTGGGGCGGCACGTTCACCGGCGGCGAGGGCCCGACGGTGTTCCGCGACAACGAGGACCCCGACCGCTGGTACCTCTTCATCGACCAGCCGAGCTACCACGGCGGCCAGGGCTACCTCGCCTTCACCACCGACGACATCGGCTCGGGCAGCTGGACGTCCGTCCCCACGGCCGACCTGCCGAGCAGCCCGCGTCACGGCACGGTGATCCCGGTGACCCAGGCCGAGCTCGACACCCTGCGTGCCGGCTACCAGCCGGAGCTCGTGGTCGAGTCGGCCGCGGACGTCGCGGTCTCGACCCGGGTCGGCACCGCGCCGGCGCTGCCCGCGAAGGTCGCCGCGACCTTCGGCGACGGCTCGACCGGGGACGTGGCCGTCGAGTGGGACGACATCGACCCGTCGTCGTACGACGAGCCGGGGACGTTCACCGTCGACGGCACCGTCGAGAGCGGATCGGCGGACCACCCCGTCGCGACCGTGACGGTCACCGACGCGGCGGACCCGGTGGTCACCGTGGGCTCGGAGGCCGACGGCGCCAACGGCTGGTGGGTCACCTCGCCGGCCACGGCCACCATCGCCGCGACCGACGACACCGGCGTCGCGTCCGTCGAGCACTCCCTCGACGGCGGCGCCTGGGTGCCGGCCCCGGGCGACTCGGTATCGCTCGAAATCACCGGCGACGGTGTCCACGAGGTGCGTGGTCGTGCGCACGACGTCACCGGCAACACGTCGGCCGTCGTCAGTCGCACCGTGAAGGTCGACACCGAGGCGCCGGTCAGCCGCGCGTCGCGGTCCGGTCGCACCGTCACCGTGCGGGCCGCCGACGCCACCTCCGGGGTCGCGGCGGTCGAGTACCGCCTCGACGGCGGCGCCTGGACGTCGTACACGGGGGCGTTCGGGGTGGGCGACGATGCCGTCGACGTGGAGTACCGCGCGGTCGACCGGGCCGGCACGGCCGAGGCCGCGAACACCCTCGTGGTCCCGGCGACGGGCGACGAGCTGTCGCCGACGGCCGTGGTCGCGGTCGCCTCCACCGACACGGTCCGCTTCGGCGCCGACGTGCCGGTCTCGGTGCGGGTCAGCTCTCCCGACGGGGTCGCGACCGGCAGCGTCCGGGCGATCGCGGGCGGCCAGGTCCTCGCCTCGGCCAACCTCGCGGACGGACGGGCGAGCATCGTCATCGACACCGGCCGGCTGTCCGGGCTGGGCAGGCACACGATCGTCATCCGGTACGACGGCGATGAGACGCACCGCGCCGGCGAGGACCAGGTCCAGCTCACCCTGACCCGGGCCCGCTCGACCACCGCCCTCGCAGTGACGGCACCTGACCGGACCGGTCGTGGCGCGGTCGCGACCGTGAGGGTCGCCACCAGCCCCTCGGGGGTCGCGGTCGGCAGGCTGACGCTCGTCCTTCGCCGCGGTGGCTCGGCGGTCCGCCGGGCCACGGTGACGGTCCCGTCCTCCGGCCGGGTCACGTGGCGCCTGCCGCGGCTCGCCGACGGGCGCTGGTCGGTGCAGGCGGTGGTGGCGCAGTCCGCCGTCGCCGCGGGCTCCAGCGCGGTGCGGAGCCTGACCGTCCGCTGACCCGCCGCCCGTGGTCGAGGAGGTGGCGTTCGACCGCCGGTGGTCGAGGAGGTTGCGCAGCAACCGTCACGAGACCCCCGGCGCCGCCGGACATGTGAGCGCTCTCCAACAA
>DATLIG010000232.1:0-5310 GCA_035539555.1 Nocardioides sp. | reverse complement strand
AGACAGTCGTCGAACGGTGCGGGCTCGTCCTCGGCCATCACGTCCTCGGCCATCACGTCCTCGACCGGCTCCTCGACCGGCTCCTCCACCAACGCGGCGGCCACGACCGGCTTCGCGAGGTCCGGAGCAGGCGGGGCCTCGGGGACCATCACGGCCTCGGGCTCGGCGACCTCGGGCTCGTCGGCGACCTCGGCCACCTCGGCCACCTCGAGGGCATCGACGTCGGCGACGGCCGGGGTCATCGCGGCGGCGTGCGCCCCCGACGCGGGTACGACGGCCGGCCGGTCGACCTGCCCGACCCGGACCAGTCCGGTGGCGATCGGGAAGTCGAAGTCCTCGTGGTCGGCGGCGTCACCCTCGACCGGGAGGCTCACCGAGAGGGCAGTGACGCCCTCGACGCTCCGCTCGACCCAGGTGTGGCTCTCGGCACCGTCGAGGGCGACCTCCTCGCCGGCCGTGGCCAGCGTCGCGGTCACGCCCTGGCCGCGGAGCAGGATGCGGGTGGGGCCGTCGTCGTCGCTGACCAGGACGAAGCCGGGGATCCGGCTCAGCCCCGACGCGAGCAGGCCGTCGAGCACCTGGTCGAAGCCGGCGCCACCGTCGACGAGCGCCCACAGGGCGACGACCTGGTCCTTCTGGGACGCGGGCAGCAGCACGGTGGCGTGGGCACCGAACACGGCGAACCAGTCACCGGTGCGGTAGGACCAGGCGCCGGTCGCGCCGGTTGCGGTCTCGCTCATGGGAGGGCTCCCAACTTCTGCTCCAGGCTCAGCCGCTGCGCGTCGGCGTCGTACGGCTCTGTGTGGACCAATCCCACCACATCGACCACGACGGCCGTTGCGTTGTCGTGACCACCGGCCTCCACGGCGGCCGCCACGACCTGCTCGGCGGCGTCGCGGGGGTCCTCGCAGGAGCCGAGGATGGAGCTGATCCGCTCGTCGGCGAGCATGCCGCTGACGCCGTCGGAGCAGAGCAGGAGGCGCTCGGCAGCGGCGAGCGGCAGCAGGAAGTAGTCGGCCTCGCCGCTCACACCGCCCGGCAGCGCCGATCCCCCCAGGGCGCGGGTGATGACGTTGCGGCTCGGGTGGACGGCCGCGGCGGCCTCGGTGATCTGGCCGGTGTCGACGAGCTCCTGGACGAGGCTGTGGTCGACGCTCACCTGCTCCAGCTCACCGTCGTTGAACCGGTAGGCGCGCGAGTCGCCGACGTTGGCCAGCAGCCACACCGGGCCGGAGGTCGAGTCGACCAGGAGGGCGACCACCGCGGTCGTGCCGGCGGAGAAGGACGCGTCGGCACCGCCGGCGCGCTGCTCGGCGTCGAACGCGAGGATCCGGTCCTGGACGGCCTGGAGCGTGGCGGCGACCGCCTCGGCGCCGCGCTCGGCGTCGTACCCGTCGCTGGCGAGGCGGGCGAACTCCTCGACCACGATGGCGCTGGCCACGTCGCCACGGTCGTGCCCGCCCATGCCGTCCGCGACGACGAAGACGGGCGGGTCGGCGAGGTAGGAGTCCTCGTTGGCCTGGCGCA
Source organism: Nocardioides sp. (assembly GCA_035539555.1). Classification (GTDB taxonomy): domain Bacteria; phylum Actinomycetota; class Actinomycetes; order Propionibacteriales; family Nocardioidaceae; genus Nocardioides. The sequence goes on along the minus strand of DATLIG010000232.1, from coordinate 3,783 downwards.
CGCGACCGACGTCGGTGGCGGCGCCGTGGTGGAGCTCGACGTGCTGCACTTCGGAGCGTCGCGCGGTGCTCATGTGGGGAGGACCCCCGTCGCCATCGGCCATGTCGGTAGTTTGGCCCTCGTGGGAGCAGGTCCGAGCGGGTACCGGTCGTTGGCCGACCAGCTGAGGTCGTGGCCCGACGAGCGACTGGTCCGCCTGCTCACGGATCGTCCGGACCTGGCCACCCCTGCCCCTCACGACTTCGGTCAACTCGCCTCCCGCGCCGCGGTGAGGAACTCGACCGCACGCGCGCTCGATGGCCTCACCCGAGGCGAGCTTTCGGTGCTTGATGCCCTCGTCGTCGCCGGCCAAACCACCGAATCGGAACTGGTGGACCTGGTCGACGCGGCCCCCGACTTCGTCGTCGCGGCAGTACGACGCCTGGTCGATCTCGCCCTCGCCTGGGAGTCCCCCGAGGGCCTGCGTCCGCTGAGCGTCGTCGCGGACAGCCTGGTCGGCGGCGCGGACGCCGGAGTGAGCGGGCTGCGCCCCCGATCGGCCCAGCCGCGGCCTGCACCCGAGCTGCTCGAGGTCATCGGCGCACTCACCCCGCAGGCCCGCGCGCTGCTCGACCACGTGGTCGCCGGGGGGAGCACCGCGAAGTCGGGCGCGGCCCGGATCGGCCTGCGGCCCGAGGACGCCGAGACGCCCGCGGAGCTGCTCATCGCCCACCGCCTCCTGGTGCCCGCGGGCTCGCTGCAACCGGGACTGCTGGCCGTGCCCGGGGAGGTCGGGCTGGCGCTGCGCGGCGGCCGGACGACGACGTCGCCGGTGGACGTCGCACCGGCCGTGGCCAGTGAGGCACGCTCACCGCGCCTCGCAGGGAGTGCGGCCGTGGGCGCTGCGACGGACGTCGTACGACGCACGGCGATGCTGCTCGAGTGGTGGGGCACGCGCCCGGCGGCGGCCCTGCGGACCAGCGGGCTGGGCGTGCGCGAGCTGCGCGCGACGGCAGCGCACCTCCAGGTGTCCGAGCCGGAGGCAGCCCTCGTCGTGGAGGTCGCGTCGGAGGCCGGTCTCGTGGGCACGCGCGCCGACGCCGACGGCAACCCGGTGTGGGTGCCGACCGACGAGTTCGACCGCTGGCGCGAGCTTCCGCCCGCCGAGCAGTGGACGGTGCTGGCGCGCGCGTGGCTGGCCAGCCCCCGGCTGCCGTCGCTGGTCGGGGAGCGCGGACCGGACCAGAAGCCGTGGAACGCGCTGACCCCCGAGCTCGCGGCGTCCGGGATGCCGGAGGCGAAGCAGATGGTGCTGGCGGCGCTCGCCGCGCTGCCGGAGGGCGAGGGCCTGTCGGCCGGGACCGGGCTGCCGTCGCTGGTGGCGCGGATCGCATGGGAGCGCCCGCGCCGTCCGCGGACCCGGCCCGACCTGGTCGCCTGGGCGGTGGCCGAGGCGGCGGTGCTCGGTTTGACGGGCGCGGACGTGTTGTCGCCCTACGGACGGGCGCTGGCGGCCGGCGAGGACCCGGCGCCCGTGCTGGCCGCGCTGCTCCCACCGCCGGTCGACCACGTGCTGCTGCAGGCCGACCTGACGGCCATCGCGCCGGGCCCGCTGCAGCCGGACCTCGCGCGGCGGCTGCAGCAGGTCGCCGACGTCGAGTCGCACGGCGCGGCCACCGTCTACCGGTTCACGGCCGACTCGATCCGCCGGGCGCTCGACGCGGGCTGGACGACCGCCGAGGTGCACGCGTTCGTGCTCGCGGCCTCGCGGACGCCGGTCCCCCAGCCCCTGACCTACCTCGTCGAGGACGTGGCCCGCAGCTTCGGGCGGCTGCGCGTCGGCGCCGCGACCGCGTTCATCCGCTCCGAGGACGAGGTGGCTCTGGCCGAGCTGGTCAACCACCCGAAGGCAGCGGGCCTCGGACTCCAGCGACTCGCGCCGACCGTGCTCATCTCCTCGCTGCCCCTCGACCTGCTGCTCCCCCGGCTCCGCGAGCTCGGCGCGGCGCCGGTCGTCGAGGGCCCCGACGGCATGGTCCGGGTCGGCGCAGCCGAGGGGCTGCGTGCCCGGACGCCGCGGACGCGGGAGTCCGCCGATGCCGGGCGGGCCGCCGCGCGACAGGCCGCACACGTCGCCTCGGCCGTGCGCAGCGTGCGGGAAGGAGACGACGAGGCGCGGTCCCGGCCCGCGTCCGCGTCCGCACCCGGCGGGGGCGTGCTGTCGGCGTTGCGGGACGCGATCGAGCGGCGGGGCGTCGTACTCATCGGGTTCACGGACAACCAGGGCGTGGTCTCCGAGCGCTCCGTGCAGCCGCTCACCGTCGACGGCGGCCAGCTGACCGCACGGGACTCGGACGCGGAGGCCGATGACCCGGACGCCGAGCGGCGCTACGCCGTGCACCGGATCACCCGGGTCGTCCCCCTGGGGTCCTGACCGCGGCAGCACGGCGGGAGCCGCGCTCGGGGCGACCCACTAGAATCGTGCGGTGACAGACGGACCCCTGATCGTGCAGTCGGACAAGTCGCTGCTGCTGGAGGTCGACCACGAGCAGGCGGCCGAGTGCCGCAAGGCCATCGCCCCCTTCGCGGAGCTGGAGCGCTCGCCGGAGCACATCCACACCTACCGGCTGACCCCGCTGGGCCTGTGGAACGCCCGCGCGGCCGGGCACGACGCCGAGCAGGTCATCGACACGCTGCTGACCTGGTCGCGCTACCCGGTCCCCCACGCGCTGCTGGTCGACGTCGCGGAGACGATGTCGCGCTACGGCCGTCTGCGGCTGGAGAAGCACCCGACCCACGGCCTGGTGCTCGCGTCGAACGACCGGCCGGTGCTCGAGGAGGTGCTGCGCGCCAAGAAGGTCGCCGGCATGCTCGGCAACCGGATCGACGACCTGCCCCACGACGAGCAGGGCGTCGCCGTCCACCCCTCCGAGCGCGGCAACCTCAAGCAGGCGCTGCTCAAGCTCGGGTGGCCGGCCGAGGACTACGCCGGGTACGTCGACGGCGAGGCCCACCCGATCGCGCTGGCCGAGGACGGCTGGTCGCTGCGCGCCTACCAGGCCGAGGCGGCGGAGTCCTTCTGGCACGGCGGCTCCGGCGTGGTGGTCCTGCCCTGTGGCGCGGGCAAGACCATCGTCGGAGCGGCCGCGATGGCCGAGGCGGGCGCGACCACGCTGATCTTGGTGACCAACACCGTGAGCGCCCGGCAGTGGAAGGACGAGCTGGTTCGTCGTACCTCCCTGACGGCCGAGGAGATCGGGGAGTACTCCGGCACCGTCAAGGAGATCCGGCCGGTGACCATCGCGACCTACCAGGTCGTGACGACGAAGCGGAAGGGCGTCTACCCGCACCTGGAGCTGTTCGACGCCCGCGACTGGGGCCTCATCGTGTACGACGAGGTGCACCTCCTGCCCGCGCCGATCTTCCGGATGACGGCCGACCTGCAGGCGCGCCGCCGGCTCGGGCTGACGGCGACCCTGGTGCGCGAGGACGGCCGCGAGGGCGACGTGTTCACGCTGATCGGCCCGAAGAAGTACGACGTACCGTGGCGCGAGCTGGAGACGCGCGGCTGGATCGCGGAGGCGGCGTGTACCGAGGTCCGGGTCGGCCTGCCCGAACACCTGCGGATGGAGTACGCCGTCGCCGAGTGGCGCAACAAGTACCGCATCGCGAGCGAGAACCCGAGCAAGGAGGACGCCGTCGCCGACCTGCTGACCCGCTACCCGGACAGCCGGGTGCTCATCATCGGCCAGTACCTGAAGCAGCTCCGGTCGCTGCGCAAGCGCTTCGACCTGCCGCTCATCA
>DATLIG010000231.1:0-39243 GCA_035539555.1 Nocardioides sp. | reverse complement strand
CCTCGGCGGGCACGGGTACTACCCGGCCGGCATGCCCGCGCTCCAGGCCGCCATCGCCGCGACGTACGACGCCCGGGGGCTGCCGACCGACCCCGACCAGATCATCGTGACCCCGGGCGCGCTGGCGGCGACCGCGGTCGTCGGCACCGCCCTGGCGGGTCCGCGCGACCGAGTGCTGATGGAGTCACCGACCTATCCCAACGCGGTGCAGGCCCTGCGCAGCGGTGGCGGGCGGCTCGCCACGATCACCCTCGACCCCTCCGGCTGGGACCTCGACGCCATCGGCAGCGCGCTCGCCCGACACCGACCGCGGCTGGTCCACGTGATGCCCGACTTCCACAACCCGACCGGGCTGGTGATGTCCGAGGCGGACCGGGCCACCTACGCCCGACTGCTGGCCCGCCACGACGCGGTCGCCGTGGTCGACGAGGCCCACCACCTGCTCCACCTCGACGAGGATCCCGCGGACGTGGCGCGGCGCCCGTTCGCGTCGTACAGCAAGGACGCGATCTGTGTGGGCAGCGCCAGCAAGAGCGTGTGGGGCGGCCTGCGGCTCGGCTGGATCCGGGCACCGCACGCCCTGGTCGACCGGCTCACCCGCGCTCGCGTCGGGCTGGACCTCGGCGCGCCGGTGCTCGAGCAGCTGGTGCTGACCCGGCTGCTGACGAGCGGCATGGACGACATCGTGGCGATCCAGCGTGCCCGCCTGCGCGAGCAGCGCGACGCCCTCGCCGGAGCACTGGCCGAGCGCCTGCCCGCGTGGGAGTTCCGGATGCCGGCCGGCGGGATGGCGCTGTGGTGCCGCCTGCCCGCCACGGGTGCGACCGCGCTGTCGACCGAGGCCGAGCGACACGGCGTACTCCTGGCCCCCGGGCCGTCCTTCGCGCCCGAGGGCGGGCTGGACCGCTACCTGCGGATCCCGTACGCCATCGCCGCGCCCCACCTGGTCGAGGCCGTGGACCGCATCGCCGATGCCTGGGCCGTCGTCAGCACCGGCCGCACCGGATCGCCGACCCCTCCCTCAGGCAGCGATCCCGTCCTCGTCGCCTGACCGCGTCGACTTGCGGGTTCCGCGCGTCGAGTTGCGGATTCCGCGCGTCGAGTTGGGGATTCGTGCTGCCCATCCAGGCGAAGCACCCAAGTCGTCGGACGGAACGCGCAAGTCGGCGGACGGAACGCGCAAGTCGGCGAGGGATCAGACGATGTCGACGGCGCGGATCGAGGTGGCCTCGATCGCGGTCTCGATCTCGGCGAGCGTCTCGGCCGGGATCGGGGAGTCGACGGACAGGGCGACCAGCGCCTCGCCGCCCTTGGTCTCGCGGGAGACCTGCATGCCGGCGATGTTGACCTGCGCCTGGCCGAGCACCTGGCCGACGGTGCCGACCATGCCGGGACGGTCGACGTAGGTGAAGAACGCGAGGTGGTCGGTCGGCTCGATGTCGATGTCGTAGCCGTTGACCTCGACCAGGCGCTCGCGCTGGTGGATCCCGACCAGGGTGCCGCTGACCGAGACCTGGGTTCCGTCGGCGAGGGTGCCGCGCAGGGTGATCAGGTTGCGGTGGTCGGGGCTGTCGCTCTCCGTGACGAGGCGTACGGCGACACCGCGCTCCGCCGAGAGCAGGGGCGCGTTGACGTAGGAGACCTGGTCCTCGACGACGCTGCTGAACACGCCCTTGAGGGCCGCGAGCTCGAGGACCTTGACGTCGTGCTCGGCGATCTCGCCGCGCACCTCGACGTCGAGGCTCTGCGCCACCTCGCCGGCGACGGCGGTGAAGATCTGGCCGAGCCGCTCGGTCAACGGGATGCCGGGGCGCACGTCCTCGGCGATCACGCCGCCCTGGACGTTGACGGCGTCGGGGACGAGCTCACCGGACAGCGCGAGGCGGACCGACCTGGCGACGGCGATGCCGGCCTTCTCCTGCGCCTCGTCGGTGGAGGCGCCCAGGTGCGGCGTCGCGACGACGTTCTCCAGCTCGAAGAGCGGGCTGTCGGTGCACGGCTCCTTGGCGAACACGTCGAGGCCGGCCGCGCCGATCCGACCGGTCTTCAGCGCGTCGTACAGGGCGGCCTCGTCGACGATGCCGCCGCGGGCGGCGTTGACGAGCACCAGCTGCGGCTTGGCCTTCGCGAGCTGCTCGGCGCCGATCAGGCCGACCGTCTCGGCCGTCTTCGGCAGATGCACCGACATGAAGTCGGACTCGGCCATCAGGGTGTCGAGGTCGACCAGCCGCACGCCCATCTGCGCGGCGCGGCCGGGCTGGACGTAGGGGTCGTAGGCGATCACGGTCATGCCGAAGGCGGCCAGGCGCTGGGCGACGAGGACGCCGATCCGGCCGAGGCCGACGATGCCGACGGTCTTCTCGAAGAGCTCGATGCCGGTGTACTTCGAGCGCTTCCACTCACCGCCCCGCAGCGCGGCGTGCGCCGGCGAGACGTGGCGGGCGGCGGCGAGCATCAGCGCGACGGCGAGCTCGGCGGCCGACACGATGTTGGACGTCGGGGCGTTCACCACCATGACGCCGGACTGGGTCGCGGCCTTCACGTCCACGTTGTCGAGACCGACGCCCGCGCGGGCGACGACCTTGAGCCGCTTCGCGGCAGCGAGCGCCTCGGCGTCGACCTTGGTCGCCGAGCGCACCAGGATCGCGTCGACGTCGGCGATCGCGGGCAGCAGCTCGGCCCGGTCGGCGCCGTTGCAGTGGCGGATCTCGAAGTCCGGCCCGAGCGCCTCGACGGTGGCGGGGCTGAGCTCTTCGGCGATGAGGACGACGGGGCGATCGGTCACAGCGGTGTCCTTCACGGGGACGTGCGGGTGGGGACGTGCACGACGCTGTGCGCGCTCGTCACAGTACCCCCACGGAGACCGTGTTTCTAAGTTGTGAACGGAGAGTGGTCAGCCCCGCGGATCAGGCGAAGAGGGCCTGGCCGACGTACTCCCCCGCGGCCATGCCGGGCGGTACGGCGAACAGGGCCTGGCCGGTGAACCGGAGGTACTCCATCAGCGCGTCGCTCTTCGACATCGCCCGCTGCAGCGGGATGAAGTGCGTGCGCGGGTCGCGCAGGTAGGCGATGAAGAACAGCCCGGCGTCGAGGCCGCCGACGTCATTGCTGCCGTCGACGAAGTTGTAGCCGCGGCGCAGGATCCGGACGCCGTCGTTGACGTCGGGGTGGACGACGCGGACGTGGGCGTCGACCGGGATGACCGGCCCGGTCGAGCCGGCCATGTCGAAGTCCGGTTCGGAGAACTCCTCACCACCCGACAGCGGCGCCCCGGTGCCCTTGGTGCGGCCGATGAACTGCTCCTGCGACTCGAGCGGCTGGCGGTCCCAGACCTCGATGGTCATGTTGATCCGCCGGGTCACCAGGTAGGAGCCGCCGACCAGCCAGCCCGCCCTCGGGTCGTCGTCCGCACCCACCCACACGTGCTCGTCGAGGCCGCCGGCCTCCTCCGCCTTGATGTTGGCGGTGCCGTCCTTGAAGCCGAAGAGGTTGCGCGGCGTGGGCTGGGTGGTCGAGGTCGTCGAGGTCCGGCCGAACCCCAGCTGCGACCAGCGGACGGCCGTCGTACCGAACCCGATGCGGACCAGGTTGCGGATCGCGTGGACCGCCACCTGCGGGTCGTCGGCGCAGGCCTGGATGCAGATGTCGCCGTCGCTGCGGGCCGGGTCGAGGACGTCGGCGGAGAAGCGTGGCAGCTGCTCCAGTGCCTCCGGGCGCCGGTCGGCGATGCCGAACCTGTCCTTGCCGTCGGCGTCGACGAACAGCCCGGGTCCGAAGCCGAAGGTGATCGTGAGCTTGCTGGGCGGCAGGTCCAGCGCCTCGCCGGTGTCGTCCGGCGGCACGTTGCCCGGGCCGTCGACGGCGCCGACGGGACCGGCCGACTCGCCCTCGGTCATCCGGGCGGCGGCGTCGGTCCACGCCTTCAACAGGGCGATCAGCTCGTCGCGGTCGTCCGTGGTGACGTCGAGCGCGACGAAGTGCAGGCGGTCCTGGGCGGGCGTGACGATGCCCGCCTGCCGCGCCCCGTGGAACGGGTACGACGCCACGGGACCCGCGACCGGAGTGGTCTCGGGCGCGGTGATCCGTCCGGCGGCGAACGCGCCGGCGACCCCGGCGGCGGCCGCGCCACCGCCGAGGAGACCGCGCCGGCTGACCCGGGCCGGACCGCCCGCGCCGCTCAGGACGTCACCGCCGGGGTCAGCTTCGACAGCGGCTCGGAGAGTGCGTTGACCGCGTCGGAGAGCGCCTTGACCTCGTCCTTCGACAGCTCGGTGTAGAAGACGAAGCCGTCACCCGACTTCTGCTCGTCGAGCAGCGCCTGCAGCGCCGCGAAATTGCTGTCGAGCTCCTCGGCCAGCGCCGCGTCCTTGGTCGTCAGCAGTGGCTTCACGCCCTCGTAGGCGACCCGGGCACCGTCCACGTTGGCCTGGAAGTCCCACAGGTCGGTGTGCGACCAGGCCTCCTCCTCACCGGTGATCTTGCCGGTGGCGACCTCCTCGAGCAGGCCGATGGAGCCGTTGGCGATCTTGTCGATCGGGTACGTCAGCGCGTCCTTGCCGGTGGCGTGGATCCGCTTGTCGAGCTCGGTCGTGTTGGCGAGCAGGTCGTCGGCGTACGTCGCGCGCTGCGTGGTCGTGAGCGCCTGGTAGCCCGGGGCGTCCTGGGGCCAGAGGTCCTTCTCGATCCGGTGCCAGCCGGTCCACTTCTCGCCCGCTGCGAAGTCGACGTCGGCCTCGCGGGCGTCGGTCTTCGGGTCGAGGTCGCCGAAGGACTCGGCGACCGTCTCGATCCGCTCCCAGTGCTCGCGCGCCTCCGGGTAGAGGGCACGTGCGTCGTCGTCCTTGCCGTCCTTGTAGAGCTGGACGAACTCCTTCGTCTTCACCAGCAGCTGGTCGGACTGGTCCTGGACGTAGGAGCGGTAGTTGGCCTGCGCCTGGTCGATCAGCTCCTGGTCGGAGGCGCTGACCTCGGCCTCGTCGTCGGAGCGGCTCACCGCGAACCCAGCGCGGATGCCCTCGCCGACCATGCCCGGCTTGCAGGCGGTGAAGTAGTCGCCCTCGGGGACGTTGACGGTCAGCTTCTTGGTGAGGTTGGGGCCGATGTTCTCGACCTCCGCGACGATCCGGAGCCCGTCGCTGCCGAGCAGGTAGAACTCGGTCACGTCGCTGCCGGCGTTCGTGACGTCGAAGGTCAGCGTGCCCGCCGGCGCCTCGACCGCCGACAGCTCGCAGGCGTCGTCGGTCGACGTGACGGTCACGGCGCGGGCGTCACCGCCCTTGTCCCCGTCCGACGAGGCGTTCTCGGTGCACGCAGCGAGGGCGGGTACGACGGCCAGCGTGGCCACCGAGGCGAGGAGGTTCTTGCGCATACGCATGGAGGAGGTGCTCCTGGTTCAGGACGCCGTCGGCGTCGGACGAGGGGTGGGGATCCGGGTGCGGAGGAGGAAGAGGAGGCCCACCGGCACGACGTACAGGACCCAGGCGAGGGCCTCGAGCTTCGTCGTGGCGGGTGAGAAGTTGAAGACGCCCTTGAGGAGGGTGCCGTACCAGGAGGACGGCGGGATCGCGTCGGAGACGTCGAAGGCCAGGTCGTGCAGGCCGGGCAGGATGCCGGCCTCCTGGAGGTCGTGGATGCCGTAGGCGAGCACGCCGCCGGCGACGACGATCAGGAACGCGCCGGTCCAGGTGAAGAACACGGTCAGGTTGAGCCGGACCGCACCCCGGTAGATCAGGTGGCCGAGGACGACCGCGACGAGGATGCCGAGCAGGGCGCCGACGAGCGGCTCCCAGGTCGGGGTGACCGAGCCGACGGCGTCGCGGGTGCCGGCCTGGGTGGCGGCCCAGAGGAAGAGCGCGGTCTCGAGGCCCTCGCGGCCGACGGCGAGCATCGCGACGAGGGCGAGCGACCAGCGGCCGGCCTCGGCGGCGCGGTCCACCTGGCCGCGGAGCTCTGCGCCCAGCCCGCGGGCGGCGGTCGACATCCAGAAGATCATCCAGGTCACGAAGGCGACCGCGACGAGCGACAGCGTCCCGCCGATGGCCTCCTGCGCCTCGAAGGTCAGCCCGCGGGGGCCGAAGGTGAGCGCCGCGCCGAACGCGAGCGCGATGCCGACGGCGAGGCCGACACCGGCCCAGATCCGCGGCAGCAGCTCCGTGCGGCCGGACTTGACGAGGTAGGCCACCAGGATGCTGACCACGAGCGCGGCCTCGAGGCCTTCACGCAGTCCGATCAGGAAGTTGGCGAGCACGATCCGCCAATGTACGCCTGTTTGCTTAGCCTCACCTAACGGGGGGTCATTCCCGAGAGGCGAGAAGACGCGTAGCCTCCCGTCATGGGGAAGGGGTCGCACGACCTCGAACGACCGGGCCTCCTGCTCGCCGGGGCCCTGGTCCTGCTGCTGTGCGTCCTCGCGACCGCGTCCGGGCAGGGCGTCGAGTGGCCCGCCTTCGAGCCGGACCCGCCGTCGGTGGCCGAGGACGAGCGGCCGACCGACGACATCACCGGCGAGCGGGGCGACGAGCCCCACCAGGGGGACCACGACCCCGACCGTGGCGACGACGGGTCCCCGCTCCTGCTGCCCGGGCGGACCGCCGCCGTCGCGCTGGTCATCGCCCTCGGCCTGATGGTCGCGGCCGTGCTGCTCCGGCTGCGCTTCTCGCTGCGCCGCCGGCGTCCCCGGGAGGGGCGGGCCGCCCTCGCCGCCTTCCTCGACCCGGTCGAGCCCGAGACGCTCGACGACGCGCTGGCCGAGGCGCTCACCGACGGCCTCGCCGACCTGGACGCCGGAACCGCGCGCAACGCCATCGTCGCGGCGTGGCTCCGCCTCGAGGCCGCCGCCGAGTCCGAGCGCTTCCACCGCGATCCCGCCGACACCCCAGCCGAGTTCGTGGCACACGTGCTGGCGTCGTACGACCTCGACGGAGGGGCCATCGACCGCCTCGCCGCGCTCTACCGTGAGGCCCGCTTCTCCGAGCACGCCCTCGGCGAGTCCCAGCGGTCCGAGGCCGCGGACTGCCTGGCCACCCTGCTGCGGGGGCTGCCCGCCCGACGGAGGAGCACCCGATGACCCTCGCCCTGATCGCCGCCACCGTGGCCACCGCGACCCTCGTCGCCCTCGCCCTGCTCCTCGCCGGCGAGGTGCCCGAGGTCGTCTGGCCCGACGAGGAGCCCCTGCACGTGCGCGACGACCGCGCGCACGACCTGCAGCTCACCCACCTCGCCCGGCTGGTCGCCGCGCAGGACCCGGCCGCCCTGCACGCCGAGGTCGTGGAGGTCGTCGACCAGCTGCTCGGTACGACGGCCGTCCTCGCCGGCCCCGCGGGGATCGACCCGCGCACGGCCCTCCCCGAGGAGGTGCGCCGCTTCCTCGAGCGGCCACCTCTCGACTCCCCCGACCGCTACCGCCGGCAGCTCGCCGACGTCCTCGACCGACTGGAGGAGCTGTGAGCGCACCGACCGTGCCCGCCACCACGCCCGCCGAGGCCTCGGCGACCGCCCAGCGGGTGCTCGACGAGGTCGAGACGGCCGTCGTCGGCAAGCGGCCCGCCCTGACGCTGGTCCTCAGCGCGATCGTGGCCGGCGGGCACGTGCTGCTCGAGGACTTCCCCGGCCTCGGCAAGACCCTGGCCGCGCGCACCTTCGCACAGGCTCTCGGGCTGGACTTCAAGCGGGCGCAGTTCACCCCCGACCTGCTGCCGGCCGACCTCACCGGCTCGTTCATCTACGACCAGCGCGAGGCGGCGTTCACCTTCCGTCCCGGCCCGCTGTTCACCGGGCTGCTGCTCGCCGACGAGATCAACCGCACGCCGCCCAAGACACAGGCGGCCCTGCTGGAGGCGATGCAGGAGCGGCAGGTCACCGTCGAGGGCGAGACCTTCCCCCTCGCGGCGCCCTTCCACGTGCTCGCGACCGCCAACCCCGTCGAGTACGAGGGCACCTATCCCCTGCCGGAGGCCCAGCTCGACCGGTTCCTGCTGCGCGTCGAGTTCGGCTACCCCGGCGCCGACGAGGAGTGGGAGGTGCTCCGTCGCCGGCTCGACCGTGGGCGCGAGGAGGTGACCGTGCGGCAGGTCGTCGACGCGGCGGGACTGCTCGGCATCCAGCAGGCCGTGGAGTCGGTGACCGTCGATCCGGACGTCGGCCGCTACTGCGTGGCGCTGGCCGCGGCGACCCGCGCGCACCACCACACCCTCGTCGGCTCCTCGCCCCGCGGCGGGCTGGCCCTGTTGCTGGTCGCCCGGGCGCACGCGGTGATCGCCGGCCGCGACTTCGTGACCCCCGAGGACGTCAAGGCGGTGGCGGTGCCCGCCCTCGCCCACCGGATCACCATCCGGCCCGAGCTCTGGATGAGCGACGTGACCGGCCGCTCCGTCGTGGAGTCGGTCCTCGGCCACGTGCCCGCACCCTCGGCGCGGGAGCGCCGATGAGGCGATGAGCGGCGTGGCCTGGCACCCGACCCACGCCCACCTGCGCGCCGTCACGCTGGGCTTCGGACTGCTGCTCGTCGGCATCGTGCTGGGCCGGATCGACCTCGTCGTGCTGGCGACCCCGCTGCTGCTGGTCGCCCTCGCCGGCGCCGGGTCGCGCCCGCGCGTCGTACCCGTCCTCCGGGCGCCGGGAGGTTCGCTCGCCGTGCACGAGGGCGAGGACCTGCTGTGGACGGCGACCGTCGAGGGCGTGCCGCCCGGCGGGACGGTCGCAGCCCTCCACCCCGGGCAGCGCTGGCTCGAGGTCCAGCCGGAGGACGGCCTGCTCGTGCCGGAGGACGACGGGGTCGCGACGACGGAGATCGGGCTGCGACCGGTCCGTTGGGGCCGGCGCACACTGGGCGCCCCCGCCGTCGCCGGGTACGACGCCTGGTCGGCCTGGCGCTGGGTGGCGGACCGCCCGGCACCGCTCCGGCTGACCGTCCTGCCCTCGAAGGAGCAGGTCGACACCACGGCTCCTGCACCCCACCCGCACGGCCTGGTCGGGCAGGAGCGGGCGGGCCGGCCGGGCGAGGGCACCGAGTTCGCGAAGGTGCGTCCCTTCGAGCCGGGTGACCGGCTGCGACGGATCCACTGGGCCACCTCGGCGCGCACCGGGACCCTCCACGTCACCGCGACCCACGCCGACGAGGACGCCCACGTGGTGCTGCTCGTCGACGCGGTCAACGACGTCGGCGCGAGCGGGGGAATCCTCGGCGATCGGAGCAGCATGGACCTCGCCGTCCGGGCCGCCGCCGTGCTGGCCGAGCACTTCCTGCGCCGCGGCGACCGGGTCGGGCTGCGCGTCTTCGGGGACTGGCGGGTCAGCTTCCTGCCGTCCTCGTCGGGTCGGCACCAGCTGCGGCGGCTGCTCGACACGCTGGCGCTGGTCGAGCCCGGGACGGCGCGCGGCGAGGACGCGCTCGCCGCCCGCCAGGGCCTCGGCGCCGGAACCCTCGCCCTGTTGCTCTCTCCGCTCATCGAGCCGGCGTCGACCCAGCAGGTCGCGATGTTGACCAGCGCCGGGATCGACGTCGTCGTCGTCGACACCCTGCCCCCCGAGCTCGCGGGCGGCGACGGTCCGGGCAGCACGCCGGAGGACCGGCTGGCGTGGCGGCTGCGGATGCTCCAGCGCCGGGTCGAGCGCGACCGGATGGCCTCGCTCGGGATCCCCGTCATCACCTGGGCAGGCCCGCACAGCATCGACCGGGTGCTGCGCGACCTCGCCCGCCGCTCGTCCACGCCTCGGATGGTGCGGCGATGAGCGGGCTCGAGCTCACCCTCCGCGACCGGCGGGGGCGCTGGGTCGCCACCCTGTCCCCCGCCGCCGTCGGCCGCTGGCTCACGATCGTCGGCCCGATGCTCGCCGTGGTCGCCGCCGTCGCGACCGCCGCGCCGGACGGACCGTGGTGGCCGGCCGTCGTCGTCGCGCTGCTCGCCCTCGGCTCCGCCGAGCTGCCCGACAGCCCCGCTCCGCTGCTCACCCTCGGCGTCGCCGCGTCGTGGTGGGTCGTCGTCGCCCCCGACCCGTCCGGTGGGCCGGTCCTCGTCGTGGCGGTGGCGTTCCTGGTGTTCCACACCGCGACCGGGTACGCCGCCGTGGGCCCGCCCCGTCGCACGGCGGACCGCAGGGTCGTGCGCGGCGTGGTCGCGCGCACGACGCCGATCGGGGCGGCGACCCTGGCCGTCGGCGTGCTCGCGATCGCGGCCGAGGGGGCGGACGTCGTACCGGGGGCGGTGGTGGTGGCCCTGCTCGCCCTGGCCGCGCTGGCCCGGCTGACGACCAGGCAGTGAGACCGGGCGGGTCCGGGTGTCTCGCCGTGCCGGTGACTACTAGGGTCTGGGGCACCGAACTTCAGCGACGAAGGAGTCAGGCATGCGGGTGTTCACGACGTTCGAGGAGGTCGCCGAGGCGGCCGGCACCGAGCTCGGTTCGAGCGAATGGGTGACCATCGACCAGCGCCGGGTGAACCAGTTCGCCGACGCGACCGGCGACCACCAGTGGATCCACGTGGACATGGAGCGCGCGAAGGAGGGCCCCTTCGGAGGCACCATCGCGCACGGCTACCTGACCCTGTCGCTCGTGCCGTGGCTGGGCAGCCAGGTCTTCACGCTGCGCACCCCGGGCGCCAAGCTCAACTACGGCGTCAACAAGGTCCGCTTCCCGAACCCGCTCCTCGTCGGCAAGCGGATCCGCCTGCACGTGAAGATGGGCGAGGTCGTCGACATCCCCAGCGGCAAGCAGCTCACCGTGCAGCACACGATCGAGATCGAGGGCGAGGACAAGCCCGCCTGTGTCGCCGAGACGGTCGTGCTGCTGCTCCCCTGAGGCCGCCGCGCGTGAACCTGCGAACGCGCGGATGAAGGCTGAAGGTCGAGGAGCGCCGGCGAACTCGCGCAGCGGAGCAAGCGAGATCGCGGCGCGTCACGAGACCCGGTTGCGTCGCGAACGAGATGGCACAGCAGCTCCACCGGGGCCAGGCGCCTCGTGACGGTCGCTGCGCGACCTCCTCGACGAGCGGGCGGGTCAGCTGGTCAGGCGGTGGCCCGGCTGGACCACGCCTGAGCGAGCGCCTGCTCGAACAGCTCGGTCGGCTGGGCGCCGGAAATCCCGAAGCGCCCGTCGATGACGAAGAACGGCACGCCGGACGAGCCGTAGGCGCGCGCCTGCGCGACGTCGGCCATCACGTCGTCGCGGAACTCGTCGCTCGCGAGGACGTCCTCGACGCGGCCGGCGTCGAGCCCGGCCGCGGCGGCCGCCTTGCGCAGCACGTCGTGGTCGCCGAGCGACTCACCGCGGGTGAAGTACGCCGCCAGCACCTGCTCCATCAGCTCGTGCTGCCGGCCCTCCGCCCTGGCGAGGTGGAGCAGCCGGTGAGCGGTGAGGGTTCGTGCGTGCAGGGCGTCGGCGTGCGCGAAGGTCAGGCCCTCCCCGGCGGCGACCTCGTCGGCGCGCGCCATCATGGCGCGGGTGCCGGCCTCGTCGGCGCCGAACTTCCGGCCCAGCACGGCCACCGTCGACTCGGTGCCGACCTCGGGGGCGAAGGGGTCCAGCTCGTAGGAGCGGAAGACGACCTCCACCTGGTCGCGGTGCTCGAAGCCCGCGATCGCGTTCTCCAGGCGTCGCTTGCCGATGTAGCACCACGGACAGACGACGTCGGCCCAGATCTCGATACGCACGCGAGGTGCAACGCGTCGTACCCCTGATTGCTTCCCCTGAGTCGCCTCAGGGTCGGGTCAGGGGCTGGTCCGGGGATCTGCCCGAAGCGCCGGGGGCCCGTTCGCGGCGAGGCTGCGGGGCATGATCACAGTCGAGTCCCTCTCCAAGACCTACGGCAGCTTCACGGCCGTCGACAACGTGTCGTTCACCGCTGCGCCGGGCCGGGTCACCGGCTTCCTCGGCCCCAACGGTGCCGGCAAGTCCACCACCATGCGGGTCATGGTGGGACTGACCAACCCGGGCAGCGGCGAGGTCCGCGTCCTGGGCCGGCGGTTCCGCGACCTGCCCGACCCGGGCCGCGAGGTCGGCGTGCTCCTGGATGCGTCCGCACAGCATGCGGGCCGCACCGGCCGCGAGATCCTGACCATCGCCGCGCTGACGATGGGTCTGCCCCGCACCCGTGTCGACGAGATGCTGGAGCGGGTCAGCCTCACCCCCGACGAGGCCAGCCGCCGGGTGCGCAACTACTCGCTCGGCATGCGGCAGCGGCTCGGCATCGGCACGGCGCTGATGGGCGACCCCGAGGTGCTCATCCTCGACGAGCCGGCCAACGGCCTCGACCCGGCGGGCATCCGCTGGATGCGCGACCTGCTGCGCGGCTTCGCCGACCAGGGCGGCACCGTCCTCCTGTCCAGCCACCTGCTGCACGAGATCGAGGTCATCGCCGACGACATCGTCGTCATCGGCAACGGCCGGATCGTCGCGCAGGGCACCAAGGACGAGCTTCTGGCCGGCGCCGGCACCCTCGTCCGGTCCGCCGACGGTACGGCGCTCGCGGGCGCCCTCCAGGCCGCCGGCATCGCCGCCCGGCCGACCTCCGGCGGCGCCGTGCTCGCCGAGGCCGACCTCACCCGGGTCGGCCAGGCCGCCTTCGCGGCCGGCATCGCCGTCACCGAGCTGCGCGCCGCCGACGGCGCCGGCCTGGAGGAGATGTTCCTCGCGCTGACCGCCGAGAGCCAGCGCGACACGGTCGACCACACCACCACCCCCGAAGGAGCAGCGGCATGAGTGCCACCACCCTCGAGCAGGCCCCGGCCGCCGTCGTACCCGCTGCCCCACGGACGCGTCCGGCACCCACGCCCACGCCGTTCCGGCGCGTCGTCGGCGTCGAGCTGCGCAAGATGTTCGACACCCGCTCCGGCTTCTGGCTGATGGCCAGCATCGTGATCGCCTCGGTGATCGCGACGACCCTGACCGTGCTCCTGGGCGACCGCGACTCGCTGACCTTCGACTCGTTCGCGGCCGCCGTCGGCAGCCCGATGTCGATCGTGCTCCCGGTGATCGGCGTGCTCGCCGTGACCAGCGAGTGGAGCCAGCGCACGTCCCTGACCACCTTCACGCTCGTCCCGAGCCGGCCGCGGGTGCTGGGCGCCAAGCTGCTCAACACCCTCGCCATCGGCGCGCTCGGCATGGTGATCGCACTCGGCGTCGGCGCGATCGGCAACCTGGTCGCCTCGGCGATCACCGGCGTCGACGCGCAGTGGGACATCAGCGCCACCACGTTCGCCCAGATCGTGCTCGCCAACGAGCTCGGCATGCTGCTCGGCTTCGCGCTGGGCCTGCTCCTCCGCAACTCGCCGGCCGCGATCGTCGGCTACTTCGTCACCGCACTGGTCCTCCCCGGTCTGACCAGCGCCCTCGCCTCCACCCAGCAGTGGTGGGCCGACAACGGCGCGTGGTTCGACCTGAACCAGACCCGCTTCCTGCTCTTCGACTCGACGCTGACCGGCCAGGAGTGGGCGCAGCTCGGCGTCACCTCGGCGCTGTGGATCGCGCTCCCACTGCTCATCGGTCTGCGGCTGGTGCTGCGCTCCGAGGTGAAGTAGGCATGACCGCCACCACCGCCGGCGTCCCCGTCAGTGCGGGCGTCACCCCAGCCGTCCCCGCCCGTACCGTGCCGGCAGCAACCCCGTTCCGCCGCGTCCTGCACGTGGAGCTGCGCAAGATGTTCGACACCCGCTCGGGGCTCTGGCTGATGGTGAGCGTCGCGGTGCTGTCGGTCGTCGCGACCGCCGCGGTGATCGCGTTCGCCCCCGACGACGAGATCACCTACGAGAGCTTTGCGACGGCGATCGGCTTCCCGATGTCGATCATCCTGCCGATGATCGCGATCCTCGGCGTCACGAGCGAGTGGAGCCAGCGCAGCGGGCTCACGACGTTCACCCTGGTCCCCAGCCGGGGCCGCGTGGTCGCGGCCAAGGCCACGGTGACCGTCCTGGTCGGCATCGTGTCGATGGCCGTCGCGCTCGCGGTCGGCGCCCTCGGCAACCTCGTCGGCTCCGCCGTGGTCGGTGTCGACACGGTCTGGAACGTCTCCCTCGCGACCGTGCCGCAGGTCGTGCTCGGCAACCTCGTCGGGATGGCGGTCGGCTTCACCCTCGGCGTCGTCCTCCGCAGCTCCCCGGCGGCGATCGTCGGCTACTTCGTGGTGTCGCTGGTGATGCCGGGCATCCTGGTGCTGCTGGCCGAGGTGCGCGACTGGTTCGCCGACCTGCAGCCGTGGATCGACTGGAACACCAGCCAGGTCACCCTGTTCGAGGGAGCCACCGACACGGCGCGGGAGTGGGCCATGCTCGCGACCACCACCGCCATCTGGATCGCGGTCCCGCTGGTCGTCGGCGTGTTCTTCCTGCGCCGCTCCGAGGTGAAGTAGGTCCCGACCCGCTCCGTCGACGGCTCGTCCCTGCACCCGCGCAGGGGCGAGCCGTCGGCGCTCTTGCCCGAAATGGGTGAGTCGTCGGGAGCCGAACGGTGCAAGTCTCGACTCGTCTCGGCCGAGTCAATGGAGGGCACCTGTGCGTCATCGATGCCGTCGGATCCGGATCGTCCTCGTCGCGGCGCTCATCGCCGCGGCCCTCACTGCGGCGTCGACCGACCCACCGGCCGGGGCGCAGCCGGCCCACCAGCGGCTGATCCCCTCGGCGGTCCCCGCCGCCACGCCCCACATCCTCGACGGCCGGACCCTCGCGATCGCCGAGGTCGGGCGCAAGGTGTTCGTCGGGGGGACGTTCACGACCGCCCAGAACCCCGGGACGAGCGCGCAGCTCGCGACGCCGTACCTCCTCGCCTACGACCGGATCACCGGCACCATCGACCAGGCCTTCGCGCCGGCGCTCGACGGCAGCGTCAACGCGCTGGCGCCGTCGGCGGACGGCAGTGCCCTCTATGTCGCCGGGGCCTTCAAGCTCGCCGGTACGACGAAGGTCCGCAACGTCATCAAGGTCGACACGTCCACCGGTGCCCTGGTGACGGCGTTCCGGAACCCGAGCCCGAACGGCAGCGTGCTGGACATCGCGCTGGTCGGCAACCGGCTGCTGCTCGCCGGCAGCTTCACGACCGTGGCGACCCTGCCGCGCGCCGGTCTCGCGTCCCTGGACGCGACCACGGGCGCCGTCGACGCCTACCTGAGGATCGCGGTCGACACCAACCACAACTGGCCCTCCGGTACGGCGAAGGCGCCGGTCGGCGTCGCGAAGCTGGCCGCGAGCCCGGACGGCACCCGGATGGCCGCGATCGGCAACTTCAAGCACGCCGACGGGCTGGACCGCGACCAGGTGATGCTCATCGACCTGGGCCCGGACAGCGCGAGCGTCACTGCCGGCTGGAGGACGCTGCGCTACACGCCGGCATGCCAGAACAACGCCTTCGACTCCTACGTCCGCGACGTCGACTTCTCCCCCGACAGCTCGTACTTCGTCGTCGTCGCGAGCGGCGCGGGCTACAACGGCACCTTGTGCGACTCCGCGGCACGCTTCGACGCGACGGCGGCCGGCCAGGACGTGCAACCGGTCTGGCAGGCAGCGACCGGCCAGGACTCGCTGCTCTCGGTCTCGGTCGCCGACAACGCGGTCTACGTCGGCGGCCACCAGAAGTGGCTGAACGCGATCCAGAGCGGCGCGGACGAGCAGGCCGGGCAGGTGCCACGCCCGGGGCTCGCCGCACTCGACCCGGACAACGGCATCCCGCTCACGTGGAACCCCGGCCGGCACCCGCTCGGCGTCGGCGCCGAGGAGCTGCTCGCGACCGACAACGGCATCTACGTCGGCAGCGACACCGAGTACATCGGCAACGGCCTCTACCGCCGCGCCCGGCTCGCCTTCTTCCCCGTCGACGGAGGCACCCCTCCGGTCGCCCTCGCCGATCCCGCACTCCCCCGCAGCCTCTACCGGCTGTCCGGGACGACGGCCACCGTCCGGACGTTCACCGGCACCACGGCCACCCCGCCGACGTCCGTCGCGACCACCGGCAGCTGGAACAACGCCAGGGGAGCCTTCATGGTCGGCAACAAGCTCGTCTACGGGTGGACCGACAACAGGCTGCACTACCGGACGTACGACGGGTCGGCCTTCGGACCGGACACGGTGATCGACCCGTACAACGACCCGGACTGGAGCACCGTGCCGTTGAGCGGCGGCGGCACCCGGACCTACCGCGGGCGGGTGCCCAACCTCTACGGTCAGCTCTCGGGCGTCACCGGCATGGCCTATGCGAATCACCGCCTGTACTACACGCGATCGCTGCAGAACAAGGTGTTCTGGCGGTGGTTCTCTCCTGACAGCCTGATCGTCGGAGCCCAGGAGTTCAGCATCGCCTCGTCCGCCTTCCCGGCACTGCGCGACGTACGCAACCTCTTCTACGCCGACGGCCGGCTCTGGGCCGGCATGACCACGAACGACCTGTGGAGCATGCCCGTCGCGAACGGGGTCGCGGGCGGCGGCTGGACGCGGATCACCGGCGGCGGCATCGACACCAGTCCGCAGTGGTCCTCCGGGACGATGTTCCTGGGACCGCTCGCCAACCAGCCCCCGACCTCGTCGTTCACGACGTCGTGCTCGGGCCAGACCTGCGCCGTCGACGGCCGTGACTCCACCGACCCGGACGGCACGGTGGTCGGCTGGACGTGGGACTTCGGCGACGGCGGCACCGCCACGGGATCCCAGCCCAGCCACCTCTACACGGCGGCCGGGACCTACCAGGTGACCCTCACCGTGACCGACGAGTACGGCGCCACGGGTTCCTCGACTCGGCCCGTCGTGATCGAGGGTGCGACCAGTCCGGTGGCGTTCCGCGACTCGACCGGCAAGGTCACCAACGCGACGAGCATCGTCGCGCAGGTCCCGACGGCGGCGCAGGAGGGCGACGGCCTGGTCGCGGTGGTCTCGGCCGCGACGACCACACCCCCGGCGGCGCCGGCGGGGTGGACCCAGGTGGGCCAGCCGGTGTCGACCGACGCGATGACCACCGTCGTGTGGCAGAAGGTGGCGGCGGCCGGCGACGCGGGTCGCAATGTCACGGTCGCCCTCGGTACGACGGCCGTGAAGGCGACGCTGACCGTCCTCGCCTACTCGGGGACCGATCCGGGCGGTCCCGTCGCCGCGCTCGCCGGCGCAGCCGAGACGGCCGCGACGACGGCCCACCGCAGTCCGACGGTCACCACTCCCGGTGGCTGGGTGGTCACCGTGTGGTCCGACCGCTCCTCCTCCACCATGACCTTCGCGGAGCCGGCCGCGTCGACCGTGCGCCAACGCCTGATCGGCGTCGGCGGCGGGCACGTCGACCAGCTCGTGGTCGACACGGGAGGCCCGGTCGCGGCAGGGCAGTACGGCGACCAGGTGGCCTCGACCGACGCCGCAGCCAAGGGCGCAAGCGTCGTGATCGCGCTGCACTGACCGCCCGGCCGGTGTCGTCGTGCGTCCCCACGACGGCACCGGCCCGGGTAGCGTCGGGACATGGAGCTGACCTCGACCTGGTGGTTCTGGGCGCTGCTGTCCGCGGTCTTCGCCGCCCTGACGGCCGTCTTCGCCAAGGTGGGCGTCAAGGACATCGACTCCGACGTGGCGACCTTCGTCCGCACGATCGTCATCCTGGTGACGCTCGGGCTGATCCTGCTGGCGCTCGGCAAGTTCCACTCCCCCGGGGAGGTCACGACCCGGACCTGGGTCTTCCTCGTGCTCTCGGGCCTGGCGACGGGCGCCTCGTGGATCTGCTACTTCCGCGCGCTCAAGGTCGGCGACGCCTCCCTCGTGGCCCCCGTCGACAAGCTCAGCGTCGTGCTCGTCGCGATCTTCGGCGTCACGCTCCTCGGCGAGCGCCTCTCGCTGCTGCAGTGGGGCGGTGTGGCGCTGGTCGGCGCCGGTGCGGTGCTGCTGGTCGTCAGCGGCTGACGTCGGGCTGGAAGTCCGGCAGCAGGTCCACGATCGCGACGTCGAGGACCTGGCTCAGTGACACGAGGGTCAGCAGCTGCGGGTTCATCGGCGTGCCCGGGCGGGACTCGCCCTTCTCGAACTTCTGGTAGGTGAAGCCGGCGATCCCGGCGAGGTGCGCGACCCGCTCCTGGCTCAGCCCCTTGGCGAGCCGGGCCCGCTGCAGGTTGACGCCCAGCTCTCGCGCATAGGCCCGCCAGCTGTCGTCCGCACGCCTTCCCGCCACGCCCACCATCATCCACGTATGACCACCCCCGAGGGACCATACTCGTATGTGCATTCTCCGGCGGCCGGGTTCCGGGCGGCCTGTGGACGACGCGTCCGGCGACGGGCACATGCGTCGGATGCGGGTCCTAGGGTCCGGCCGACGGAGCAGGAGATCTCGGGGGTGAGGCCATGGACGGAGCCGACGACGGCGCGCGGGAGGCAGGGGCGTGGGAGGCGGGTGCCCGGGCGGCGCAGCCGCCCTGGCCGGATGCGCCCTGTCCACCGTGGTGCACCCGCGAGCACGCCGCGGACGACCATCCCGAGGACCGCTACCACCAGAGCGAGCCGACGCTCCTGCCGGTCGTCGCGGGCTCCGGCGACACCGTCCCCGTCACGGCGTCCCTGCGACCGCTGACCCTCGCCGTCCGCATCGGCCGCTACGCCGACGACGACCGGACCTGGCTCGTCATCGAAGCACTGGAGGCACCCCGGCCCCGGATGGTGCTGGCAGCCGAGGCGGCACGCGCCCTGGTCCGCGGCCTCCTCGACCAGCTCGATGCGCTCGACTCGGGCTGAGCCCGGGCCCGGGCACGCGAACGCCCCCGGTCCACGCGGGAGCCGGAGGCGTTCGTCGTACGACGTGGGTCAGCGCGCGGCCGAGCCCTCGGTGTAGTCGTCGTCCTGCTGCTTCCACGAGAAGTGGCCGCGCAGGGTCTTGCCGACGGCCTCGATCGGGTGGGCGGCGCCCTTGGCGCGCAGCTCGAGGAACTCCGGCGCACCGGCGTCCTGGTCGGCGATGAACCGCTCGGCGAAGGCGCCGGACTGGATGTCGGCGAGGACGGCCTGCATGTTCGCCTTCACCGACGGGTCGATGACCCGCGGGCCGGAGACGTAGTCGCCGTACTCCGCCGTGTCGGAGACCGACCAGCGCTGCTTGGCGATGCCGCCCTCCCACATGACGTCGACGATCAGCTAGAGCTCGTGGAGCACCTCGAAGTAGGCGATCTCGCCCTGGTAGCCCGCCTCGGTGAGGGTCTCGTAGCCGTACTGGATCAGCTGCGAGACACCACCGCAGAGGACGGCCTGCTCACCGAACAGGTCGGTCTCGGTCTCCTCGGTGAAGGTGGTCTTGATGACGCCGGCGCGGGTGCCGCCGATGCCCTTGGCGTAGGACTTCGCGAGGTCCCAGGCCTTGCCCGAGGCGTCCTGCTCCACGGCGATGATGTCCGGGATGCCGCGGCCGGCGACGTACTCGCGACGCACCGTGTGGCCGGGGGCCTTCGGGGCGACCATGATCACGTCGACGCCCTCGGGCGCCTTGATGTAGCCGAAGCGGATGTTGAAGCCGTGGCCGAACACCAGGGTGTCGCCGGCGGCCAGGTGCGGCTCGATGTCCTCGGCGTAGATGGTGCGCTGGAACTGGTCGGGCGCGAGGATGACGATGACGTCGGCCTCCTCGACCGCCTCGGCGACGGGCAGGACCTTGAGGCCCTCCTCCTCGGCCTTCGCGATGCTCTTCGAGCCCGGGCGCAGGCCGACGCGAACGTCGACACCGGAGTCGCGCAGGTTGAGCGCGTGGGCGTGGCCCTGGCTGCCGTAACCGATGACCGCGACGTTCTTGCCCTGGATGAGGGACAGGTCGGCGTCGTCGTCGTAGAAAATCTCAGCCACGTCGGGCTTCTCCTTGCTGGTTGGGTTTCGTTGGATGCTGCGGGGGTCTCGTGACGGTCGCTGCGCGACCTCCTCGACCGCCGGTCAGGCGTTGGCGGCAGGCGGGACCGGTACGGCGACGGGCTTGCCACGCTCCGAGATGGAGCGCGACCCGCGGCCGATGGCCACCATGCCGGACTGCACGAGCTCGCGGATCCCGAAGGGCTCGAGCACGCGCAGGAAGTCGCTGATCTTGTCGGCGTTGCCGACGACCTGCATGGTGATCGCGTCGGACGACACGTCGATCACCTTGGCACGGAAGAGCTGGACGACGTCGAGCACCTGGCTGCGGTTCTCGGCGGTGGCGCCGACCTTGACCAGGACCAGCTCGCGGTTGACCGACGCCGCCGGGTCGAGCTCGACGATCTTGATGACCTCGACCAGCTTGTTGAGCTGCTTGGTGACCTGCTCGAGCGGCGAGGACTCGACGTTGACGACGATCGTCATCCGCGAGATCTCCTCGTGCTCGGTCGGGCCGACCGCGAGCGAGGTGATGTTGAAGCCGCGGCGGCTGAACAGCGCGGAGATCCGCGCCAGGACGCCGGGCTTGTCCTCGACGAGGACCGAGAGGGTGTGCTGGGCCATGTCGATCTTCCTCAGAGGTCGTCTTCGTCGAACTGGGGCGCCAGGTCGCGCGCGTACTTGATGTCGTCGTTGCTGGTGCCGGCGGCGACCATCGGCCACACCATGGCGTCCCGGTGCACCCGGAAGTCGACGACCACCGGGACGTCGTTGATCTCCATCGCCTTCGCGATGGTCGCGTCGACGTCGTCCGGCGACTCGCAGGCGAGGCCGACGCAGCCGTAGGCGTCGGCCAGCTTCACGAAGTCGGGGATCCGCTTCGAGTGCAGGTCGGTGTTGGAGTAGCGGCTGTTGTAGAACAGCGTCTGCCACTGGCGCACCATGCCGAGCGACTCGTTGTTGATGACCGCGACCTTGATCGGGATGTCGTTGATCGCGCAGGTGGCGAGCTCCTGGTTGGTCATCTGGAAGCAGCCGTCGCCGTCGACCGCCCACACCGTCTGGTCCGGCATCGCGACCTTGGCACCCATGGCGCCGGGGACCGCGAAGCCCATCGTGCCGAGGCCACCGGAGTTGATCCAGGTGTTCGGGCGCTCGTAGCTGACGAAGTGCGCCGCCCACATCTGGTGCTGGCCGACGCCCGCGGTGTAGATGGTGTTGTCGCCGGAGATGATGCCGAGGCGCTCGATGACGTACTGGGGCGAGAGGCCGCCGTCGGCGGGCTTCTCGTAGCCCAGGGGGTACTGCTTCTTCACCCCGGCGCAGAACGCGACCCACGCCTCGTAGTCGCCGGTGTGGCCGGCCTCCTGCTCGGTGCGCAGCGTGGTGACCAGGTCGAGCAGAACCTCGCGGACGTCGCCCACGATCGGCACGTCGGCGAAGCGGTTCTTGCCGATCTCGGCCGGGTCGATGTCGGCGTGGATGATCTTCGCGCCGGGCGCGAAGGAGTCCAGGTTGCCGGTCACGCGGTCGTCGAAGCGCGCGCCGAGGCTGATGATCAGGTCGCTCTTCTGCAGCGCGGCCACGGCCGCCACCGTGCCGTGCATGCCCGGCATGCCGAGGTGCTGCGGGTGGCTGTCGGGGAACGCGCCCCGCGCCATCAGCGTGGTCACGACCGGGATGCCGGTGAGCGCGGCGAGGGTCGCCAGCTCCTTGGAGGCGCCCGAGCGGATGGTGCCGCCGCCGACGTACAGGACGGGCCGGCGCGACTCGAGCATGAGGCGCGCGGCCTCGCGGATCTGCTTGGCGTGCGGGCGGGTGACCGGACGGTAGCCGGGCAGCGTGACCTCGGTCGGCCAGGTGAACGACGTCGTCGCCTGGAGCGCGGACTTCGTGACGTCGACGAGCACGGGGCCGGGGCGACCGGTCGAGGCGATGTGGAACGCCTCGGCGATCTTGACCGGGATCTCGGCGGGGTCGGTGACGAGGAAGTTGTGCTTGGTGATCGGCATCGTGATGCCGCGGATGTCCGCCTCCTGGAAGGCGTCGGTGCCGATCATCGAGGCACCCACCTGGCCGGTGATCGCGACCATCGGGACCGAGTCCATGTGCGCGTCGGCGATCGGGGTGACCAGGTTGGTCGCGCCCGGCCCCGAGGTCGCCATGCAGACGCCCACGCGGCCCGACGCCGAGGCGTAGCCCTGCGCGGCGTGGCCGGCGCCCTGCTCGTGGCGTACCAGGATGTGCCGGATGCTGCTGTCCATCAGCGGGTCGTAGGCCGGGAGGATCGCGCCTCCCGGGATGCCGAAGATGTCCGTGACACCTGCCGCCTCGAGCGACCGGACCAGGCTCTGCGCGCCGGTCATCGTCTCGCCCGAGCCCTGCTGCTCAGTCATCCGACTCATTCCTGTCTGTGCTGCTTGCCGGACGGTGCCGGCGGGGGTGTGGTTCGTACAAACAAAAACCCCTCTGTTGCGGAGGCAACGAGGGGTGGGACGCGACGTCTGACGAGGTCAGGCGGCGCGTCCGGTGCGTACGAGAAGCTGCTGATGCATGCGCCCACCGTACGCCGCCCCGGTCGTGCCGTCGAATAACGTAGCGCCCTCGTCCCAGATACCAAGACGCGCGTCTCATGGAATGACCTGTTCGCGGAGCGTGGCGAGGGTCGCGTCGAGCCCGACGAGCGCGGTCGCGGCGAGCTGCTGGGCGTGCACCAGCACGGCGTCGTACGACGCCCGGTCGCCCGTGCGGGCCGGGTCGGTCGCGCACCGCTCGACGTGGTCGGCGAGCAGCAGCGCGTCGCGGTGGTCGCCCAGCGCGCCCTGGACCTGGTGACCGAGCCTGCCGAGCGCCGGCAGCGCGTCGTCGACGTCGACGGCGGCGACCGCGTCGGCGGTGTGCCGCAGGCGGCGCCCGGCCTTGCGGAGGCCGTGGCGGGCCTCCTCCACCCCCTCGGCAGCGACGACCGCGTCCGCGCGGGCGAGGACCCGGCGGGCCTGGCGGCGCACCGCCTTCTCCGCCACGTCGGCCGCGGGCCGACGGGCGCGGCGGGCCAGGGCCGGCGCGTCCGCCCAGGTGGCGAGCAGCGCGTCGAGCGCGAGCACGCCCGGGCCGGCATGCCATCCGACCAGGGCGGCGTGGGCCGTGACGTGGCGGGCGACCAACGGGCCGACCAGTGCGTCGCCGAGCGCATCGGCGAGCCCCACGGCGTCGAGCGCGGCGGTCGCGTCGGCAGCCCGGACCTCCAGGTCACGGCACTCCCCCAGCAGGTCGCCGTACGACGCGAGGGCGGCCGCGAGCTCGGCCGCCCGGTCGGGGTCGAAGCAGCGGCGGAAGGCAGCCAGCAGGTTCCGCAGGCGTCGTACCGTCGTGCGGAGCTGGTGCACCGCGTCGGGCTCGTCGGCCAGCGCCGCCGAGCGCCGGGCGGTCAGGTCCGCGGTGAGGCCGCGGATCTCTGCCGCGAGCATGTCCCCGGCCGTGGTCACTGCCCCATCCTCCCATCCGGACCTGACGCCCCGGACGGGGCAGTGACCACGGGGCTCGGTGCGGTCCTACTTCAGCGAGCCGATCACCAGCGAGACCTGGACCGGCATCGGACGGCCCCAGTCGCCGTCGAGCGCCGTGACCGGGATGTCGTTGCGGGCCAGCGCGGTGGTGTCGGCGTTGCGGCGGGTCTCCGTGGCGGGCGCCCCGGCGACGAGGCGGTAGGTGCCGCCGGTCGCGGGGACGTCGTCGAGGAAGGTCAGCCCCAGGTCGCTGCTGTGGCCGACGTCGGCCTGGACGGCCTTGCCGAGGGTCTCGCCGGGGCCGACGAACGGGTGGTTCACGTTGAGGACCAGGTTGTCGGCCAGCGCGTTGCGCCTGCGCAGCGCGGTGACCAGCCTGACCGCGAAGTCCGCCGTGGCCGCGAACGGCACGTGGGGGATCTGGGCCAGGTCGCGCGGGACCTCGGCGCTGAAGGCGATCGCCGGGACGCCGTACTCGTGGGCGGTGACGACGGCGCCGACCGTGCCGGAGTGGTTGAGCGTGGCGCCGACGTTCTGCCCGAAGTTGGTGCCGGACAGGACCAGGTCGGGGCCGGACGGCCAGTAGTTGGCGGCGAACCTCTCGAGCGCGATGTTGACCGCGTCCGCGGGCGAGGCCGACGGCGTGGTCGAGGAGCAGGGAGCGGCGGCGACACAGACGCCGAACACGGCGCCCGCACTCGCGCTGCCGCTGCAGTCGCTCGCGTACGCCGCCGGTGGCGTCACCGCCTGCACGGTCATCGCGACCGGCGCGAAGCCGGGCGAGGTCATCCGCGCGCCCGCGCCGCTCTGCTGCGACCACGGCGCGACGACGAGGACGTCGGCACCGGCGCCGCAGAGCGCCTTGCGCAGCTCGTAGAGGCCCTTGCCGTCGGTGCCGTAGCCGGCGTCGAGCCCGCGCGCGCTGTCGTCGTTGGTGAGCAGCACCTTGAGTCCGGCGAGGGCGGGCGTCGCGGCGGCGGGCGCCGGGGCGGGGGCGGCGGTGCCGGGTGCAGCGACGACGGCACCGGCCAGGCCGGCGAGCAGGGCGACGCCGGCGGCGGCGAGGCGCGGGGACAGGGAGGGAACACGCATGACGACTCCTCGAACAGGTGCGAAAGAAGTGGAACGCGTTCTAGATTCGTGGTGCGCGTCACACGACGTCCAAGACCCGTTCGGCATGGAGGTGCCCGCTGAACATCCAGCAGATGCGGTACGTCGTCGCGACGGCCGAGCACGGCAGCATGACCGCCGCCGCGGCGGCGGTCCCGGTGGCCCAGCCCGCACTGAGCCGCGCCGTCCGCCAGCTCGAGCGCGAGCTCGGCACCACGCTCTTCGCGCGCTCCGGGCGCGGGGTCGCGCTCACCGCCGACGGCGAGTCCTTCGTCCGGCGGGTCCGGCAGGTGCTGGCCAGCATCGACGCGCTGCGGACCGCGGCGACCAGTGCCGATCCCGCCGCGCCGTTGGTGATCGCGGCGTCGCCGACCCTGCAGGCGGCGATGGCGATCCCGATCCTCGCTGCCCTGCGCGACCACGACGTCGTCGTACCCACGCGGCTGGTGGGGTGCGCGTCGTCCGCCGAGGTCATCGACCTGGTCGACGCCGGTCGGGCCGACCTCGGCATCTGCGACAGCACGGTGACGACCGGGCTGACCGTCGTCGGGATCGGGCGGGCCGAGGTCCGGCTCTACTCCCCCGCCGCGATGGACCTCCCCGAGCGGGTGACCTTCGCCGACCTCGCCGGCCTGCCGCTGGTCCTCCCCACCGCCGGCACCGCGCGCCGCGCTGCCCTCGACGGCTTCTTCGACCGCTGCGGGGTGAGGCCCGAGGTCGCGGTCGAGACCGACGAGCGCAGCGCGTGGCTGGCCGCCGTCAGCCACGGCCTGGCGTCCTGCATCTGGCACAGCGTGGACCGGTCCCGGGATCCCCTGCCGGGCGTCGTCGCCCGGAGCTTCGAGCCGCCGATGCACCGCGACCTCGCGGCCGTGCACCGCCCCGGCAACCCCTCGCCGGCGCTGGTGCCGCTACTGGACGTGCTGCGCCAGGTGGGGGCTCTGGTGGGGTGAGTCAGCCCGGCAGCACGAAGCCCAGACCGGGGTCGGGGTTGAACGCGATCTCCCACCGGAACCCGTCGGGGTCGGCGAAGTAGCCGGTGTAGCCACCCCAGTCGCGCCGCACGGCCTCCTCAACATGGGGCGAGCCGGCGGCGCGGGAGGTGGCGAGGACGGCGTCCACCTCCTCGGGCGTCGCGAGGTTGTGGGCGATGGTGACCGGTGCGACCCCGGGGCCGGTCATCAGGGCGCCGACCTCGGCCTCGAAGTGGCTGCGCTCCCACAACGAGAGCACGAGGTGCCGGCCCGCACGGAACATGATCACCTCCCCCGGCACGTCGAGCTCGGGGACCCAGCCGAGGCCGTCGACGTAGAAGCGCCGGGTCGCGTCGATGTCGGCGACGGCGAGGGTGACGAAGCTGATCCGCTGGTCCATGTCCTCGACGGTGCCACGCCGCGCCGACACCCGGCCCGTCATGCCCTGCGCGGGTTGGTCTCGGCGAGTCGTCGCGCGACGAGCGGGATGATCACCGACGCGGCGACCAGGTGGCTCACCGCCAGCGCGACGTTGGTGGCGTAGCTCGTCGAGGCCGCCACCAGCGACGGCACCAGCGAGATCGCGGTGAGCGTGACGGTGGTGCGGCGCCACGTCGAGCGCGGCTGCCGGGCCCATCGCGTGAGGCAGGCCGCGAGGATCGCGCCGGCGACACCGAACTCCAGCACCGCGAAGAAGAGACCGCTGACGGGCATGGTGGCCGGCTCCGCCCCCGGCAGGGCGAAGGCGTAGGGCACGCCCACGGCGCGGGTGAGCGCTTCGAACCCGCCCGTGACCACGGCGCCGACGAAGGCGATCCCGAGGACCTGGACGCCGATCGGAAGGCGGCGCGTGCGGGTGGAGGACGTGCGCGTGGGGGTCGAGCTGGTGGTGATGACAGACATCGGCTTTCCCTTCGGATGCGGCGATCCGGTGACCGCCTCTTGCCCTGTCCACGAAGGGGACCGGCGCGATACGACAGCCCCGGGCCCACCCGTTCCGGGAGTTCCGGCGCTCGGGTTGGCGAGTGACCGCGGTCACTCCGGCTCGTTGGACCGGGCATGCTCCGACGCCGTCCCGCTGCCCGTGCTGCCGCCGTCCTCGCCGGACTCACCTCCCTCACGCTCGCGCCGGCGGTCGCCGGCAGCGAGGCGCCCGTGGCGCACGCGGAGCCCGCGCCGTCGTACGAGGAGTACGTCGCCCTGGGCGACTCCTGGTCCGCCGACGTGGTCCTCTTCGACCGCAACGGCTTCCCGGACGCGACCCACGCGCCGGTCGACTGCTTCCAGTCGCACACGAACTACCCGAAGCTCGTCGCCGAGGCGCTCGGCGTCACGACCTTCCGCGACGCGACGTGCGGCTCGGCCACGACCGAGCACTTCACGCAGTCGCAGCAGCTCCCGCTGGGCGGGGTCAACCCGCCGCAGTTCGACCGGCTCACGCCCACGACCGACCTGGTGACCGTCGGCATCGGCGGCAACGACGCGGAGGTCGCCAGCGGAGCGATGAGCTGCATCTCCGCCAGCCCGGTCAGCCTGCTCACGCCGAAGCTGCCGCTGCCCGACGTCATCCCGCTCATCGACGAGTCCACCCTGCCGCTCGGCGCGTGCAAGGAGCGCTTCACGGCCGGTGGCGTCGACCGGCTGGCCGAGAACGTCGCCGCCTCCGAGGACAAGGTCGTCGAGGCGCTCAAGGAGATCAAACGCCGCTCGCCCCGCGCGCGGGTGCTGCTGGTCAACTACCTCGACGCGATCCCCGAGCGCGGCTGCTGGCCGGTCGTGCCGATCACCAACACCGACATGGCCTACCTCCACTCGGTCTTCGTGAAGCTCAACGACATGCTCGCCGAGGCCGCCCGCCGCGGCGGCGCCGAGCTCGTCGACACCCATCCGCTGAGCACGGGGCACCACGTGTGCACGGGCCCACTGACCAGGTACGTCGAGGGCCTCGGCGTCCTCTCGCTCAACGACCTCGCCGTCGCCGTACCCGCGCACCCGAACGCCGCAGGCGCCCGGTCGCAGGCGCGGTCGGTGCTGCAGCAGCTGGGGACGCCGGCGGGCTGAGCCCGCTCGGGGTCAGTCGGGCAGCACACTCGCCGAGGGCGCCGGCACCGGCTCGAGCGCCGCCCCCTGGGCGCGGGGGTTCCGGATGGTCCGTCGTCGCCAGACGACCAGGAGGAACCCGAGGGACAGCGCGATCGCCGGCGCCGTGAGCAGGGTCGCG
The DNA here is from genome assembly GCA_035539555.1 of Nocardioides sp. Taxonomy (GTDB): domain Bacteria; phylum Actinomycetota; class Actinomycetes; order Propionibacteriales; family Nocardioidaceae; genus Nocardioides. The sequence continues at coordinate 11,666 of DATLIG010000231.1, read as the reverse complement.
AACCACGCGTCGGCGTCGGAGAACGGCAGGTCCAGCAGCGCCCCCGTCACCACGGCGGTCGGCGCCGTCGCCACCAGGCCCAGGCACGCGACGCGCCACTCCTCGGCGGCCACCTCGGCACCGGCCCGGCGAGCACCGACGAGGTTGGCGACCGCGACGGCCAGGGCGACGAGCGCACCCACCAAGCCGGTCACGGTGACCCGGTCGGGTCCGTCGATGGTGGCGCCGTGACGGGCGACGAGGACGGGAGCCGCGGCCGCGGCGAGGAGCAGCACGCCGACGTCGAGGCGCCGCCCGGGCAGGGCGGGGATCCCGGACGAGCGCCGGCGTCGGCGGTCCTGGGCGCGGGCTGCGAGGAAGGCGCCGAAGGGTGCCCACGTGCCGAGGAAGGCGGCGCCGGCCAGGTTCGTCTCGAGCTGGGTGGCGTCCGGCCAGGCGTTGCCCAGCACGAGGTAGCCCACCCGCAGCAGCGGGGCGGTGAGCAGAAGGGCGAACGCGTAGGCCATCAACGCCTGGTGCATGGCGATCTGGCGCCGGCGCGCCGCGGCCACGCCGAGCACGGTGCCTGTCGCCGTCCCGAATGCGAGGGCCCAGAGCTGGACGTGGAACGCCGGTCCGTCGAAGGTGTCGTCCGGCCCGACCGCGACGAGGTACGCCGCCGCGCCGGCCATGCCGACGAGGGCCAGGCCCGCCGCCACCCGGCCGACGACGCGGTGACGCACGAGATTGCGCCGCAGACGCGCGGAGAACTGCGCGGCGAACAGGACGATGGCGATCCCGCCGGTGGTCGTGTGGAAGAGCATCGTGAGCCGGTTGTCGGCGTACTCGTCCCCGCTCACCGTGTGGATGGACCCGGCGCCGTAGACCTCGTCATGGTCGACGACGGCCGCGAAGGTGCGGTCCCACAGGCGGGGTGCACCGGGGTCGAAGAAGCGCCACGTGTACTCGACCGCCATCGGACCGTAGACGACCGCGAGCGCTGCGATCGCGACCCAGCCGACCGTGGCCGCCCGCCTCCACCTGCTGACCTGCACGCCGTCCTCCAGTCCTATAACAACCGTTATCACCAGTGTGATGGATACTGGGGGCCATGTCGAGCGATGTGAGGCCTCTCACCGATGCGCCCATGCGCCAGCGGCTGACGGCAGCCGCCGCGCAGCTGGTCGCCGACGGCGAGGCGGCGTCGCTGAGCACCCGGCGGGTCGCCAGCGCAGCGGGCACGTCGACGATGTCGGTGTACACGCACTTCGGCTCGATGGAGGCGCTGGCGAGGTCAGTCGTCGAGGAGGGTTTCGCCCGCCTGGAGGCCCACCTGGCCGCGGTCGAGCAGTCCGCCGACCCGGTGCGCGACCTCGCCCGGCAGACCGCGGCCTACCTCGCCCACGCCCGGGAGAACCCCGAGCTCTACGCCGTCATGTTCGCGACCGCCCCGCTCGCCGGCTACCGCCCGGCGACTTCCGAGGAGTTGCACGTGGGGCGACGCGAGACGCTCGACCGGGTCGGCGCCACCATCGAGCGCGCCGTCCGCGCCGGACGGTTCGAGGCTCAGCGCGGCTCCGCGCCGGTCTTCCGCTGGTGGACCATCGTCCACGGCTACGTCCTGCTCGAGGGTGTGGGCTACCTCGCCCGAGCGCGCGGCCCGGAGCGCGTGCTCGCCCCGCTCCTCATCGACTTCCTCGTCGGCCAGGGTGACGGACGCGCGGCGGCCGAGGGCTCGGTCGCCGGCGTGCTCACCTGACGCGCAGGCCCTCGCCCAGCCGCGACCGCTGGCGACCGCGCTCGTCGAAGTTCGCCGGGTCGAGCCACCGCTCGTGCGCCGAGCGGACCGCCGGCCACTCCGCGTCGGTGACGGAGAACCAGTCGGTGTCGCGGTTGCGGCCCTGGGTGACCATGTGGTTGCGGAAGCGGCCCTCCTCCACGAACCCCAGGCGCCGTGCCGCGCGCCGCGACGGTTCGTTGAGGCTGTCGCACTTCCACTCGAACCGGCGGTAGCCGAGCTCGTCGAACGCGTGCCGCATCAGCAGGTGGATCGCCTCGGTGGCGGCACGGGTGCGTTGCAGCGCCTTGCCGAACAGCACCCCCGCCACCTCGACCTGCCCGTGCGCCGGCTCGATGCGCATGTACGACGCCAGCCCGGTCGCCCTCCCCACGCGCTCCCCCTCCAGCGGCACCAGCGCGAAGGTCACCATCTCCGACGACTCCAGGTGTCCGGCGAGGTGCATCCACAGCTCGGCGAGGGTGGCCGGGCGCGGGATCGGCCGGTAGGTCCACAGGTCGCCGTCGTCGGGTCCGCACGTGGCGGCGTGGAGGTCGGCGTACTGGGCGGACGAGAGCGGCCGCAGCTCCACGTAGCGGCCGGTCAGCGTGAGCGGCTCCGGCCAGGGGCGCGGCTCCCAGCCGGGCACCTCGGCGCCGACGGACTGCCCGAAGGCGTTGCTCACCACCTGCTCACCACCCGCTCACCAGCGCGCACGCAGGCCGGCGTCCGTCGCGGAGCCGGGCTCGTCGCCGGCGTCGCGCACGAAGACCGCCGTCAGTGTGCCGCCGGACGCGGCGAGCCGCGAGCGCACCGCCCGCCAGTCGGCCAGGTTGGGGTGGTCGACCTCGGTGCAGGCGGCGGCCGGGGCGAGGGCGGTGATCGCCTCGTCGAGCTGCTGCGGCGTCACCTCGAGGGTGGCGGTGGAGCCGTCGTGCTTCAGCACGGTCGCGAGGACGACGCCCGGCAGCTGGTGCACCCCGCCCGGCTCGTTGACGTGGCCGATCTCGCCGTCGAGCGCGAGCGCGTAGGACACCGGGTAGGACCAGCCCTCGATCTGCGCGGCCAGCCGCTCCCGGATCCGGCCGAGCCCCTCGAGGGTCGACCACTCGTCGAGCGGGTCGAAGTCGTAGGCGGGCAGGCCGTCGATGCTGTTGCGGTTCTTGCGCCGCCGGTAGTCGGCCGAGCCGTCGACCCCCTTGCGCTCGAAGTACGGCTGCAGCAGGTCCCGCTCGCCGGCGTACTCCATGAGGGGCACGCCGAAGCCGCACGAGTCCGAGATCCGCTCGATGTCGACGACGATGACGGCGCGGGCGCCGGGCAGGTCGACGAACAACGGCTCGAGCAGGAGGTACTCGTCGTCGTACCGCGTGACGACACGCCCCCGGCCGTGGAAGCGGACGATGTTGGGGGCGCCCTCGAACGCGCAGAACATCACCGTCACCCGGCCGTTCTCGCGGAGATGGGCGATGGTCTCGCTCCCGCTGCCGGTCGTGTCGAGCCAGGCGAACGTGTGCTCGTCGAGCATCCGGAAGGTGCCCGGGATGCCGCGGGGCGACAGGTTGACGTGGCCGTCCTCGGCGAGCGGCGAGGTCGCGACGAAGAACATGCGCTGGCTCTCGACGAAGTCGAGGAGGCGGCCCGCGACGCGGGAATGGATCTTCATCGTCCTGTCCCTACGAGGTCACGGCGCCGAGCGCGGCGGACTGGACGGTCCTGGCGTACTTGCCGAGAACCCCGCGGGTGTACTTCGGCGGCAACGGCTCCCAGCCGGCCCGGCGCGCCTCGAGCTCGGTCGCGTCGACCCCGAGCTCGAGGGTGCGGTTGGCGACGTCGAGGGTGATCCGGTCGCCGTCGCGGACGAACGCGATCGGACCGCCGTCGACGGCTTCGGGCGCGATGTGCCCCACGCACAGGCCGGTGGTGCCGCCGGAGAACCGGCCGTCGGTCACCAGCACGACGTCCTTGCCGAGACCGGCTCCCTTGATCGCACCGGTGATGGCCAGCATCTCGCGCATGCCCGGGCCGCCCTTCGGGCCCTCGTAGCGGATGACGACGACGTCGCCGGAGACGATCCGTCCCTCTTCGAGGGCGTCCATGGCCGCACGCTCGCCGTCGAAGACCCGCGCCGTGCCGCTGTAGACCGAGTCGTCGAAGCCGGCGCTCTTGACCACCGCACCCTCGGGGGCGAGCGAGCCCTTGAGGATGGTCAGGCCACCACTCTTGTGGATCGGGGCGTCCAGCGGACGGATGACGGTGCCGTCGACGGCCGGCGGCGCGAGCTCGTCGAGGTTCTCGGCCATCGTCTTGCCGGTCACGGTGAGGCAGTCGCCGTGCATGAGGCCGGCGTCGAGCAGGGCGCGCATCACCATCGGGATGCCGCCGATCTTGTCGATGTCGTTCATGACGTACCTGCCGAACGGCTTCATGTCGGCCAGGTGCGGCACCTTGTCGCCGATCCGGTTGAAGTCGTCGAGGGTCAGCTCGACCTCGGCCTCGTTGGCGATCGCCAGCAGGTGCAGGACGGCGTTCGTGGAGCCGCCCAGGGCCATCACGACGGCGATCGCGTTCTCGAACGCCTCGCGCGTCATGATCTGCCGGGCCGTGATGCCCTGGCGCAGCAGGTTCACCACCGCCTCACCCGAGCGGTGGGCGAAGCCGTCGCGGCGGCGGTCCACCGCCGGCGGAGCCGCGCTGCCCGGCAGCGACATGCCGAGGGCCTCACCGACCGAGGCCATGGTGTTGGCGGTGTACATGCCGCCGCAGGCGCCCTCGCCCGGACAGATCGCCCGCTCGATGCGGTCGACCTCCTCGCGGGTGATCTTGCCGGCCAGGCAGGCACCGACGGCCTCGAAGGCGTCGATGATCGTCACGTCGCGACCGTCGACCTGGCCGGGCATGATCGAGCCGGCGTACAGGAAGACGCTGGCGAGGTCGAGACGCGCGGCCGCCATCAGCATGCCCGGCAGCGACTTGTCGCAGCCCGCGAGCAGGACCGAGCCGTCGAGGCGCTCGGCGCTCATCACGACCTCGACCGAGTCGGCGATGACCTCACGGGAGACGAGCGAGAAGTGCATCCCCTCGTGGCCCATCGAGATGCCGTCGGAGACCGAGATGGTCCCGAACTCCAGCGGGTAGCCCCCGGCGGCGTGCACGCCGTTCTTGACGGCCTTGGCCAGCCGGTCCAGGGACAGGTTGCAGGGCGTGATCTCGTTCCAGCTGGACGCGACCCCGATCTGCGACTTGGCGAAGTCGGCGTCGCCCATGCCGACGGCGCGGAGCATCCCCCGGGCGGCGGCCTTCTCGAGGCCGTCGGTGACGTCGCGCGAACGGGGCTTGATGTCGGGGGCGTCGGTCATGTCCCCAGATTAGGGCGTCGCCCCCGCCCGCCGGCCCGTCAGTCCGGGACGCGCCGGTAGGCGCCGTCGGAGGCCGCCGTGGCCATCGACGCGTAGGCCCGCAGCGCCGCGGACACCGGGCGCTGCCGGTCGAGCGGCGTGTACGGCTTGTCGCGCTTCTCCTGCAGGACCCTGCGCTCGGACAGCGTGTGCTCGTCGACGTCGAGGTGGATCGTGCGGTTCGGGATGTCGATCGAGATCGGGTCGCCGTCCTCGATGAGCGCGATCAGGCCGCCACCGGCTGCCTCGGGCGAGATGTGCCCGATCGACAGGCCGCTCGTGCCCCCGGAGAAGCGGCCGTCGGTGATCAGCGCGCACTTCTGGCCCAGGCCGCGGCCCTTGAGGAAGGCGGTCGGGTACAGCATCTCCTGCATGCCCGGGCCGCCCTTCGGGCCCTCGTAGCGGATGACCACGACGTGGCCCTCCACGACCTTCTTCGACAGGATCCCGTCGACCGCGGCGTCCTGGGACTCGAAGACGATCGCGGTGCCGTGGAAGGTCAGGCACTCCTCGGGGACGCCGGCCGACTTCACGACGCAGCCGTCGACGGCGATGTTGCCGGTGAGGATCGCCAGGCCGCCGTCGGCGGAGTAGGCGTGCTCGAAGTCGCGGATGCAGCCCTCGGCCGCGTCGGTGTCGAGGGTTCCCCAGCGGTTCTCGGTGGAGAACGGCTCCGTCGTCCGCACTCCCCCGGGGGCGGCCTGGAAGAGCTCCAGCGCCTCGGCCGACGGGCTCTCGCCGCGGATGTCCCACGTGCCGAGCCAGGAGTCGAGGTCGGGCGAGTGGACCGAGTGGACGCCCTCCCTGAGCGCGCCGCCGCGGCGCAGCTCGCCGAGCAGGGCGGGGATCCCCCCGGCGCGGTGGACGTCCTCCATGTGGAACTTCGGGGAGTTCGGGGCCACCTTGCTCAGGCAGGGCACGCGGCGCGAGATCGCGTCGATGTCGTGGACGTCGAAGTCGAGCTCGGCCTCACGCGCGGCGGCCAGCAGGTGGAGCACGGTGTTGGTCGAGCCGCCCATCGCGACGTCGAGGGCGACGGCGTTCTCAAAGGCGTCGCGGTTGGCGATGTTGCGCGGCAGGACCGACTCGTCGTCGTCGTCGTAGTAGCGGCGGCACAGGTCCATGACGACCCGGCCGGCCTCCTCGAAGAGCGCGCGGCGCTTGGCGTGGGTGGCGAGCGTCGAGCCGTTGCCCGGCAGCGACAGGCCGATCGCCTCGGTGAGGCAGTTCATCGAGTTGGCGGTGAACATGCCCGAGCAGGAGCCGCAGGTCGGGCAGGCCGAGCGCTCGATGGTGTCGAGCTGCTCGTCGCTGACCGCCTCGTTGGCCGAGGCCACCATCGCGTCGACCAGGACGAGCTTGCTGTGGACGATGCCCTCGATCGCGGTGGTCTTTCCGGCCTCCATCGGGCCGCCGGACACGAAGACGACCGGGATGTTGAGGCGCAGCGCGGCCAGCAGCATGCCGGGCGTGATCTTGTCGCAGTTGGAGATGCACACGATCGCGTCGGCGCAGTGCGCCTGGACCATGTACTCGACCGCGTCCGCGATCAGCTCGCGGCTCGGCAGCGAGTAGAGCATGCCCCCGTGGCCCATCGCGATGCCGTCGTCGACGGCGATCGTGTTGAACTCCTTCGCGACGCCGCCGGCGGCGACCACCGACTCCGCGACGATCTTGCCGAGGTCACGCAGGTGGACGTGTCCGGGGACGAACTCGGTGAAGGAGTTCGCGATGGCGATGATCGGCTTGCCGAAGTCCGAGTCGGTCATGCCGGTCGCGCGCCAGAGGGCGCGCGCGCCGGCCATGTTGCGGCCCGAGGTGGACGTCGCTGAGCGGAGGGTGGGCATGGGTCAAGGCTACGGCTCGGGCGTGACCCGTCCTGACCCGATCTCAGCCTCGGGGTCGGCCTCGGGGCTCGGTCGCGGTCCGGTTCAGGCCACACCGGCCTTGACCGACATCACGTCGGGCAGGTCGGCCACGATCTGCCGCCACGACTCGCCGTCGTCGGCCGACGCCCACACGGAGCCGTTGCGGGCACCGAAGTAGAGGCCGGCCGGGTCGTGGCTGTCGGCGCACATCGCGTCGCGCATGACACCGACGAAGAACGCCTCCGGCAGCCCGTCGCCGTAGGCCGTCCACGACTCGCCCGCGTCGTCGGAGCGCCACACGCGAGGCTCGGCGTCCGGCGGGTAGCGCCGGTCGCCGCCGCCGAGCGGGAAGACCCAGATCGTGTCGGGCCGGTGCGGGTGGACGACGATCGGGAACCCGAAGTCGCTGGGCAGGTCGTCGCCGATCGACGTCCACGAGCCACCCTCGTCGTCGGAGCGGTAGACGCCGCCGTGGTTCTGCGCGTAGAGCCGCTCGGGCCGCGACGGGTGCCGGGCGACCTTGTGGACGCACTGCCCGAACTCGGGGTAGCGCTGGTCCTCGGGCAGGAAGTCGGCGCGGATGCCCTGGTTGCGCGGCTCCCAGGAGGCGCCTCCGTCCGTCGTACGGTAGACGCCGCCGGTGGAGATCGCGACCGTCATCGACGCGGGGTCGCTCGGGTGCGGCAGGACGGTGTGGAAGGCCTGGCCGCCGAAGCCGGCGCCCCACTGCTCACGGTGCGGGTGCTTCCAGAGCCCCTCCTCGAGCGCGAAGCTCGCCCCGCCGTCGCGGGAGGTGAACACGGCGCCGGGCTCGGTGCCGGCGTGGAGCACGCCCTCGCCGGCGCCCGGGACGACCTGCCAGATCCGCTCGACGGTCGCGCCGGCGCCCTCGGGGAACCGGATCGCCCCGTTGGGGGTCTCCTGCCAGGTCTCACCGAGGTCGTCGGACCAGCGCAGCTGCGGGCCGAGCCAGCTGGACGAGGCGCCCGCGAAGAGGCGTGGTGCGCTCCCCCGCGTGTCGACGAGGCAGGAGTACACCTCCTCCATGTCGTGGTGCGGCCCGGTGAACGACCAGTCCTCCCGGTCCTCCGAGCGGCCCACCCACAGGCCCTTGCGTGTCCCGACCATGAGGATCGTCGTCATCCCAACCTCCAGCTCGTCGTCCCGGTCTCCCCACTGTGACCCCGACCACCGACAAAAGTCATCGGCGACGCCGGGGGGATCGGGCCCCGATCGTTGAGTCCGTGCCCGCCACGGATGTGGCGCACCGGCCGGGCCCGGACAGTGGAGCCATGACGACGCTGCTGGTGACGCTGGACCTCACCCCCGAGCGGAGCGACGACGTCCTCGTCCGGCTCCGCGGCGAGGCCGCACCCTGGCTGCGCCGGCTGCCCGGCTTCGCGACCAGCCGCTGGCTGCTGACCGGCGCCCGGGACCGCTGCTACGTCGTCGTCGAGGTCGAGGACGCGTACGCCGTCGACGCCTCCCACGCACTGCACGACGCGATGGCCCCGGGGGCCCACGACACGGCCCGGTCGTGGTGGTGCGAACGGATCGAGGACGTCGTCGACCTCGGCCTGGCCGCGCGCCCGCCCGTCACGCCCTGAGGCCGCTTCACCCCCGCAGGTACGACGCCAGCGCGCTCCGGTCCGCGGCCCCGGTGCGTTGCAGCAGCCGGGTCACGTGCGTCTCGACGGTGCGCACGGAGAGGTAGAGCCGGTCGGCGATCTGCTTGTTCTGGAGGCCCTCGACGACGAGCTCGAGGACGTCGTACTCCCGCGCCGTGACGCCGATCCGCTGCAGGTGGCCCGGCACCCGCTGGCTCCCGGCCGCCTTGCGCGGCACGGCGAACCCGGCCTCGCGCATGGCGACCCGGCAGCCCGACGCCGCCTCGGTGAGGCCGTAGCCGACGAGCCCGTCGAGCACGTGGCGGAACCACTGCTCGGGCTGGCCCCAGCCGTCCCGCGCGGCCGCGACGGCGACCAGCAACCGGGCGTGGAGCTCCGGCCACGGCTCCCGGCCGGGGAGCCCCCACTCGGCGTCGGCGAAGACCCGCTCGGCCTCGGCGCGCTCGCCGGCCCGGCCGAGCGCGATCGCGTCGGCGTAGCGCAGCGCGAACCAGTTGTGCGGGCTGTTGGCCTGCGGACCCGAGCGGACCTCCTCGCGGGCGGCCGCGCCGTCGCCGAGGGCGGTCTCCAGCAGCGCCCACAGGCCCCGCAGCGAGAACGGCAGGCTCGGGAACCGCCGGTGGTAGTCCATCGCCGTCGCCAGGTGGCCCCGCGCCTCGTCGTACCGACCCTGGGCGAGGGCCACGAACGACCGCACGTGGCCGGGGACCCCGACCGCGCGGACGGCCTCGTCCATCGGCTTCTCCGCCGCGGCGGCGAGGTCGGCCTCCATCGCGTCCAGCTGTCCGGACAGGCCGCGCGTCGCGGCGCGGAGCACGTGCGCGACGGCGAGGTCAGGCAGGCGCAGCCGCTCCATCATCGTGATCGCGTTGTCGATCGCCTCCATCGCGTCGTCGAGCTCGAGGTAGCGCATCCGCAGCAGGTTGAGGTCGAGCTCGATCCGCGCGGCCGTCGCGATGGCGCCCGCCTCGAGCGCGACCCGGCGGGCGGCCGCGAGACGCTCGTCGGTGGGCCGCCGGGCAGCCAGGTCGAGCGCGCCGAGCGCGGCCAGCAGGCGGGCGCGCCACAGCGGGAGCCCCACGTCCTCGGCGATCCGGTAGCCGGCCTCGAAGGCCTCCTCGGCCGCCACGAAGTCGCGCGCCCGCTCCGCCCGGCCGAGCACCTCCCACGCCTCGCAGGCGATCTCGGGGCGGTCGACACCGACCACCGCCAGCGCCGCCCGGGCCCGCTCCGCCGCGCCGCGGTCGTCCTGCCGGCCGAGTGCCAGCCGGGCGCCCAGGACCTCCTCCTGCGCGGGATCGTGGCCGGCCGAGGCAGCCAGCTGCGCCTCGGCTGCGTCCCACTCGCCGCCGGCGAGCAGCGCCCGCGCCAGCCGGAGCCGTACGACGGCCAGCCGGCCGGGCTCGTCCGCGAGCTCCTCGGTCAGCCGCTCCCCCGCGGCGAGCGCCCGCGGCACGTCGCCTGCGAGTGCCTGCACCTCGACCTCCAGCTCACGCGCCTCGCGCTCGGCCGCGCTGCCCACCGGAACCCTGTGGAAGGCCCGGTCGAGGGCCTCCTGGGCGCTGGCGAGCGCGCCGCGGGTGACCGCGTCGCGGGCCGTGGCGAGCCAGAGGCCGGCGGAGCGGCCGTCGTCGCCGGCGGCCTCGTAGAGCTCGGCCAGCTGCAGGTGGTCCTCGGCGGCCTCGGCCGTGCGGCCGGCGAGCGCGGCCGCCAGCAGGCCGGCCAGCCGCGACCGGTCGGGGGCGAGCAGCCCCGACAGCACCGCCTCACGGGTGAGCGCGTGCCGGAACGTGAACCGGTCGGGCGGGACGCTGACGACGAGCCGTTGCGCGGTCAGCTCGCGCAGTCCGTCGGCGACCGCCTGCTCGTCGAGCCCGAGCGCGTCGCCGACCGTGCGCCAGTCGAAGTCGACGCCGAGCAGGGCCGCCGCGCCCGCGATCTCGCGACCCACCGCGCCGGCGGCGGCCAGGCGTCCCTCGACCGAGCGGGCGAAGGGCCGTGGCACGACGACCGCGATCGGCGCGGTGAGCACCCACCGCTCGTCGTGCTGCGCGAGGACGCCACCGTCGCCCAGGTCGGCGAGCATCTCCTCGACGAAGAGCGGGAAGCCCGCGCTGTACTGCTGGAGCCAGCCCACGAGCTCCGCCGGCGGCTCGGCGCCGAGGCAGGCCCGGGCGACCGCGGCGACGTCGTCGTCGGGCATCGGCTGCAGGTCGACGACCTCGGCCGAGCGGCGCAGCTCGAGCGCGGTCAGGAGCTCCTGCACGGCCGGCGCCTCGTGCTGGCGGACCGTGGCGACCACGACCAGCGGCACCTCGCGGGCGTTGTCGGCGACGTACTCGAGCACGGCGAGGGTCTCCGGGTCGGCCCAGTGCAGGTCCTCGAGCACCAGCACGAGTCCGGCCTCCGGGACCGCCTGCGCCAGGCGCAGCAGGCCCTCCCCGAGCAGCATCACCGACGACGGGCTGTCGGGCGCGGTCGGCCCGAGCTGCGGCGCGAGCCGCGCCATCGTCGGGAGGTACGGCGCCAGCGAGCGGTCGTCCGGGACGTCGTTGCGCCGCAGCCAGGCCAGCAGGGCCTCGCCGAGCGGGCGCAGCGGGGTCGGCGTGCCCGACGGCACCGCGCGCCCCGACAGGACCGCCAGCCCGCGGTCCGTGGCCTCCGCGCGGACCGCGGTCGCGAGCCGTGACTTGCCGATGCCCGGGTCGCCCCGCAGCACCCACAGGCCGCCCTGACCTGCGGAGACGCTGTCCAGGGCGGTTTCGAGGCGCGCTCGTTCCACGGTCCGAGAGACGAGCACCGGGGAGCGCACGCCACGGAGACAACACGGACCCAACGCGGCGACAACCTCACTACGATGCGGGCGTGCGCTCCCCGGTGCTCGTCTCTCGGACCGCGGAACGAGCGCGCCTCGAAACCGCCCTCGACGGCGTCTCCGCAGGTCAGGGCGGCCTGTGGGTGCTGCGGGGCGACCCGGGCATCGGCAAGTCACGGCTCGCGACCGCGGTCCGCGCGG
>DATLIG010000230.1:0-3122 GCA_035539555.1 Nocardioides sp. | reverse complement strand
AGGCCCTTGTTGACCAGGGTCGCGGAGTTGATCGTGATCACCGGACCCATGTCCCAGGTCGGGTGGTTGCCGGCCTGCTCGGGGGTCACGTCGGCCAGCTCCGCGCGGGTGCGGCCGCGGAAGGGTCCACCGCTGGCGGTGAGCACCAGTCGTCGTACCTCGGTCGGCGCGCCGCCGCGCAGGCACTGGGCGAGCGCGCTGTGCTCGGAGTCGACCGGGACGATCTGGCCGGGCCTCGCCCGCTCGAGCACCAGCGGACCGCCCATGACGAGCGACTCCTTGTTGGCGAGCGCGAGCGTGTTGCCGGCGTCGAGCGCCGCCAGGGTGGGCCGCAGCCCGACGGCCCCGGTGATCCCGTTGAGGACGACGTCACACTCCTGGCGGGCGGCGTCCGTGCTCGCCTCCTCGCCCAGACCGCTGAACCGAGGGGCGAATTCCTCGACCTGGCGCGCGAAGAGGTCGGGGTTGCCGCCGCCCGCGGTCAGGCCCACGACGCGGAACCGGTCGGGGTTCGCGCGGACCAGGTCCAGGGCCTGGGTGCCGATCGAGCCGGTGGATCCGAGGATGACGACGTCCTTCACGGTCACATCCTCTCAACCACGGGCGTTTCTCCCACGATCGAGGCTGACGAGACCTCATGCTTGCACCGTGCTTCCCCCCCGTGTCCGGACGGAGGTCACGGGACGGAGACTCGGGCCCGCCTGTGCCGCCGCCGCCCTGCTCGTCGCTGCCCTCGTGCTGGGTCCCCACCACGCATCGCCCTCAGGCGCGGACAAGGACCGGCCCACCGCCGAGCTGGCGTCGAGCGTGCGCGCCCGCCCGGCCCCGCACGCGAAGCCGTCCTCGAAGCCGTCCGGCAGGACGGGAGCCACCGGGCAGACGGCGCGGAACCGCCGCTGCACCGGCACGATCGCGCTCACCTTCGACGACGGCCCGGTGCCGGGTACGACGCCCCGGCTGGTGCGCGTCCTCACCGCGGCCAACGTGCCCGCGACGTTCTTCATGGTCGGGCGCCGCGTGCGCCAGCACCCCGAGCTCGCCCGCGCCGTCGAGCGCGCCGGCTTCCAGATCGCCAACCACAGCTGGTCGCACGAGCAGCTCACCGCCCGCTCGAACCGCCAGGTGCGGTCCTCCATCGCGGCCACGGACCGCGAGCTGCGCCGGGCCGGGGTCCATCCGGGTCGGCTGATGCGGCCGCCGTACGGGTCCATCAACCGCCGGGTCCGCGCCGACCTGGCGCGCACCGGCTACGTCCCCGTGCTCTGGACCGTCGACTCGCGCGACTGGGCCAACGGCTCGGCCGACCAGATCGCCACGCGGATCCTCGGCGCGCTGCGGCGCGGCCCCAATGTCGTGCTCCAGCACGACGGGGTCGACCGGTCGCCGATCTCGGTCGCCGCGGTGACGAAGGTGGTGCGCGTCGCCCGGCAGCGGGGCTACTGCTTCACCGGCCTCGACCGTCGGGGACGGCCGTCCCTCGCCACGGCCCGCTCCGCTGGGACGTCCAGGGCGGCGCAGCCCTCCCGTCGTACGACGTCCAGGACGGCCGAACGGGCCGACCAGGCGTCGCGCCCGTGGTCGCCCGACCTCACCCGGTGAGCGCGTCGGCTGCTGTGTAGGCGTCGGTCTCACCGGCGACGACGGCGGCAGCCAGGTCGTCGAGCCGGTCACCCTCGCCGACGGTCCCCCAGCGGCGGCGCAGCGCCGTCAGGGCCAGGGTCTCGATCTCGTTGCGCGCACGCCGCACGCGGCGCCGCTGGAGCTCGCCGCTCTCGCGCAGCCAGGCGCCGTGCTCCTCGAGGGCATCGACCACGTCAGCCACGCCCTCGCCCTTGGAGGCCACGGTCTTGAGCACCGGTGGACGCCAGGCGCCCTCGCGGCGCTCGGCCAGACCGAGCATCGAACGCAGGTCGCGGCGCACCTTGTCGGCACCCTCGCGGTCCGACTTGTTGACGACGTAGAGGTCACCGATCTCGAGGATCCCGGCCTTCGCAGCCTGGATGCCGTCGCCCATGCCGGGCGCGAGCAGCACCATCGTCGAGTCGGCCTGCCCGGCCACCTCGACCTCGCTCTGGCCGACGCCGACGGTCTCGACGAGGACGTAGTCGAAGCCCGCCGCGTCGAGCACGCGCAGCGCCTGCGGCGTCGTCCACGCCAGTCCGCCGAGGTGGCCGCGCGCCGCCATCGAGCGGATGAAGACGCCCGGGTCGAGGACGTGGTCGCCCATCCGGATCCGGTCGCCCAGGAGCGCACCGCCGGAGAACGGGGACGACGGATCGACCGCGAGTACGGCGACCCGGTGGCCGCGTCGCCGCAGCTCACCGATCAGCGCGTTGGTCGACGTCGACTTCCCGACCCCTGGTGAACCCGTGAGGCCGACGATCCGCGCGTGCCCGGCGTGGGGCGCGAGGGCGCGCATCAGCTCCGGCAGGAGCGGCGACTCGTCCTCGACCTGCGACACGAGGCGCCCGACCGAGCGGGGGTCGCCCTCGCGCGCCTTCTCGACCAATGCAGGGACGGCCGCCGCGGTGATCCCGCGACGGCCGCCCTGGAGGTGCTTGTCAGGCAACTCGGCCCTGATCAGGCAGAGGGAACCCGGATGACGAGCGCGTCACCCTGGCCGCCACCGCCGCAGAGGGCGGCCGCACCGACGCCGCCACCGCGACGCTTGAGCTCGAGCGCCAGGTGCAGGGTGATCCGCGCACCGGACGCACCCAGCGGGTGGCCGATCGCGATGGCGCCACCGTTGACGTTGACCTTGTCCTCGTCGATGCCGAGCGCGCGCGCCGACTCGATGCCGACGGCGGCGAACGCCTCGTTGAACTCGACCAGGTCGAGGTCAGCGGCGGTGAGGCCGGCCTTGTCGAGCGCCTTCTTCGTGGCGTTGGCGGGCTGCAGCTGCAGCGTCGAGTCGGGGCCCGCGACCTGGCCGTGGCTCACGATCTCGGCGAGGATCGGCAGGCCGAGCTCCTCGGCCTTCTTCTTGCTCGTCACGACGACCGCGGCGGCGCCGTCGGAGATCTGCGAGGACGACGCGGCGGTGATGGTGCCGTCCTTCGAGAACGCCGGGCGCAGGGCGGCGAGGCCCTCGGCGGTGGTGTCGCCACGGACACCCTCGTCCT
>DATLIG010000229.1:0-7322 GCA_035539555.1 Nocardioides sp. | reverse complement strand
GCTGTCCGGCTGGGTCAGGTCCTCCGGCGCGGCGGCCGCGAGCGCGCTCAGGTAGACGTCGGGGTCGCCCTCGGCGAGCTGGTCGAGCAGGGCGCGTACCTCGGCGGCGGCGGCGCCACGGGCGCCGAGCGCGCGCTCGAGCTCGGGGTGGGACTGGGGGGTGGGCATGCGGTACCTCGGGACGTGCTGGGGAGCTGCCCCAGCGTCCCAGCGTCGGCCCGCGGCCACCGGCGGTTCGCGGATTCTTTACCCGGGGAAGGGCGGCAGCGCCTCGTCGTACAGCCAGGGCGCGAGGAGGGAGGCGACGTCCGCACCCGTGCGGGTCCCGGCGAAGGCGAGGAAGTCGTCGGTCGTGACCGAGCCCCCGTCGTACTCCTCGACCCAGCCGGACAGCACGCCGAAGAAGGCGTCGTCACCGACGGCGACGCGCAGCGCGTGCAGGGCCAGGGCACCGCGCTTGTAGACGCGGTCGTCGAACATCAGCTCCGGGCCGGGGTCGGCGAGCACGAGGTCCTGCTCCTGCTCCTCGAGCCGCTCGTGGTGGTGCCGTGCCCAGCCGTCGCAGCTGCGCGGCCCGCCGGACTCCTCCGACCACAGCCATTCGCTGTAGCAGGCGAAGCCCTCGTGCAGCCAGATGTCCTGCCAGCGCCGCAGCGTGACGGCGTTGCCGAACCACTGGTGCGCCAGCTCGTGCGCGACCAGCCGCACGTGCGACCACTCCGCCGTGCAGAAGTTGCGGCCGAAGGTCGACAGGCTCTGGCTCTCCAGCGGGATCTCGAGGTCGTCGTCGGTGATGACGGCGGCGTACTTCTCGAACGGGTAGGTGCCGAAGACGCGCTCGAAGAACGCGAGCATCGCGCCCTGCTGGTCGAAGGACCCCTCGAGATCGGCGTCGGGAGGGGCGATCGTGGTGACGGTCGGGCCGTGGGTCGTCGAGGTGTAGCGGCCGATCTGCACCGTCGCGAGGTACGACGCCATCGGGCGGTCCATCACGTAGGTCCACTCCTCGACGCTCGCACGCCGGCGGTGCTCGACCAGCTCGCCGTTGGAGACGACGACGTAGCCCGCGGGGGCGCCGATCGCGATCCGGTAGGTCGCCTTGTCGTCGGGCCGGTCGTTGGACGGGAACCAGGTCGGTGCGCCGTGCGGCTGCGCGGCGACGATCACGCCGTCGTCGAGCTCCTCCCAGCCGGCGTCGCCGTGGTGCTCGTCGATGATCGGCTTCGGCACGCCCGCGTAGGCGATCACCAGCCGCAGCTCGGCGCCGGCGGGCACCGCGCGGTCGAGCTGCAGGACCAGCCGGTCGGAGCGGGCGCTCCACTTGCGCAGCCGGGCGCCGTCGACGCGGACCTTCGAGGCGCGCAGGTGGGCGAGGTCGAGCACCAGCCGGGCGGTCTCCTCGAGGGCGACGACGTCGAGGGTCGCGGTGCCGGCGAGCCGGTTGCCCTCGAGGGCGTAGACGAGGTCGAGGTCGTAGTGCCGCACGGAGTACGACGGATCGCCGTGGCCGGGCAGGTACGGGTCGGCGGTGGGCAGGTGCGGCACTAGTCGGCCCACGGACCGATCGGGTTGCCGATCCACCGGGTCTTGTCCGGGACCGTCTCGCCCCTCATCACCAGTGACACCGGTCCGACGGTAGCGTGCTTGCCCAGCGTCGCGGCAGGCAGCACCACCGAGTTGGGCCCGAGCGTCGCTCCCCGGCGCAGCCGGACGGCGTCCGTGGCGAGCAGCCGGTCGTGGAAGAGGTGGGTCTGCACGACGCTGCCCTGGTTGACCGTGGCGCCGTCGCCGAGCTCCACGAGATCGGGCTCGGGCAGCCAGTAGGACTCGCACCACACGCCGCGGCCGACGCGCGCGCCCATCGCCTTGAACCACGCGGTGATCAGCGGCGAGCCGGTCGCGAGGCCCGCGAACCACGGCGTCGCCATCACCTCGACGAACGTGTCGGCCAGCTCGTTGCGCCACACGAACGAGCTCCACAGCGGGTGCGAGCCCGCGCGTACCTTGCCGACGAGGAGCCACTTGGCGGCGATCGCGACGAGGGCCGCGACCGCGCCGGCCGCCCACAGCAGGAGGGGTACGGCGACCAGGCCGGCCACCACGCCGTACTCGCTCCAGGCGGCGAGGGTCCCCGCCACCACCGCGACGTGGAGCCCGACGGCCAGCGCCAGTGGGATGACGCGGGCGAGCTCCCAGCAGGCGCGGGCGACCTTGAGGCGGCGCGGCGGCGCGTAGGTGCGCTCGTCGGCCGAGCCCTGCTCGGCCCGGCGCAGCGGCGCCGGCGGGCTGCCCAGCCAGGACTCGCCGGCCTTGACGGTGCCGCGGGCGGGCGCGGCCGAGAGCACGGCGACGAGCGAGCGCTTGGGGACCTTGCGCCCCGGCGCGGCCATCGCGGAGTTGCCGACGAACGCGCGCTTGCCGACCTTGACCCGTTCGGCGCGCAGCCAGCCGCCGCCGAGCTCGTAGCCGCCGATCAGGGTGTCGTCGGCGAGGAAGGCCTGGTCGCTGACCGTGGTGAGCGAGGGGATCATCAGGACCGTCGACGCCTCCACGTCGTGGCCGATGCGGGCGCCCAGCAGGCGCAGCCAGGTCGGCGTCAGCTGCGAGCTGTAGAGCGGGAACAGCCAGGTGCGGGCCTCGTCGAGGACCCGGATCGTCGACCAGACGCACAGCGCGGGCCGACTCTGCAGCGGGTGGGCGCCGGCCTTGACCCCCCGGCCGAGCAGGCGGACCACGAGCAGGATGAGCGCGGCGAGCACGACGGCGCCGACCACCACGCCCGGGACCAGCCACGGCAGCACCGCGCGGAGGGCGTCGACCGGCCCGTCGCTCTCCCCGAGGTCGGCCAGCAGCAGCGCGGGCACCAGCGCGGCGGCGATCGCGAGGGCAGGCAGCAGCGCGAGCCCGGCTGCGGCTGCGGCGTACGAGACGGCCCAGAGGCGGAGCGTGCGCCGGGTCGCGGCGGGGCGCTCGGCCCACGGGCCGCGGGCCGCGGAGCTGGCGCGGGTCGCGGGGGCGCCGGACCAGAACTCGCCGGCCGGCACCTCCCCGAAGACCGCGGAGCCGGGCGCGACCTCGGCGTCCTCGCCCACGACGGCGTCCGGGCCGAGCATCGACCGGGTGCCCACGCGCGCCCGGGCGCCGATCCGGATCGCGCCGACGTGGAGCGTGTCGCCGTCGATCCAGTAGCCGGTGAGGTCGACCTCGGGTTCGACCGACGCGCCCTTGCCGACGGTGAGCAGGCCGGTGACCGGCGGCAGCGAGTGGAGGTCCGAGCCCTTCGCGACCTTGGCGCCGAGCAGTCGGGCGTACCAGGTCATGTACGGCGCTCCGGCGAGCCGCGTCGCGCCGAGCTCGTCGGCGATCCGCTCGGCCATCCAGATCCGCAGGTGGACCTTGCCGCCGCGGGGGTACTGCCCCGGACCGACGCCGGCACGCACGGCCTGCACCAGCTTGGCGGCCAGCAGCATGCGCCCCGGCGGGGTCACGAACACGACGAGCAGGACGGCGAGCAGCCACCACGGCAGCGCCGGCAGCCAGCCGACGTCGAGCAGGTCGTGCACCACCCGGGAGAAGGTCAGCGTCCCGGCGAGCCAGCGCGGCGCGGCCAGGGCCCGCAGCAGCGGTACGGCGACGACCTGCCCCACCTGGGTCTTGAGCGGGATCGGCATCACCCTGCGGCTCTGCTCGGCCAGGATGCTCGGCTCCTGCGCGTCGAGGAAGCCGGCCAGGGCCCCGACCGTCGGGTGCTCGTAGAGGTCGGCGACGGTCAGCTCGGCGTGCTCGCTGCGCAGCAGCGTGACCACCTGGGCGGCCGAGAGGCTGCCGCCGCCGAGGTCGAAGAAGTCGGAGTCCGGGCCGTCCGGGGTGGAGCCGATGACCTTCTGCCACACCTCCGCGATCACCGCGGCGGTGCCGTGCAGGCCGGCCTCCGCCGGGTCGCCGGTCGGGAGCGGCCACGGCAGGGCGTCGCGGTCGACCTTGCCCGACGTGCGGGTGGGGATGTCGTCGACCACGGCGAGGCGCGGGACCAGCGCGGCCGGCATGGTCGCGCGCAGGTGGGCGGTGGACGCGGCGGCGTCGTACTCGGCGGTCGTGGCGAGGTAGCCGACGAGGAGCTGGTTGCCCGTCGTCGTACGACGCACCGCGGCGGCCGCCGCGACGACGCCCGGGAGGGACAGGAGGGCCGAGTCGATCTCGCCGAGCTCGATCCGGCGTCCGCCCAGCTTGATCTGGTCGTCGGCACGGCCCGCGAAGAGCAGGCCGGCCGCGTCGTTGATGACGATGTCGCCGCTGCGATAGGCGCGGTCCCAGCCGAGGGTGGGCATCGGGGCGTACTTCTCGGCGTCCTTGGCGGGGTCGAGGTAGCGGGCGAGCCCGACGCCACCGATGATCAGCTCGCCGCGCTCACCCTCCGCGACCGGCTCCCCGGTGGCGGGGTCGACGACGACGAGGTCCCAGCCCGCCAGGGGCAGGCCGATCCGGACCGGTCCGTCGGCGGTGACCAGGGCGCCGCACGCCACGACCGTCGCCTCGGTCGGGCCGTAGGTGTTCCACACCTCGCGGCCCTCGCGCACCAGCCGCACGGCCAGCTCGGGCGGCAGCGCCTCGCCGCCGAGGATCACCATCCGCACCTTCTCGAGCGCGTCGTCGGGCCACAGGCTCGCCAGGGTCGGGACGGTCGAGACGATGGTGATGTCGTTGGCGGTCAACCACGGGCCGACGTCGACGCCGCTGCGGACCAGCGCGCGGGGGGCGGGGACGAGGCAGGCGCCGTACCGCCAGGCGAGCCACATCTCCTCACAGCTCGCGTCGAAGGCGACGCTGAGCCCGGCCATCACCCGGTCGCCCGGGCCGATCGGCGCGTCCTGCAGGAACATCCCGGCCTCGGCGTCCACGAACGCGGCCGCGTTGCGGTGCGTGACGGCGACACCCTTCGGCGTACCGGTCGAGCCGGAGGTGAAGATGACCCACGCGTCGTCGTCGACGGTCGGGTCCTGGCGCTGGAGCGGCTCACCCTCACGCCGGGACTCGATGACCAGGCCGGTGCCGACGAGGGCGGCGACGGCGGCCTCGCCGAAGACCAGCCGGGCGCGCTCCTCGGGGTCGTCGGCATCGACCGGGACGTACGCCGCACCCGCGAACAGGATCCCCATGATGGCGACGTAGAGGTCGGTCGTGCCAGACGGCAGGCGCACGCCGACCTTGTCGCCAGGGCCGACGCCCAGCACGGCGAGGTCGGCGGCGACCGCCTCGGCCGCCTCCGCGAACTCCTCGTAGGTCACCGTGTCGTTGCCGCTGTCGAGCGCCATCGCGTCGGGGTGCTCGGCCGCCGTACGACGGAACACGTCGACCAGCGTGCGGGGAGCGGGAGCCTCGTCGCCGCGGAGGAGGGGGGAGGCAACCGCTGTCGTCACCTCTCCATCCTTCCGAACGGAGGTGAACGGCTGGTGGCGCGATCGCGGTCCCTTCGTTGTGCGGGTTTGTGATGTGAGCCACAATCGGCGGGGTGAGCGCGACAACGACGTCCCCGACCACCCACCAGGCCTGGCCGCCGGCAGTCCCGCCCGAGCCGACCTATGTCGACGACCGGCTCAACCACTGGGCGGAGGCCACGCCCGACGCCGAGGCGATGAGCTACCTCGGGCGGACCTGGACGTGGGCACAGTGGCAGGAGCGGGTGCACCGCGCCGCGGGCGGACTGCGCGAGCTCGGCATCGCGCGCGGGGACGTGGTGTCCTTCCTCGACAAGAACCACCCCGCCTGCGTGGAGATCAGCCTCGCCGCCGGGTCGATCGGCGCCGCCAACGCGATCATCAACTGGCGCTCGGCCGGCGACGAGATCGACTACGCCGTCAACGACTCCGGCGCGAAGGTGCTCTTCGTCGGCCGCGAGCTGATGCCGACGATCGAGGCGATCCGCGACCGGCTGCCGAACGTGCAGCACATCATCGAGGTCACCCCCGAGGGCGGGCAGGACGACCCGTACGAGCAGTTCCTCGCGTCGTCGACCCCGTGCGCGGACGGGCCCGACGTCGTGGAGGACGACGTCTGCCTGGTGATGTACTCCTCCGGCACCACCGGCCGGCCCAAGGGCGTCATGCTGACGCACCGCAACATGGTCAAGCACACCGTGAACGCCCACGACGGCTGGGGATTCGAGCCCGGCGACAAGTCGATGGTCGCGATGCCGCTCTTCCACGTCGGCGGGTCGTCGTACGTCCTCTTCGGGATCCACGACGGTGTCCCCAGCGTGATGACGCGCGAGCCGGACGCCGCCTCGCTCGCCGGCGCCATCCTCGCCGGCGCCAACCGGACCTTCCTCGTCCCGGCCGTGCTCGCCCAAGTGCTGCAGTCCGGCCCCGACGCGGTCAAGCTGTTCGGGGCGCTGAAGACCTACACGTACGGCGCCGCCCCGATGCCGCCCCCGTTGCTCCGCGCCGCCATGGAGGCGTGGCCGGACACCGACTTCATCCAGGTCTACGGCCTGACCGAGGTCGCCGGCGTCGCCACCCACCTGATGCCCGAGGACCACCGCACGGCCGAGGCGTCCGGCCATCCCGAGCGGCTGGTCTCGGCCGGCAAGCCGGTCCCGGAGTGCGAGGTCCGGATCGTCGACCCCGCGACGCTGTCGGAGGTCGGGGTCGGTGAGCACGGCGAGATCTGGCTGCGCACGCCCCAGCTGATGAAGGGCTTCCTCAACAAGCCCGAGGCGACGGCCGAGGTGATCACCCCCGACGGCTGGTTCCGCACCGGCGACATGGGCCACGTCGACGAGGACGGCTTCGTGTTCGTCTCCGACCGGCTCAAGGACATGATCATCACCGGCGGCGAGAACGTGTACTCCCCCGAGGTGGAGCGGGTCCTCTCCGAGCACCCCGGTGTCCTCGAGGTCGCGGTGATCGGCGTGCCCGACCCGCGGTGGGGCGAGTCGGTCAAGGCGGTTGTCGCGCTCAAGGAGGGCTCCGACGCCAG
The DNA here is from genome assembly GCA_035539555.1 of Nocardioides sp. Classification (GTDB taxonomy): domain Bacteria; phylum Actinomycetota; class Actinomycetes; order Propionibacteriales; family Nocardioidaceae; genus Nocardioides. The sequence continues at coordinate 347 of DATLIG010000229.1, read as the reverse complement.
CGAGGTCGAGCTGATCGAGTGGACCCGCGAGCGCCTCGCCCACTTCAAGGCGCCGAAGTCCGTCGACATCATCACCGCGCTGCCCCGCAACCCGACCGGCAAGATCCTCAAGCGGGAGCTGCGCAGGCCCTACTGGGACGAACAGCAGCGCCAGGTCTAGGCACCACCGGAGCCGTCAGTGCGCGATCGCCGCCCGCACCCGGGCGGTCGTCGCCGCGAACTCCGGCAGCGCCCGGACCTCGTCAGGCGTCAACGAGGCGTCGGCGGAGAACGGCACCTGCTCGTCGAAGACGATCCGCCCGGGTCGCGGGCTCATCACCAGCACCCGGGAGCCGAGGAAGACCGCC
>DATLIG010000228.1:0-7793 GCA_035539555.1 Nocardioides sp. | reverse complement strand
AGCTGCGCCCGCGTCGGGACGTACGGGTCCACGAGCAGCCGCATCCCGGCCTCGAGCGGGGTGCGGTTGGCCTTGCGGCCGTTGCACGGGCTGCAGGCGGCGACGGTGTTGAGCCAGGTCCAGGTCCCGCCGCGGCTCTGGGGCAGCAGGTGGTCGACGGTCGCGGCGTGCCGGCCGCAGTAGGCGCAGCGATGGCGGTCGCGCTTGAGCACACCGGAGCGCGAGTACGCCGCCGGCCGGTACATCCACTTGGCGGCGATGTAGCGGACGAGCCGGATCACCCGCGGCCACGGGTGCGGCCCGATCATGCGGTCCTCGTGGGCCTCCTCGACGGTGGCCACCTCGCGGAAGAGCATCCGCACCGCGTGCTGGAAGGTCACGGTGCCGAGCGGCTCGTAGGAGGCGTTGAGCAGCATGACGGTCGTCATGGCGGCCTCCTTCCACGGGCGGCGCGGGTCGCGTGGTCCTGTCCGATCGTCGGTGCTTCGTCGTCATCCGGTATTTCCGAACGGCCACGAGCGCGTGAAATGCAGAAGACCAGTGAGCGCCCAGCCCCGACGGTACGCCGCAGCCGGCGCAGCGGCCCACCACTTTGCGCCGAACCGTGTGACGATGGCAGGCATGGATGCAACGACGCCCTGGACCGAGGACCGCAAGCAGCGGATCCGCATCGCGCTGCGCGACCGCGCCGAGCAGGAGTTCCGGGCTTCGCGACAGGCGGCCGCGGCCCAGGCCGGCGCGGCCCGGCTGGACGAGGACGCGTCGCACTCCGTCGACGACCTCTCGCAGTCCGACGAGGCCGGTGAGCTCTCCGGCCTGCAGGACGACGCGGTGGCGCGGCAGGCACGCGAGCTCGCCGAGCTCGACGAGCTGGACCTGGCGCCCCGCGAGGTCGCCGGACCGGGGGCTGTCGTCGCCTTCGGCGGCGACCACTACCTCGTCGGCGTGGTTGCCGCGGAGCTCGAGGTCGACGGCGTCGTCATCGAGGGCATCGCGGCCGACGCACCCGTCGCGGCGGCGATCGCGGGCAAGCGGGCGGGGGAGACGTTCACCGTCGACGGCCGGGAGCTGCGGCTCGACCTGGTGGTCTGACCCGAACTCCCTCCCGGGCACCGGGCTCCTGCAGGAAGGGCGCGAGCTCGACCGCGAGGTGCAGCCGCAGCCGGTCGCGGCCGCGCGCGAGGTCGTAGCCGGTGGCCTGCTCCACCTGGGCGAGGCGGTGGTAGACGGTCTGGCGGTGCACCGACAGCCGGTCGGCGGTGCGGGACGCGCTGCCCGCCTCGTCCAACCAGGTGCGCAAGGTCGTGACGACCTCCGCGCTCGCGGTGGCCAGGAACCGCTGCACCGCGGGCTCCACGACGGCAGCGGCCAGGTCGTCGTCGCGGGCGACGCCGAGCAGCGCGAGCGGCCCGAGGGAGGCCCACGTGACGACGTCGCCGGGCGGTCGCGTGCGCGCGACCCGCAGGCCGACCCGGGCGCCACGGAAGGTCGTGGCCAGGCTGTCGATGTCGGGTACGACGGGCCCGAGCGCCGCGCGCGTGACGGAGTCCAGCGTGTCGAGGCGCCGGCCGATCCCGAGCGCGGTCAGCAGGTCGTCGGTGCCGGCGACCCCAGCGACGTCGGCCACCAGGCGAGCGCGGACCACGGCGGCGACGGCGTCGCCGGTCCGTGCCCAGACCACGCCGGAGCGGGCCGGCCGGCTCGCGACCTGGTCGGCGAGCTCGGGCCGGTCGACCAGCACGCAGGCCAGCGGCTCGTGCAGGTCGAGCCCGGCCGCATCGGCGAGGTCGGCCGCGGACTCGCGGGCGGCCAGCCGGCCCCCCTCGACGAGCTCGCGGAAGAGCGCGTCGCGCCGGGCCTGCCGGCGCTCGGCCACGTTGAGCAGGTGGGCCGCCGACTCGGCGATCCGACCGGCCTCGGACCACGTCGCCGGGTCGATCCGGCCGTCCGGGTCGAGCAGCCAGAAGTACCCCTGCACCCGACCCAGGTGGCGTGCCGGGACGCAGAGCCGGGCGACGATCCCGAGCTCGGCGTCGGCCGGCGTCCGCAGCGGCCCCTCGCTGCTCTCGATGCCCTGCCCGCGGAACCACGCCCGCACGTCCTCGTCCGAGTGGCGCTGGAGGATCGAGCGCTGGCGGATGCTGTCGACGGCGTCGTCGGTGCGGTGGTCGGAGAACGCGATCAGCCGGAACTCCGGGTCCTCGAGCGTGCACGGGGCATCGGTCAGCCGCGCCATCTCCTCGGTCAGGTCGTCCAGCGTCGTCATCGGACAAATGTCTCACGTCGACCCCGCGATCATGTGGCAGATGTCGGTTTGCTGTGGCCCGGACCACTCGTAGCGTGGAGACATGCTGAGCCAGACCCTCAACCGCGCGTCGCGCAGCACCCGCGCCCGTCGCGCCGTCGAGTCCTTCCCGGTCACCCGCAAGGTCGTCGACCGCTTCGTGCCCGGCGAGACCACGGCCGACGCCGTCGAGGCGAGCGCCGCCCTGATCGCCACCGGCCGGCGCGTGACGATCGACGTGCTGGGCGAGGACGTGCTCGACCTCGGCGGTGCCCGAGCCACGCGTGACGCCTACCGCGCCCTGCTGGTCGCCCTCGCCGAGGCCGGCTGCGCCGACGGCGCGGACGTCTCCCTCAAGCTGTCGGCGCTCGGCCAGGCCCTGCCCGACGGGACGACGATCGCGACCGACCACGCCGCCGAGATCTGCGATGCCGCCGCCGGCCTGGGCTGCACCGTCACGCTCGACATGGAGGACCACACGACGGTCGACTCCACGCTCGCGATCGGGGCCCAGCTGCGGGCGTCGTACCCGTGGATCGGCAACGTGCTGCAGACCAACCTGCGTCGTACCCCCGCCGACATCGCCGCCCTCGACGGCAGCGGCGCGCGGATCCGCCTGGTCAAGGGCGCCTACCGCGAGCCGGCCTCGGTCGCGCTCCAGCGCAAGGCCGACGTCGACCGCGCCTACGAGGCCGCGATCGACGCGCTGATGGCCTCCGACTGCCACCCGATGATCGCCACGCACGACCCGGCGATGCTCGACCGCGCCGTCGCGCAGGCGCGGGCCACCGGTCGCGGCGACGACCGGTGGGAGGCGCAGATGCTGTACGGCGTCCGGCCCGACCTCGAGCAGCGGATGGTCGACGACGGCCACACCATGCGGGTCTACCTGCCGTTCGGGAGCGACTGGTACGGGTACTTCATGCGCCGTCTCGCCGAGCGCCCGGCCAATGTCGCGTTCTTCCTGCGCGCGCTCGCCCACCGCTGAGCCACCTGATCACCGAAGCCCCCACGAGAGGACCTGACATGGACGCCATCACCACCCCGCCGGCTCCCGTCAACGAGCCCAACCTGACCTACGCGCCCGGCAACCCCGAGCGTGAGGCACTGGCAGCGGAGATCACCCGTCTCGCCTCGACCACCCACCAGCTCGACGCGCGCATCGGCGGCGAGAGCGTCACCGGTGGCGGCGAGGAGATCGCGGTCGTGCAGCCGCACGACCACCAGAAGGTGCTGGGTGTGCTGCGCAACAGCACCGCCGACGACACCAAGTCCGCGATCGCGGCTGCCCACGAGGCCGCGCCGGCGTGGCGGGCGCTGCCCTTCGACGAGCGGGCCGCGGTGCTGCTCCGCGCGGCCGAGCTGCTCGCCGGACCGTGGCGCCAGCGGCTCAACGCCGCGACCGTGCTCGGCCAGTCGAAGACCGCCTTCCAGGCCGAGATCGACGCCGCCTGCGAGCTGATCGACTTCTGGCGCTTCAACGTCCACTTCGCCCGGCAGATCCTCGCCGAGCAGCCGATCGCCAACAGCCCGGGCATCTGGAACCGCACCGATCACCGCCCGCTCGAGGGCTTCGTCTACGCGATCACGCCGTTCAACTTCACCGCCATCGCGGGCAACCTGCCGACCGCGCCGGCGCTGATGGGCAACACGGTGATCTGGAAGCCGTCGCCGACCCAACAGCTCGCCGCCTCGCTCACGATGGAGCTGCTCGAGGAGGCCGGGATGCCGCCGGGCGTCATCAACATGCTCCCCGGCGACGGGCTCGCCGTCTCCGAGGTCGCGCTCGCGCACCCCGACCTGGCCGGCATCCACTTCACCGGCTCGACGGCCACCTTCCAGCACCTGTGGCAGAGCGTCGGCGCCAACCTGACGTCGTACCGCTCGTACCCGCGGCTGGTCGGCGAGACCGGCGGCAAGGACTTCGTCATCGCGCACCCGTCGGCCGACCCCGAGGTCCTGCGGACCGCGCTGATCCGCGGCGCGTTCGAGTTCTGCGGGCAGAAGTGCTCGGCGGCCTCGCGCGCCTACGTCCCCGCCTCGCTGTGGGCGCGGATGGGCGACGACCTGGTCGCGGAGACCGACGCCCTCTCGATCGGCGACCCGACGGACTTCTCCCACTTCACCGGTGCCGTCATCGACGCCCGCGCGTTCGCCAAGCACAAGGCCGCCATCGAGCGGGCCCGGGCCACGGAGGGCCTCCAGGTCGTCGCCGGCGGCACGGTCGACGACAGCGTCGGCTGGTTCGTGCGGCCCACGGTCGTGCTCGCCGAGGATCCCGCCGACGAGATGTTCTCGACCGAGTACTTCGGCCCGATCCTCGTCGTCCACGTGTACGACGACAGCCGGCCCGGCGCGTTCGAGGCGATCGTGAAGCAGGCGGAGTCGGCGGCGCCGTACGCGCTGACCGGCTCGATCCTCGCGACCGACCGCCGGGTCATCGACTGGGCCAGCGAGGAGCTCCGCTTCGCGGCGGGCAACTTCTACGTCAACGACAAGCCCACCGGCGCGGTCGTCGGCCAGCAGCCGTTCGGCGGTGCGCGGGCCTCGGGCACCAACGACAAGGCCGGGTCGGCGCTGAACCTGCTGCGCTGGACCTCGCCGCGCTCGATCAAGGAGACGCTGGTCCCGCCGAAGGACCACCGCTACCCGCACATGGGCTGAGCCACGACAGAACGGCCCGCTCCGCTGACCCCCCAGTCGGCGGAGCGGGCCGTGGGTCCTCCCCGGGCCCTCCCGAAGTCATCCGGCCGCGTGCGGCTCAGCCCGCGTCGGTGTAGCCGCAGTAGGTGACCTCGCACGTGAGCTCGTGCTTGGTGCAGTGCGTGATCGTCGCGCCCGCTCCCCGCAGCCGGGCGAGCACCCGTGCCAGGTCCTCGATCGCGACGGTGATCGTCTGCCAGGTCATCGTGCTCACCTCGTCTCCTTCGTCCGTGGTCCCCGGTGATGGATCAACGATGCCCCGGCAGGCAGGTCCCGAACATGTGGGGAACTACCTACATCCGTACGCATCTCTGTGATCGCCGTACGTAGGAGTGGCGAAGGCGGGTGAGGTCCCGCTCAGCGGAACCGGGTGTACGCCGCCATGCGCACCATCCGTCCCTCGGTGCGGCTGTCGTTGCCGCCCTGCTGCATCCACCGCCAACCGCGGCCGAACCACAGGTAGCCGTCGACGTACAGGCGGGCCTCACGGCGCAGCGTCGGGTGGTCGGTGCCGAGGCCGAGCTTCGCGGCCTCCGCGTCGACCGGGCTGCGGCTCGGTCGGTGGCCGACGGTCTGGCACACCCGCTCGCTGCGGGAGCCGCAGGTGGGGGTGTTGTCGAACTGGTAGTACTCGTTGCCGGTGGCGCGGAACCGGTCGCCCCAGCGGGCGTTCCACTGCGCCCAGGTGAAGGGCGTGCCGTTGTCGGCGGTGTCGATGATCGCGTGCTTGCCGGTGACGCCGGTGCGGGCGAGCGCCTGCGAGACGTCCGCGGCGAAGGCGACGTTGGAGGCGACGGAGTCGTAGTGCGTCGCGCCGAGGGCGAAGCCGCGGGTGTACTGGATGCCGCTCGCGCGGAGCAGCCGGACCGCCTCGTCGACGTACAGCCAGTCGGCGGAGCCGGCGTCGAGGTAGAGGGTCTCGTGGCGCAGGGTGGTCGCGAGGTAGCGGGCGGCCCAGGCCGCCATCCTCATCCGCGTCCCGGGTGACGGGTCCGGCATCGTGCGACCGTCGGCGCCGTGGTTGGCGGAGATCGCGAGGTCGGGCTCGAGCACGATCACGACGCGCGCATCGCCGATGCCGAGGGCGATCTGGCGGATCCACGCCTGGTACCGGGTCATCGACCACGACATCCGCGGTCGGCTGCCGTTGACGACCTCCCCGTCGGGCCAGAGGCCGAAGATGGCGAGCTGGACGACGCCGTCGGGATGGTTGCGACGCGCGTCGGCGACGTACGACGCCACCGACTGCCGCGCGCGGTCGACATTGCAGGAGGCGCAGTTCGCGAACCACCGCACCCGGGGCGTCAGGGCGATCCGGCCGAGCAGCGCCTTGCGTGCCGGGTCGGTCTCGGCGCGGTGGACGAGCAGCTCGGGATTGGCCCGGGTGGTGATCGCGGACCACTGCCACGGACGACCGTCCTGCAGCGGGTTCGCGGGGTTGAGTGGGTCGGCCCCCGCCGGCCACGCGGCCATTGCCAACGCGGCCAGCAGGGTGCCGAGGACGGTGAGGCGGCGCATCCTCTCCCCGTCGGCGCCGCCGCCGGGATCCTGAGCGAAAGGGTCAGGACACGGGACCCTCGCCGAGGGTGACGGTGGCCGACCGGGTGCTGCCGCCCGAGGTGGTCCAGGTGATCGTCACGCGGTCGCCCGGGTCGTGCGCGGCGATCGCGGAGCGCAGCGCGTCGGCGGTGCGCACGGTGTCCCCGTCGACGGCGGTGATCGTGTCGCCGACGGCCAGGCCGGCCTCCTGCGCCGCGGTGTCGTCGATGACCTGCGCGACGAGGGCGGTCGAGGCCGAAGGGTCGAGCCCGACGCCGAGGTAGCCGCTGTAGCCGAGCTGGACGTTGCCACTCTCGTCGCCCGACTCGATCTGGTCGACGATCGACTCGACGGTCGCGATCGGGATGGCGTAGCCGGTGACGTTGCGGCTGCCGCTGGAGGCCGCGACGTTCATGCCGACCACGTCGCCGTCGTCGTCCAGGACCGCGCCACCGGAGTCGCCGGGGACCACATAGGCGTCCAGCTGGATCAGGTCGGTCAGCTTCGCGGACGATCCGTCGGTCTCCTGGACGGTGATGTCCTGGCCCAGCGCGGAGACCGTGCCCGGTGCGGCCGTCAGCGAGCCACCGTCGCCGCCGGCGTCGCCGACCGCGGTGACCTCGTCGCCGACCTGCGCGGCGTCGCCGGACAGGTCCACCGGGGTCAGGCCGCTCGCGCCCTCCAGCTGGATCACGGCGACATCGGTCACGGCGTCCCCGCCGACGTACGTCGCGCGGTAGGTCCGGCCCGTCGAGACGACGGTGACCTCGAGCTTCGTCGCGCCGTCGACCACGTGGTGGTTGGTGACGATCGTGCCGTCGGAGTCGAGGACCAGCCCGGTGCCCGCACCGGTGCCGTTGGTGAGGGTGGAGGTGATCTGGACGATCCCCGTCGACTGCTCGGCGCTCGCGTCGGCCGCGGTCTCGCTGCCGGTGTCGACCCCGCTGCCGTTGCCGGTGTCCGGCCCGGAGAACCCTCCGTTGCCGCCGTACGGCGTCAGCTGGGGCAGCCGACTGGTGCCGGGCCGTGTGCCGGTGCCGTCCTGGCTCGTCGTCGAGGGGACCAGGCTGATGCCGGCGCTCGCCGTGCCCTCGCGGTCCAGCACCTGCAGTGCGACCGCGGCGGTGGCGGCGCCGGTGCCGACCATCAGCACCGCGCCCGCGGCGCCGGCCGCCACCAGCGTGCGGCGGGACCGACGGCTGCGGGCATGGCTCGTCGGGGGACCGAACGGCGGCGGCGGGGGCGGTGCTGATGGTCGGCACCGGAG
>DATLIG010000227.1:0-6476 GCA_035539555.1 Nocardioides sp. | reverse complement strand
CCGCGCGCAAGACGGCTGCCGCGACGGCCACCACCGCCAAGAAGGCGGCCGCGCCGGCTGCCAAGAAGGCTGCCGCCGCCCCTGCTCCCGCCAAGAAGGCGGCGCCGGCCAAGAAGGCCGCCGCCGCGAAGAAGGACGCCGAGGATGCCGCCGAGGTCGTCGACCTCGGCGACGTCGCGGTCGCCGCGGTCGGCCCCGACGGCAAGAAGATCCTGCCGGACCTGCCGGACGAGCAGTTCGAGAAGGACGTCGCCGCCGACCCCTCCATCAAGGAGGACGAGGAGGAGGCCAGCGCCACGTCGTCGTTCGTGGTCTCGGCTGCCGACGACACCGACGAGCCGGCCCAGCAGGTCATGGTCGCCGGCGCGACCGCCGACCCGGTCAAGGACTACCTGAAGCAGATCGGCAAGGTCCCGCTGCTCAACGCCGAGATGGAGGTGTCCCTCGCCAAGCGGATCGAGGCGGGCCTCTTCTCCGACGAGAAGCTCGCCCGGGGCGGCAAGCTCACCCCGAAGCTCCAGGAGGAGCTCGAGTGGATCGCCGAGGACGGCCGCCGCGCCAAGAACCACCTGCTCGAGGCCAACCTGCGACTCGTCGTCTCGCTCGCCAAGCGCTACACCGGTCGCGGCATGCTCTTCCTGGACCTGATCCAGGAGGGCAACCTCGGCCTGATCCGTGCGGTCGAGAAGTTCGACTACACCAAGGGCTACAAGTTCTCGACGTACGCCACCTGGTGGATCCGTCAGGCCATCACCCGCGCCATGGCCGACCAGGCCCGCACCATCCGCATCCCGGTGCACATGGTCGAGGTCATCAACAAGCTCGCCCGCGTCCAGCGGCAGATGCTCCAGGACCTGGGCCGCGAGCCCACCCCGGAGGAGCTCGCCAAGGAGCTCGACATGACGCCCGAGAAGGTCGTCGAGGTCCAGAAGTACGGCCGGGAGCCGATCTCGCTGCACACGCCGCTCGGCGAGGACGGCGACTCGGAGTTCGGTGACCTCATCGAGGACTCCGAGGCGATCGTGCCGGCCGACGCCGTCTCGTTCACGCTCCTGCAGGAGCAGCTGCACGCGGTCCTCGACACGCTCTCCGAGCGCGAGGCGGGCGTCGTCAGCATGCGGTTCGGGCTCACGGACGGCCAGCCGAAGACCCTCGACGAGATCGGCAAGGTCTACGGCGTGACCCGCGAGCGGATCCGCCAGATCGAGTCGAAGACCATGTCGAAGCTGCGGCACCCGTCGCGCTCGCAGGTCCTGCGCGACTACCTGGACTGACGGCTCCGCCGCCAGGTCGGGTACGACGCATGTCGGTCCTTCGCTCCGTGCTCGGCGCGCTCCTCGGTGGGCGCGCCGACGCGGCTCGGCGAGACCTCGCCGAGGCGATCGGCGACGAGCGGGTGCTGCTCGGGCCGGCCTCGGCGAGCTACCGCGGCTCCACCGGCGCGTACCCGCGGGTCAAGGGCAACGGCACGTTGGCGCTGACCCCGACCCGGCTGCTGTTCCGGCTGGTCGTCGGTCGCCCGGTCGACGTCGACCTCGCCGACGTCACCGCAGTGAGCACCGCGAAGGCGTTCGGCGGCTCGTTCGTCGGTGGCCAGACCCACCTCGTGGTGCACACGACTGCCGGCGACCTCGCCTGGTACGTCCCGGAGCTGGAGCAGTGGCGCGCCGCGGTCGAGGCCGCCGCGCGCTGAGCCCGCTCGACCGGCAACCGCCGCTCAGCACCAGTGCCAGATCCCCACGTCGCGCCGCTGGGCCGAGGCCTCCACGCGCTCGTACGCGGCTCTCCGCGCGAACGGCCCGTCGCCGTACACGTAGACCTCGGCGAGGCCGCGCCCCAGCTGGGTGCGGCCGACGTCGAGCCCGTCGCCCGCGCGATGGACGTAGCGCAGCAGCCGGCGGTAGCGGTCGACGCCGACCTGCGCCGGGTCGCGGTACAGCCGGACCCGGGTGCCGACCGGCAGCAGGCGGTGCATCGAGCGCGACCCGGCGACGCCGCCGCACTCGTGGGCACCGAACAGCACCTCGTGGGTGTCGATGCCGAGCACCCGGACGTGGCGTACCCGGCCGGTCCGGAGACGGACCACGATCGTGTCGCCGTCCTCGACACGGGTGAGCGTGGCGTCGTACCGGACGGCGCGGACGGCGCCCGCGGGCTCCGCGGCCGCAGCCGGCTTCCGGACAGCAGGTCCGCCCACCGGCAGCGGCGCCGGCTCGTGCGCCTCGACGGCGACCAGCCCGGCGGTCAGGGCAGCGACGACGGCGGCAAGGCAGGACAACACCCGGATCACTCGCCCATCGGACCCCGCCCGGTTCCCGGACGGACGGACACCACGTTGCTGTCGCGTGCACAGCCCGTGAACTCGCGCACCCGCCCGTAGGCTCTGCGCCATGCGCCGTCTCGGGTCCGCCGCCACCGCCCTGTTGTCCGTCCTCGCGCTCGGTGCGGGCTGCTCGCTCGCGAAGGAGGACGACGACCGGACAGGTCTCGCAGGGTCGTCGACCGAGCCCGGGAACGAAGGGGCAGCGGTCGTCGGCGAGCTCCGGGTCGAGCACGCCTCGGAGCCCCGGCTCTTCCGCTCCGGTGACGGCTTGGTCCTGCTGGCGGTCCGGACCGGCGACGAGGGCGCGAACGCCGGCATCGTCACCGCGACGTACGACGGAGCGTGGTCGGCGCCGGAGCCGCTCTCGAAGCCGGGCGCCCGGGCGCTGGCTCCGCTGGTGGCGCTCAACGACGACGGCGTGGGCGCTGCCCTGTGGACCGAGACCGCGCCGGGCGACGACGGCCTGGAGGCGTCGCCGCCGGTGGTCGCGCGGGTCCGGCAGGCCGACGGCTCGTGGTCGCCGAGCGAGGAGCTCGAGGGCATGACCTACGTCGAGGACGTCCAGGTCAACGCCCGCGGCGACGTCGCGGTCTACGGCTACCCCGACGACGGGCCCCGCCGGGTCGCGGTGCACCCGGCCGGCGGCCGGTGGTCCACCTCCGACCTCGAGTGGTACGGCGCCGTCAGCATCGCCCTCGACGAGGACGGCGGCGTCCATGCTGCGCTGACCAGCACCGAGCGCGGCGGCGGGGGAGCCGTGATCACCCGGTACCTGCCGGCGGGCGGGGAGTGGACCGGACCGGAACCGGTCGAGACCGACCCGGCCGCGACCGAGCCGGCCCGGATCCTGGTCCTGCCGGGCGGTGGCGAGGTCCTGGTCGTGGGCACGGTGTCGCCGACCTGGCAGTCCACCTTCGACACGCAGTCCTACTGGTCGACGGCACTGCAGGTCCTGCGCCGCGACAGCCGGGACGAGCCGTTCGCCGAGGCGTGGACGAAGGACGGCGCGACCAGGGCGCAGGCCGTGGTGCGCGGCGGCGAGGTCGAGGTCGCCTGGCTCCAGGAGGCCGACGGCACGCAGATCGGCGGTGCCGAGGGCCCGGTGACCGTGCCGACGAGGGAGGTGCTCACCGTGGCCACCCTCGGCGCGCCGGAGGAGGAGCTGGCCGAGACGCCGGTCGAGCGGGCGGCCGACGACACCCACGGCACGATCGAGTTCGCCTCCGGCAGCGGCTGCGCCGCGACGGCGTACGTGTGGCGGCCGGTCGGGGTCGACGACGTCCCGGGCGAGCTCGGGGTCGAGGTCGTCACCGGGTCGTCCTCGGCCGGCGGCGGTTGGAGCACGACCGGCGACCCCGTCGTCTTCGGCCTGCAGGGCGCACTGGCCTGCGCGGGTGGGGACCAGGCGTGGGTCGCGCGGGTCGAGGAGGCGCAGCGGGCCGGCAGCGCCGAGCAGGACGACCTGCGGCTGGTGGACGCCACGGTGGTCGTCGGCCCCCTGGGCTGACACCTCCCGCTCCAGCGGGAAGGGTCGCCAAAAGCGCCGCGGCCCCGGGTCTCCCCGGGGCCGCGGTCCAGCAGGTGGACGTCAGTCGGCGGCAGGCACCGGCTTGTTGGTCAGCTTGTGGGTCTCGTCGTGCACGTTGGCCGCGATCGCGCGCAGCTTGTCACCGTGCTCGCGCGCGTGGTGCGCGCAGAAGAGAAGCTCGCCGCCCGTGGTCAGCTCGACACGGAGGTAGGCCTGGGCGCCACAACGGTCGCAGCGGTCCTCCGCGGTCAGCGGGGCGCTGGGAGCAACAACAGTCGTCATCTCGGGGCCTCTCTATCGCCTGGCTACAACACCCTCATCGGGTGACGTGTGGATCAACGTAGCGACCGGGGCAAAGATTCCCGACCGGGTGTGGTCCATTGCACGTTCCTGATGAGTTCATCCCACCACGGGGTTCCCTTGGGATTCCTGATTTTCCAGTACCCGAAACAAGGTTGTGACCCTCCGATCGGCCAGCGTTACCTGATCCGGTCCGGCTCCCTTGCCGTGTCGCTCATCGTCCTCCCGGCCGGCACCGTGTGCCTGCACCGGTCTCCGGCGTGTCGCGGGTAGATTCGGATCTTGCAGCACGCACCGAGTAGCACCACCGAAGGAGCCGGTCATCGCCGACAACACCTACAACGCAGCCCACCTCCTGGTCCTCGAGGGCCTCGACGCCGTGCGGAAGCGTCCGGGTATGTACATCGGCTCCACCGACACCCGAGGGCTGATGCACTGCCTCTGGGAGATCATCGACAACGGTGTCGACGAGGCCCTCGGCGGCTTCGCCCACCGGGTCGAGGTCACCCTCCACCCCGACGGCTCCGTCGAGGTGTACGACGACGGGCGCGGCATCCCGACCGACAAGGAGCCCAAGACCGGGCTCACCGGGGTCGAGGTCGTCGCGACGAAGCTCCACGCCGGCGGCAAGTTCGGTGGCGGCTCCTACGTCGCGACCGGTGGCCTCCACGGTGTCGGCCTGTCCGTCGTCAACGCGCTCTCCAGCCGGATGGACATCGACGTCGACCGGTCCCCGGCCAGCCAGGGCATGAGCTTCCAGCGTGGCGTCCCGGGCACCTTCGCCGGCGAGGGCCCGGACGCGGCGTTCACGGCCGCCTCCGGCCTGTCCCGCAAGGGCGGCCGGGTCGCCAAGGGCAAGTCCGGCACCCGGGTCCGGTTCTGGCCGGACCGCCAGATCTTCACGAAGGACGCCGGCTTCCTCCTCGACGGCCTGACGGGCCGCGCCCGCCAGACGTCCTTCATCGTCCCCGGCCTCGAGCTGGTCATCCGCGACCAGCGGGCAGCCGACGCGTCGGAGTGGACCGAGGAGAAGTTCCGGCACGACGGTGGCATCGGCGAGTTCTGCGACTACCTCTCCACCGGCGACCCGGTCACCGACGTCCTCCGGCTCCAGGGCAGCGACACCTTCACCGAGACGGTGCCGCTCCTCGACGACAAGGGACACATGACCCCGCAGGACGTCGAGCGCGAGCTGGGCGTCGACGTCGCCGTCCGGTGGGGTGCGGGCTACGAGACCGAGCTGCGCTCCTTCGTCAACGTGATCGCCACGCCCAAGGGCGGCACGCACGTCAGCGGCTTCGAGACCGCACTGACCAAGACCTTCAACGAGGCGATGCGCGCGACGAAGGCGCTCAAGGTCAACGACGACAACGTGATCAAGGACGACATCCTCGAGGGCATGACCGCGGTCGTGACGGTCCGCCTGGCCGAGCCGCAGTTCGAGGGCCAGACCAAGGAGATCCTCGGCACCCCGGCGGCCAAGGCGGTCGTGAGCAAGGTCGTGGCCCAGCAGCTCAAGGAGTTCCTGACCTCGACCAAGCGAGCCGAGAAGGCGCAGGCCAAGCTCCTCATGGAGAAGGTCGTCGGCGCCTCGAAGACCCGGATCGCGGCCCGCCAGCACAAGGAGACCCAGCGCCGGAAGAACGCGCTGGAGTCGTCCTCGCTGCCGGCCAAGCTCGCCGACTGCCGGGCTTCGGACAACGAGCGTACGGAGCTCTTCATCGTCGAGGGTGACTCCGCGCTCGGCACGGCCAAGCTGGCCCGCAACGCGGAGTTCCAGGCGCTGCTGCCGATCCGCGGCAAGATCCTCAACGTCCAGAAGGCGTCCGTCGGCGACATGCTGAAGAACGCCGAGTGCGCCTCGATCATCCAGGTGGTCGGCGCGGGCTCCGGGCGCACCTTCGACCTCGAGGCACGCCGCTACGGCCGGATCATCTTCATGGCCGACGCCGACTCCGACGGCGCCCACATCCGGACCCTGCTCGCGACCCTGTTCTTCAAGTACATGCCCGAGCTGATCATGGCCGGCCGCGTGTACTCCGCCGTCCCGCCCCTGCACCGGATCGAGATCTCGAACCCGAAGAAGGGCCAGGACAAGTACGTCTACACCTACTCCGACGACGAGCTGCAGCGGAAGCTCGCGGAGCTGAAGAAGAAGAACGTGAAGTGGAAGGACCCGGTCCAGCGCTACAAGGGCCTGGGTGAGATGGATGCCGACCAGCTCGCCGAGACGACGATGGACCCCCGCCGTCGTACCCTCCGCCGGCTCACGGTCGACGACGCCAACCTCTCCGCCGAGGTCTTCGAGCTGCTGATGGGCAGCGA
>DATLIG010000226.1:0-25519 GCA_035539555.1 Nocardioides sp. | reverse complement strand
GTCACCGCCGAGGTCGGCATCCGTGAGGATCTGGTGTCCGGGGGTCATCGCTGGGGTACCACCTGTCCGGGGAACGCGATCCGAGGCCGAGCTGCCTGGATGCGACCGAGAAAGTCCTGGCCACGCGCCTGCCAGTCACGCGGTGCGGTGCCGCGCAGCAGTCGGTGGTGCAGGAAGCCGAGCTCGATGGCCGCCTGCTGGTAGTCGCGCATCGCGCGCTCGGCCTCGGGGCCGCCGTCACGACGGGCGTACCGGCGGGCCTCGTGGCGGGCCCGCAGGTCCACCACCCACCCGACGTCGGTCGCGGGGAGCAGACCACGCTGCGCCGCGTCGGTGAGCGCCATCCGGAGCACGTGCGCCTCGGTCTCCCGCGCCCACCACGCCAGCGCGACCATGCCGACGAAGGCCGGCAGCATGATCACGGCGTACACGACCACGAAGCCGCCGAAGCCGTAGACAGCCGAGCCGTTCCAGAGGCCGTGGGCGAGCACGGCGAGGAGGTACCCGCCCACCGGCGCCAGCACACGGACCGACCGGCTGCGCGATGCCACGGCGATGCCGATCCCGATGCCGGTGAACGCGGTGAAGAGCGGGTGCGCGAAGGGGCTGAACAGGCAGCGCAGCACGAACGTGCCGGACACGGCCTCGAAGCCGCCGGGGCCCACGCCGTCGGTGCCGTTCCAGGCCGCCGCGAGGTAGAGGATGTTCTCGGTGAAGGCGAAGCCGACACCCACCATCCCGGCGTAGACGATGCCGTCGAGGATGCCGTCGACCTCGGCACGGCGCCACCACAGCAGCAGGAGCAGGAACAGGCCCTTGCTGGCCTCCTCGACCACCGGTGCGGCCAGGGCGAGCGACGCCGTGTCGGTGATGCCCACGACGAGACCGCCGACGCCCTGGATCACCAGGGCAGCCATCGTGGCCACGAAGGCGCCCCAGGCCAGGCCGGCGGCCAGCAGGACGCGGGGCTCCGGCTCGTACCGGTCCAGCCAGAGGTACGCCGCCAGCACCGGCCCGACCGGCACCGCGGCGAGGGCGGTGGCGAGCAGCGTCGTACCGGGTGCTCCGGACAGGGCGAGGACCATCAGGGTCAGCAGGGCCCCGACAGCGACCGCCACGGTCACGACGACCGTGAAGGCAACACTGTTGCGGGGGCCCATTGTCATGGGCGGAAGCCTATCGGGAGGCGTCCGTCAACCCCTGATCGGCAAACTCACGACGCGGCGTACAGTGAGAAAGGTGACCGAGGACACCCCCCAGAGCACCCCGACCGCGCCGGAGGCGACGCTCAAGACCGAGCAGCACGACCCGGCCGTCCCCGAGGCCTATGCGGCCTTCATGCGCACCGGCTGGGAGGACCGGCCGACCGAGGTCGACCGCCACCCGCTGGCCGATCTCTCCGTCGATCGCCGTCGCCGCCTCGCCGAGGCCTTCCCGGGTGAGCGCCTGGTGCTGCCCGGCGGTGGCTACAAGGTGCGCGCCTACGACACCGACTACCGCTTCCGCCCGGACACCGCGCACACCTGGCTGTGCGGCAACCAGACGTCCGACGCGGTGCTCGTGGTGGAGCCCGACGGATCCTCCGTCCTCTACGTGCGCCCGCGCGCGGGCCGCGAGAGCGACGAGTTCTTCCGCGACAGGCAGTACGGCGCCCTGTGGGCCGGCAAGCGCCCTTCGGCCGACGAGCTGTCGGCCGCCCTCGGCATCGAGGTCCGCCACGTCGACGACCTCGCCGAGACCCTCGGCAGCGGCACGAAGACCCGCGTCCACCGCGGCGTCTCCTCCGTGGTCGACGGCCTGGTCACGGCCGACGAGGGACGCGACGCCGAGCTGGCGCGCGTCCTGTCGGAGATGCGCTTGGTCAAGGACGGTTGGGAGGTCGCCCAGCTGCAGGCCGCGATCGACGCCACCACGCTGGGCTTCGAGGACAGCGTGCGCGAGTGGGACCGCGTGCTCGAGCACGGCGAGCGCTGGCTCGAGGGCACCTTCTTCCGCCGGGCGCGGGCGATGGGCAACGACATCGGCTACGACTCGATCGTCGCCAACGGATCGCACGCGACGACCCTGCACTGGATCGAGAACTCCGGCGCCGTCGTACCGGGTGACCTGATCCTGCTCGACATGGGCGTCGAGAACCCCAACCTCTACACCGCCGACATCACCCGGACGCTGCCGGTGGACGGCACGTTCACCAGCCTCCAGCGCGACCTGTACACGCTGGTGCTGCAGGCACAGGAAGCCGCCCTTGCCGCGCTGCGCCCGGGTGCGAAGTTCCTCGCCGGGCACGACGCGGCGATGGTCGTGCTCGCCAATGGCCTGGCCGACCTCGGCCTGCTGCCGGTTCCCGTCGAGGAGGCCCTGGCCCCCGACTCGAAGGTCTACGCCCGCTGGACCCTCCACGGCACCAACCACATGCTCGGAATGGACGTCCACGACTGCGGCCACGCAGCGCCGGAGGCCTACCGCGACGCGGACCTCGCCGAGGGCATGGTGCTCACGGTCGAGCCGGGTCTCTACTTCCAGGCCGACGACCTGCTCGTCCCGGAGGAGCTGCGCGGCATCGGCATCCGGATCGAGGACGACGTGGTGGTGACGGCCGACGGGGTGCAGAACCTGTCCTCCGCGCTGCCCCGCACGCCGGACGCGATCGAGGAGTGGATGGGCTCGCTGCGCGGGTGAGCTGCCCGTGAACACTATGAGCACTAGGTAGCGGTGACTTCCGAGTAACCCTCCGGAGGGTCGAAACTCGATCCGTGCCCTCCAAGACCGCCACCGCTTCGTCGTACTCGATCACCATGCGTCTCCACACGACCGTCGACCACGGCGTCGTCGGCGAGGTCGCCACCGCCATCGCCGGGGCAGGCGGCATGGTCACCGCCATCGACGTCGCCGAGTCGAGCAGCAACCGGCTCACGGTCGACGTCACGTGCTCGGCGGCGGACGCCGAGCACGCGGCCGAGCTGCAGACCGCGGTCGCGGCGGTCGAGGGCGTCGAGGTGCACAAGGTCTCCGACCGGACGTTCCTCATCCACCTCGGCGGCAAGATCGAGGTGGCGTCGAAGGTTCCGCTGAAGACGCGCGACGACATGTCCCTCGCCTACACGCCCGGCGTGGGCCGGGTCTCGATGGCGATCTACGAGAACCCCGAGGACGTGCGCCGGCTGACGATCAAGGGCAACACGGTCGCGGTGGTCACGGACGGCTCGGCGGTGCTCGGCCTCGGCAACATCGGCCCCGGCGCGGCACTGCCGGTGATGGAGGGCAAGGCGGCGCTGTTCAAGAGGTTCGGCGAGATCGATGCGTGGCCGATCTGCCTGGACACGCAGGACACCGACGAGATCGTGCGCGCGGTCGAGCTGATCGCGCCGGGCTTCGGTGGCATCAACCTCGAGGACATCGCCGCACCGCGGTGCTTCGAGATCGAGGCCCGGCTGCGCGAGAGCCTCGACATCCCGGTCTTCCACGACGACCAGCACGGTACGGCGATCGTGGTGCTCGCCG
Organism: Nocardioides sp.; assembly: GCA_035539555.1. Classification (GTDB taxonomy): domain Bacteria; phylum Actinomycetota; class Actinomycetes; order Propionibacteriales; family Nocardioidaceae; genus Nocardioides. The sequence goes on along the minus strand of DATLIG010000226.1, from coordinate 22,018 downwards.
CGCTGACCAACGCACTGCGCGTGGTGAAGAAGGAGATCGGCAGCGCCCGGGTCGTGGTCTCCGGCGCCGGTGCCGCAGGCACCGCGATCGTGAAGCTGCTGCTGGCCGCGGGCGTGAACGACGTCGTCGTCGTCGACCGGGCCGGGGCGCTCGTCGCGGGCGACGAGGGCCTGTCGGTCGCGCACCAGGAGCTCGCGTCGCTGACCAACAAGGACCGGCGCAGCGGCGGCCTGCAGGACGTCCTCGTCGACGCCGACGTCTTCATCGGCGTGAGCGCGCCCGGCATCCTCAAGCCCGAGTGGATCTCGACGATGGCCACCGACCCGGTCGTGTTCGCGCTGGCGAACCCCGACCCGGAGGTGGACCCCGCCCAGGCCGCGAAGTACGCCGCCGTCGTCGCCTCGGGCCGCTCGGACTTCCCCAACCAGATCAACAACGTGCTCGCGTTCCCCGGCGTCTTCCGCGGCCTGCTCGATGCCCGCGCCCACGAGGTGACCGTCGAGATGTGCCTGCGGGCCGCCGACGCGATCGCGCACGTCGTCCGCGACGACGAGCTCAACGCGAGCTTCATCATGCCGTCGGTGTTCCACCCCGAGGTGCACCACGCGGTGGCCGCCGCCATCGCGCACAAGCCCGAGTGACCCAGGTCAGCGCACGCTGACCACGACGGGCCGGTCCACACCGTGGGCCGGCTCCTTGTCGTCGTCCTCCAGGGACGCGGCGGTCGAGACGACCAGTCCGCCGAGCAGGAAGCCGATCACGCCGGCCGCGAGGGTGGTGACGTTCATCCGTGGTGCTCCGTTCCGTGGTGCGCGTGGTCCTCGTGGGCCTCGTGCGTGGCGTGGTCGTCGGCGTCGTGCCCGCCGTGGTGGGCGTGGTGCAGGGCGTGGCCCCTGCCGCGGTCGATGAGGTACCTGTTGACCGGGAAGGCCGCGACGAAGGCCGCCGCGAGGGCGATGATCATGCCGATCCAGAACACCGGGTCGACCAGGCCGGCCTCCATCGCTCCGGGGATCGCCGCCATCACGGCGTTGTCGACGACCTCCATCACGATGATCGAGATCGTGTCGGCGGCCAGCACCAGCTTCATCGCCCGGCCGAAGGACATCCCCGCGCCGACCAGCGGCAGCGAGGAGAGCAGGTAGCCGAACACGAAGGCCAGCCCGACGGCCAGGGCGATGGTCTGCCCGCTGGACAGCCCGACCGCCGTACCGATCATCAGGCCGGCGATCTCACCGATGGCGCAGCCGGTGAGGCAGTGCAGGGTCGCGCTGGCTGCGATGGCGTTGCGGGGGTTCATGACATCGGAACATATACCCCCCATGGGTATATTCCAAGATGCTTCTCCAGCTGCCCGGACGCTAGGCTCCCCGCGGGCCTCCGTAGCTCAACTGGATAGAGCTTCCGGTTTCTACCCGGATGGTTGCGGGTTCGACTCCTGCCGGGGGCACCGCACGACTCAGGAGGCCAGCGCTGACCATCCCGGCGTCACCTCGACGACGGCGCGCCTCCCCCGGCACGTCACCTCGGCGCCGTACAAAGGAACCGGCCCCGCGGGAGGTATGAGCCTCGCGGGGCTGACGCCTTTCCGGGGACGCTCAGCGGAAGGCGGCCTCGCCCGTCAGCGCCCGGCCGATGACCAGCTGGTGCACCTCGGAGGTGCCCTCGTAGGTCAGCACCGACTCGAGGTTGTTGGCGTGGCGCATGATCGGGTACTCCAGCGTGATGCCGGCCGCACCGAGGATCGTCCGGCACTCCCGCGCGATGGCGATCGCCTCGCGCACGTTGTTGAGCTTGCCGAGGCTGACCTGGTCGGGGTGCAGCTTCCCGGCATCCTTGAGCCGGCCGAGGTGGAGCGCGAGCAGCATCCCCTTGCCCAGCTCGAGGCTCATGTCGGCGAGCTTCGCCTGCGTGAGCTGGTACGACGCCAGCGGCTTGTCGAAGATCTCCCGCTCGCGCGCGTAGGAGATCGCCACCTCGAGGCAGTCGCGGGCCGCACCGAGCGCGCCGAAGACGATGCCGAACCGGGCCTCGCTCAGGCAGGAAAGCGGTCCCTTCAGGCCACGCACGTCCGGGAACGCCGCGGAGGCGGGCAGGCGGACGGAGTCGAGCACCAGCTCGGAGGTGACGGACGCCCGCAGCGACATCTTCTTCTTGATCTCGGGCGCGGAGAACCCGGGGGTGTCGGTCGGCACGACGAAGCCACGGATGCCCTCGTCGGTCTGCGCCCACACGACGGCGACGTCGGCGACGGAGCCGTTCGTGATCCACATCTTGTTGCCCGTCAGCACCCAGCCGTCGCCGTCGCGCACGGCACGGGTGCGCATGCCGGCCGGGTTGGAGCCGAAGTCGGGCTCGGTGAGCCCGAAGCAGCCGATCGCCTCGCCCGTGGCCATGCGCGGCAGCCAGGACTCCTTCTGCTCCTCGCTGCCCCACTTCCAGATCGCGTACATCGCCAGCGAGCCCTGGACCGACACGAGCGAGCGGACGCCGGAGTCGGCCGCCTCGAGCTCGAGGCAGGCCAGGCCGTAGGCGGTGGCGCTCGTGCCGGCGCAGCCGTAGCCCTCGAGGTGCATCCCGAGCAGGCCCAGCCTGCCGAGCTCACGCGCCAGCTCCCGGGCGGGGATCGACGCCGACTCGTACCAGTCGGCGAGGTGCGGGCGCGCCTTCGCGTCGACGAACGCCCGCACGGTGTCACGGATCGCGATCTCCTCCTCCGACAGGAGGGAGTCGATGCTGAACAGCTCGAACGGCGACTGTGGCACGGGTCAGACCCCAGCCCCGGCGTACGCGTCGATCTCGCCGACCAGCCGGGCCTTCACGTCGTCGGGCGCGAAGGACGCACCGACGCCGGCCCGCGCGAGCTCGGCCACGCCGGCCTCGTCGAGGGCGAGCAGGTCGGCCGCGATCTCGTACTCGCGGTTGAGCGTGGTCCCGAACATCGGCGGATCGTCCGAGTTGATCGTCACCACGACACCGGCGTCCACGAACACCGGCAGCGGGTGCTCGGCGAGCGAGGCCACCGCGCGGGTGGCGACATTGGACGATGGGCAGACCTCGAGCGGGATCCGGTTCTCGGCCAGGTAGGCCAGCAGCGCCGGGTCGGCGGCCGCCGAGGTGCCGTGCCCGATCCGCTCGGCGCCGAGCTCGCGCAGCGACGTCCAGATGGTCTCCGGACCGGTGGTCTCGCCGGCATGCGGGACCGAGCGCAGACCGGCCGCACGGGCCGCGGCGAAGTGCGGGACGAACTGTCCGCGCGGCACGCCGATCTCCGGGCCGCCCAGCCCGAACCCGACCAGGCCCTCCGGCGCGTGGTCGAGCGCGAAGCGCAGCGTCGCGTCGGCCGCCGGGATCCCCGACTCCCCCGGGATGTCGTAGATCCAGCGCAGCACGAGGCCGAAGTCGCGCTCGGCTGCGCGACGCGCGTCCTCGATCGCCTCCGTGTAGGCCTCGATCGGCATGCCCCGGTCCGGGTCGTCCGGCAGCACCGACGTGTACGGTGTGCAGGTGAGCTCGGCGTACCGGACGGCCTGGCCCTCGGCGAGCTCGCGCCCGATCTCGTAGGTCAGGTAGCGCACGTCCTCGGGGGTGCGGACCAGGTCGACGACCGCGAGGTAGACCTCGATGAAGTGGGCGAAGTCGCGGAAGGCGAAGAAGTCCTTCAGCAGCGCCGGGTCCGAGGGCACCGTCCCGGGGTGGCGCTCGGCGAGCTCGGACACGATGCGGGGCGAGGCGGATCCGACGTGGTGGACGTGGAGCTCGGCCTTGGGCAGGCCGGCGATGAAGGGACTCAGCACGCAGGCCAGCCTAGGACCGTCAGTCGAGTGCCGCGATGAGGTTCTCCGCCTGGTCGTCGATCGTGCGGCCGTCGGTGAAGACGTCACCGTCGAGGACGATCGTCGGCGTACTGGTCACGCCGGCCTTCTGTGCCTCGGCGGTCGCCTCGGTCACCCAGTCCTCGTTGCTGACGTTGCGGATCGCGTCCGCGACGTCGGCCTCCGTCGCCCCCGCCTCGACGGCGAGGTCGACCAGGTCGTCGTTGGTGACGGAGCCCGGGTCCTGCTCGGAGGGCTGGTTCTCGAAGAGCAGGTCGTGGAACTCCTTCGCCACCTTCGGCCCGGACTCCTCCAGCACCACGGAGAAGGCGCTCGCGGCGCGGATCGGGTAGTCACCGAGCTGGCTGAGCAGGTCGAACGGACGGTACTCGACCTGGACCTTGCCGTCGGCGGCGAGCCGGGCGAGGTCGTCGCGGGTCCGCTTCTCCAGCTCACCGCAGAACGGGCAGAGGAAGTCCTCGTAGATGACCACCTTGTGCGGGGCGTCGTCGGGGCCGATCGTCACGCCGTAGTCGCTGCGGCCGCTGGCGGCGTCGGCGATCTTCGCGTTGTTCTTGTTGTTCTGCACGACGCTGGCGATGATCGCACCGCCGACGATGAGCAGCATCGCCAGCACGACGCCGCCGATCGTGAGGAACCGGCGCCGGGCCTCGCGCTTCGCCTGTGCGGCACGCTCCGCGGCCGCCTTCTCCGCGCGCGCGTTCGCCTTCGAGTTCGAGGCCATCAGTTCCCATCTCCTTGAGCAGCGCCGGTGGCGCGTGGTTCGAACAGTACGGAATCGAGGGCGAGCCGGGTCCGTCGTACCCACACCACGAGGAGGGAGGCCGCCAGCAGGGCCGCATCGCGCGCGATCTCCCACGGGTACGCCGAGGACGCCCCCGGGTCCGCACCGCCGCCGCCGAAGCAGCCGCAGTCGATCTCGATCCCCCGCGCCCACACCGACGCGATGCCGATGATGAACGCGGTGAACAGCAGCGCGGACAGCACGGCCGCGCCGCGGGTGAACACCCCCAGGACGAGGGCGAGGCCGATGACGACCTCGACGCCGGGCAACGCCAGCCCGACCGCCTCCGCCAGCGAGGACGGCAGCAGCTGGTACGCCCGGACGGCGTTGATGCTCGCGTCCGGCTGCGTGATCTTGAGCGCGCCCGCGACCAGCCACACCCCTCCGGTCACCAGCCGGGCGAGCAGGCCCACCCATGCCAGTGTTCCGTTCACGCCGCCGAGAGTAGTGGCCGCCTCTGAGCGGCTCCTGAGAGCACGGGCAACGACCGTCGGCAGGCAGGCGTAGGGTGCACCATCGTGAACGAACGACTGGTCTGGATCGACTGCGAGATGACGGGGCTCGACCTCCACAACGATGCCCTCATCGAGATCGCGGCCCTGGTGACCGACTTCGACCTCAACGTCCTCGGCGACGGTGTCGACGTCATCATCAAGCCGCCCGCGGAGGCGCTCGACCAGATGATCGACTTCGTGCGCACCATGCACGAGACCTCCGGCCTGCTCGCCGAGCTGGAGAACGGCGTGACCCTGCGCGAGGCCGAGGAGCAGGTGATGGCCTACCTCCGCGAGCACTGCGCCCCCGACAGCAGGCCGGCCCTCGCGGGCAACTCGGTCGCCACCGACCGCGGCTTCGTCGTGCGTGACATGGCCGAGCTCGACGGCTTCCTGCACTACCGGATCGTCGACGTCTCCTCGATCAAGGAGCTGTCGAAGCGCTGGTTCCCGCGGGCCTACTTCAACGCGCCCACCAAGCGCGGCAACCACCGCGCGCTGGCCGACATCCAGGAGAGCATCGAGGAGCTGCGCTACTACCGCGACACCGTCTTCGTCCCCCTCCCCGGACCGGACGCCGACGCGGCCAAGGAGGCCGCGGCCCGCCACGGCGGCTCGATCACCGGCCTCGGGGGCGCCGCCCCGGCCGGCACCGATTCCTGATTTCTGGCGGTCTGCGTCTACACTCTTGCCCGGCCCTCACGGGTCACCTGGTGGGTATAGCTCAGCTGGTAGAGCGCCGCCTTGTGGTGGCGGATGTCGCGGGTTCAAGTCCCGTTACTCACCCAAAGAGAGATCGGCCGGGCTCCTCGGAGCCCGGCCGGTCCTGTTTTTCCGGCGTTGCCGCAGTGCGATTGTCTGACTATGGTCAGATAATGCTCACCGAGGTCCTGCGCCGCTTCAACCGCACCTACACGCAGCGCATCGGCGTGCTCGACGAGTCCTTCCTGGGCACCGGCCGCCCACTCGCCGTCTCCCGACTCCTGTTCGAGGTCGGCAGCGCCGGACCCGTCGGCGTCCGGGAGCTGCGCGAGCTGCTCGACCTCGACTCCGGCCACCTCTCACGGATGCTGCGCCGGCTCGAGGACGAGGGCCTCGTCGCGACGGTGGTGGACCCCGCGGACCGACGCCGTCGCCTGGTCGAGCTGACCACCGACGGCCGCCACGCGTACGACGACCTCGAGCGTCGCTCCGAGGAGCGCGCCGGCACGCTGGTCGCTCCCCTCACGCCCCGCCAGCAGGAGCGGCTCGCCACGGCGCTGGCCACCGCCGACCTGCTGGTGCGCGCGGCGACCGTCCGGCTCCGCGAGGTCGCCAGCGACGACCCGGCCGCACGCGAGGCGACCCGGCGCTACTTCGCCGAGCTGGACGACCGCTTCCCCGACGGGTTCGACCCCGGCGGGCCGGACGCGCCGGAGCCGGGGGCGACCTACGTCGTGGCGACCTCGGACGGCGCTCCCGTGGCCCATGGCGGCATCCGCCCGCTACCGGCCGTGGGCGAGGGAACCGCCGAGATCAAGCGGATGTGGGTGGACGGCGGCTGGCGCGGCGCCGGCCTCGGCGCGCGAATGCTCCGCCACCTGGAGGACCTGGCCCGGGCGCAGGGCTACGCGCGGGTCGTGCTCGACACCAACGGGACCCTGCGGGAGGCGATCGCGATGTACGAGCGCGCCGACTACGAGCGGGTCGAGCGCTACAACGACAACCCCTACGCGGAGGCGTTCTTCGCGAAGGAGCTGTCCTCGACCAGCTGATCCCAGTCGGTCACGATCGGCAGCAGGCGACCCTCGAGCCACGGGCGCAGCTGGTCGGCGAGGTGCGGACCGGGCAGGCCGGACGCGCCCGTCGGCACCACCCACCCGCCGGCCGTGCGGTCGGCGAGGTCCCAGACGTAGCGGGCGACCGCGCCGCGGGTCGCGGCGTCGGTGATGCCCGGCCACGAGCCCATCGTGCGCACGGCGTCCTGGTCGCCGGAGACCGGGAGGAACGCGATGCCTGCGTCGAAGCCGGACTCGGCGAGCGCGTGGGCCGGCTGGGCGACATGGGTCTGGCCCCAGGTCTCCGGCAGCTCGGCGCCGGCGATGTCGTCGAGCGCCGCGCGAGCCAGGGCGGGCAGGTCGATCCCGAAGGGCGGGCGTCCGGCCAGCGCCTCGGCGGCGAGCGTCGGCAGGGCCAGTCCGAGGTGGACGACCGGGTCCATGGACCAGGCGAACAGCGGACCGTGGTCGTGCGCCGCGCCCGGCCCGGCCAGCGCGGCCAGTGCGGCCAGCGGGGGCTCTGCGGCGAGGCGTCGTACGAGCGCCGAACGCCAGGCCGCGAAGCGCGCCGCGGCCGCGGATCCCGCCGCCATCACGCCGTCGAAGTCGTCGAACGCGCCGGGCACGAGTGCGGCCAGGATCGGCACGGTCGGCAGCAGCGCGTCGTCGTGGATGGCCGCGAAGTCATCGGTGGTGAGCCCGCGCCGCTCGCCCAGCAGCGCACGGATCCGCCGGGCACGGTACGGCGGGGAGAAGGCCGACCCGATCGCGTCGCTCTCGGGCCCGCGCCGCTCGTTGGCGGTGATCAGCACGCCGTCGGGGCCGGCGTCGGCGCGGTTCGGCTCCGCCAGCCATCCGGTCCAGCCGCCGTCGCCGTCACGGACCGGGACCCGGCCGGCGATGCGGTAGCGCAGGGCACCGGAGCGATCCGCGATCACGAGGTTGTTGACCGGCTCGACCCAGTGGTCGAAGGCGCGGTCCACGTCGTCGACGGTGCGCGCCCGCAACAGCGGGAGCAGTGCGTCGAAGCCGAGCAGCCCGAGCACCCAGGAGGCGGTGCGGACGGAGAGCCCGTCGGCGAGCGGCAGGCCCGACCCGTCCTCGACGAGGTCCTGGTAGTCGGCCGACGCGTTCGTGATCGCCCAGGCCACCTCGCCGGCGTGCGCGAAGTGCTGGACGCCGGGTACGCCGACGAACGTGTAGCCGAGCACGTCGAACGCGTCGTCGGGGTCCTCGCACACGAGGCGCACCTGCTGGTAGACGCCGGGCTGCTCGAGGCTGCGGTGCGGGTCGCCGCCGATCAGCGGGAAGCCGGAGGCGGTGCGTCCGCCACCGACGGCCCAGGCGTTGCTGCCGGCGGTCTGCGGGCCCTCGTGGCTGAGCAGCCGGGCGGCATCGCCGAGCACCTCCGCCGCCAGGCGGTCCCACAGCCGCGACCCGATCGTGCCGAACAGCACCTGCTGGGCGAGGAAGGTCGCCAACGGCGTCCACGGCTCCCACTCCCCCGGCACGTGGCCGAGGTGCGCGAGCTCGGGCACCGCGCCCGGATCGGACGCGGCGAGGCCGGCGTTGACGCCGGCGGCGTACGCGGCCACGAACGCCCGGGTGCCGGGCGCGCAGGCGTCGTACGCACGCCGGGCCGTCTCCTCCAGCCGCACGTCGCGGGCGAAGGCGTCCCACGCCTCGGCGACGTCACCGCCGACCACCGCAGCGGTGCCGCTGGTCGCCCGTAGCCGCAGCCACTCCAGCTGCCAGGCCCGGTCGCGGGCGGTGACCCGGCCCTGGCCGTGCGCCAGGTCGGTCACCGACTCCGCGCGCAGGTGCGGGACGCCGTACGCATCACGGAACAACCGGGCCACGACCCGACCCTACGAGCCGTCGGGCCCGCCCCGACCGTCAGCCGCCGATCGGCAGGCCGAACCGGCCCTTCTGGAAGTCCTCGTAGGCGGCCAGGACCTCGTCCTTGGTGTTCATCACGAACGGGCCCGCCCACGCGATCGGCTCGCGGATCGGCTGTCCGCCGACGACGATCACGTCGAGCTTCGGAGAGCGGCTCTCCTGCCGCTCGTCGGCGGTGATCGTGACGTAGTCGCCCGCACCGAGCACGGCGGTCTGGCCCATCCGGACCGGCCGCGCGTCGGTGGCACCGACGGTGCCGGAGCCGTTGAGGACGTAGACGAGTGCGTTGTGGTCGACCTGCCACGGCAGGTCGAGGCGGGCACCGGGCTCGATGGTGGCGTGCACCAGCGACATCGGGCTGTACGTCGACCCAGGGCCGTCGTGCCCGTCGACACTGCCGGCGATGACCCGGACCAACGAGCCCGCGTCGTCGCTCGTCAGCAGCGCGACCTCGCCGGAACGGATGTCCTGGTAGCGCGGGTCGTTCATCTTGTCCGACTTCGGGAGGTTGACCCACAGCTGGATGCCGTGGAACAGCCCACCGGCCTGGACCAGCCACTCGGGCGGCGTCTCGATGTGCAGCAGACCGCTGCCGGCGGTCATCCACTGGGTGTCGCCGTTGGTGATCGTGCCGCCGCCACCGTGGCTGTCCTGGTGCTCGAAGACGCCGTCGATGATGTAGGTGACGGTCTCGAAGCCGCGGTGCGGGTGCCACGGGGTCCCCTTGGGCTCACCCGGCGCGTACTCCACCTCGCCCATCTGGTCCATCATGATGAACGGGTCGAGGTACTTCATGTCGATGCCGGCGAACGCGCGCCGCACCGGGAACCCCTCCCCCTCGTAGCCCTGCGGAGCGGTGGTCACCTGCCACACCGGGCGCGGCTGGTCACCCAGGCCGGGCGTGCTCAGGCGCGGCAGGACGGTGAGGTCGTCAACGGTGATCGCGGGCATGTGGCCCACCTCCATGGTGGTCGAGGGGATTGGTTGCCATGTCAACCATATCTCCCGGTGGGCTATTCCGTCCAGCCTCTGCGCATAGGGTCGGTTCATGACGCGCTACGACGCCGTGGTGGTCGGGGGCGGCCACAACGGCCTCACCGCTGCCGCCTACCTCGCCCGCGCCGGACTGTCGGTCCTCGTGCTCGAGCGACTCGGCCACGTCGGCGGCGCGGCGGTCTCGGCGCAGGCGTTCCCGGACTTCCCGACCCGGCTGTCGCGCTACTCCTACCTGGTCTCGCTCCTGCCGCGGCAGGTGGTGAGCGACCTCGGGCTCGACCTGCGGCTCGTGAGCCGGTCCACGGCGTCGTACTCCCCTGTCGTGCGGGACGGACGGGCCACCGGCCTGCTGGTCGAGCGGGAGGAGGGCGAGGCGACCCGGCGGTCGTTCCGCGAGCTGACCGGCTCCGACGACGAGTACGACGCCTGGCGGGCCTTCTACGCCGGGCTGGCCGAGCTGGCGGGGGTCGTGGCGCCCACCCTGACGCGACCGCTGGCGACCGACGCCGAGATCCGCGCGGCCGTGGACCCGCAGGTCTGGACCGACGTGGTCGAGCGACCGCTGGGCGAGGCGATCGAGCGCCGGTTCCGCGACGACCTCGTCCGCGGCGTCGTCGCGACCGACGCACTGATCGGCACGTTCGCCTCCCTGCGCGACGCGAGCCTGGTCCAGAACCGCTGCTTCCTCTACCACCTCATCGGCAACGGCACCGGCGAGTGGCGGGTGCCCGTCGGCGGCATGGGCTCGGTCACGGACGCGCTCACGACGGCTGCCGTCGACGCCGGTGCGCAGATCGTCACGGGCGCCGGGGTCAGCGCGATCCTCCCGGGCGGCCCGGGCGAGGGCGCCGAGGTCCGGTGGCACGACGGCACGCAGGAGCGGACCGCGCAGGCACGGCACGTGCTCGCCAATGTCGCACCGTGGGTGCTGCGGATCCTGCTCGGCGAGGGCGAGGATCCCGCCACCAAGCCGGAGGGCGCCCAGCTCAAGGTCAACTTCCTGCTCTCGCGGCTCCCCCGGCTCCGCTCCGGGATCGACCCGTCGATCGCGTTCGCCGGCACGCTCCACCTCGCCGAGGCGGCCTCGGACCTCGAGGTGTCGTGGGCTGCCGCGACCCGCGGCGAGCTGCCCGACCCGATGCCCGGGGAGGTCTACTGCCACTCGCTGACCGACCCGTCGATCCTCGGGGACGTGCCACCCGGCACCCACACACTCACCTACTTCGGCCTGCACACGCCGGCCCGGCTCTTCGCCGCCGACCCCGAGGCGACGAGGGCCGAGGCGGTGCGGCGCGCGATCGCGTCCCTCGATGCGGTCCTCGAGGACCCGATCGACACGGTCGTGATGCGCACCCCGGCGGGCGAGCCGTGCGTCGAGGCGAAGATCCCGCAGGACATCGAGGCCGACCTCGCCATGCCCGGCGGCCACATCTTCCACGGCGACCTCGAGTGGCCCTGGGCCTCCGCCCGCGCGAGGCTCGTGAGCCCCGCCGAGCGCTGGGGCGTCCAGACGTCGTACGACGCCGTCCTGCTCTGCGGATCCGGCGCCCGCCGCGGCGGCGCGGTCAGCGCCCTCGGCGGGCACAACGCGGCCCAGGCCGTGCTCGAGTCCCACACCTGAGTCGCACCCGGCGGCGGCGCGATCCCGATTTCACCCGCCAGCCCCGCCGCTGGTAATGTTCCATCTCGCTTCACCAGATGCACCCCTAGCTCAATTGGCAGAGCAGCTGACTCTTAATCAGCGGGTTCTCGGTTCGAGTCCGAGGGGGTGTACCGCACCCGAAGGGCCCGGTCACTCGACCGGGCCCTTCGGCGTTCTCCCGGATCCACCGGGCTTCCCGTGGGTACCTCCAGGTCCCACGACCAGGAGGGACCCGTGACGTCCGACACCACCCGCCTCGCTTCCGCGCTCACCGACGCCGCCCGCGCCATCGACGGCCAGCAGTCGCTGGACCACACGTTGGACGCCATCGTGCGCGCAGCCCAGCAGACCGTGCCCGGCTTCGAGCACGTCGGCATCTCGGTGACCGGCAGGGGCAACGGCCACTCCGGCACCATCGAGACCCGCGCCGGGACCGGTCGGCTGGTCTGGGAGGTCGACGAGCTGCAGTACAAGCTCGGTGAGGGGCCGTGCTACGACGCGATCACGAACGGCGGCGTCACCGTGATGGAGGACGTCGCCACCGAGGGGCGGTGGCCACGCTACGTCGAGGAGGTCGCCCGGCTGGGACTGCGCGCCCAGATGGGCCTGCAGCTCTACACCGACGACGGCACGCTGGGCGGCCTGAACTTCTACGCCGCCGAGCCCGGCATCGATCCCGACGCGATCCAGCTCGCCGAGCTCTTCGCCGCGCACGCCGCGATCGCGCTCGGTCGCTCGCGCCACGAGCACCAGCTCAAGGAGTCGGTGTCGTCCCGCCAGGCGATCGGCACGGCGGTCGGCATCGTCATGGAGCGCTACCGGCTCACCGAGGACCGCGCGTTCCAGTTCCTGGTGCGCGCCTCGACGACCAGCAACATCCGGCTCCGCGCGATCGCGCAGGAGATCGTCGACTCGACGAACCAGCAGATGGCACAGGCCGGGGACCACCCGCCCCAGGGCTGAGGTCCTACGGCTCGACGACCCGCACCCGCTCCGCCGGGAGCCAGGTCGTCGACACGTGGCCGTCCTGCTCGAAGGTGACGAGCAGGCGGCTGCCGTCGGGGGCGGCCTTGAGGAACAGGCCGGGGACGGACGCGCCGTCGAGATCCACGAGGACGGGGCTGTTGGGTTGCACGGGGGCCTTCCGGCGGAGGGGTCGCTCGACCCCGCTGGGGCAGCCCCCGTCCTGAGCCGCTCGACCGGAACCCTAGGGCACGGGACCGACATCGTCCCCGGATGGGTGGATCCACCTCGGGTAGCGCGAGGACATGGACACCCGAACCGCAACCGTGGACGTGGACATCTCCGCCTCCCCGCACCAGGTGTGGCAGGCGCTGACGGAGCCCGAGCAGATCCGCTCGTACATGTTCGGCGCCGAGGTCGAGACCTCGTGGCAGCCGGGCGATCCGATCGTCTGGCGCGGCGAGTACGACGGCAGGCCGTTCGAGGACCGGGGCGAGGTCCTCGAGGTGGAGCCCGACCAGCGCCTGGTCCTGACCCACTTCAGCCCGCTGACCGGCAGGCCCGACGCGCCGGAGAACTACCACCGGGTCAGCTGGGCGCTGGACGAGTCCGGCGACCACACCCGGGTCGCGCTCGAGCAGACGCTCGTCGCCGACGAGACCGCCGAGCAGGCCGAGGAGAACTGGACGAACGTGCTGCGCCAGCTCAAGGAGCACGTCGAGCGCGGCTGAGCAGTCCACCGCCCCACAGCGCCAGCAGCACCAGCACCGGCTGGAAGAACAGCCGGGCGAGCCGCTTCTGGTCGGTGTCGAGCCCGAAGGCGCTGGTGCCCTCGACGTACTGCGCGATGTTGCCGGGGAAGATCGCGACGAAGAACGCCGCGAGCAGCCCACCGACGAGCCCGCGCCGCTTCGGGAGCGCCACGAAGGCCGCGCCCAGGCCGATCTCGACGACACCCGACCCCAGCACGGTGAGGTCGTCGTCCACCGGGAACCACTCCGGGACCTGCGCGCGGAACTCCTCCCGCGCCACCGTCAGGTGGGTCACCCCCGCCCCCACCATCGTGCTGCCGAGGGCGATCCGGACGAGGTTCTGGGCCAGCGTCATGGCCGCAGCCTAGGGCCGTCCGCCACTCACGACGAGTGGTGGACCATCAGCTCCTCGGCGAGGACGACGCCCGCCGAGTCCAGCTCCGCCGGGTCGATCACGGTCGCCAGCGGCCCGGCGGCGAGCAGCAGCCGCCCGACGCGACGCTCGACCGGCGGCAGCAGGTCGAGGTCGACGACCACGTCCTCCTCGTCGTCCTCGACCAGGGTGACCGTCTCCGCGTAGAAGTCCGCGGCCCAGCGGGCGCTCTGCGGCAGCAGGACCCGCACCCGGGTGGTCGCGCGCTGCTCGGCGAGCCGGCCCGCCAGGTCGTCGGGTGCCACGAACCGGCGGTCCACGATCTCGGCGGACCGGATGTTCGACAGCAGGAAGGTGCGCAGCCGGCCCTCGTCGTCGGGGGGACCGGCGTCGACCTCCCAGCCGCGCCGGGTCTGCACCAGCTGGTAGGGCTCGATCTCCCGCTCGGTCACCCCGGGGTGCCAGGCGCGGGAGTAGACGATCCGCACGGCACGACCAGCGTCCAGCGCCTCCCGGAGGACCGGCAGCAGGCGGTTCCAGGCCGCCACGGCCGGCGCCGCCTCCCCCGCGTCCTCGCCGTCGCCGTCACCGGCGGCCGCGGACGGGCCGAACATCGTCTCGGTGAGCACGTCGATGGCCTGGCCGAGCTCCTCGTTGCCGGGCTCGGTCTCGAGCAGCGCCAGTGCGGCGGTGTAGGCGAGGCCGAGCTCGCCGGCATCGACGTACTCGACCCCGATGTCGGCGGGCACCTCCGCGACGATGCGCACGACCCCGGCGGTGCCGGGGTCCTCGGCGTCGCCGTCGGGCCCGAGGAACTCCAGGACCTCCGGTCGGGTCAGCAGCCACCGGCCGCCGATGTCGGCGGTGTAGAAGGCCAGCAGCTCCTCGCGCAGGGCTGCGACGGAGACGTCGAAGTCGGCGGCGAGCTCCTCCAGCGGCAGGCCGTCGGGGTGGCGCTGCAGGCGCTCGAACACCTTGGGCAGGCGGGCGAACCGCTCGACGTACTTGGGCGTGCTGCTCACTTGTCGGCACCTCCCCTGGCGGCGTCCAGTGCCGCGATCACCTCGGCCCGCACCGCGTCGGGCCCGACGATCCGGACCCGGTCGCCGAGCTCGTTGAGCCGGTTGCGCAGCGCGGCACGGTGGGTGACCAGGTAGCGCATCCGCACTGCCCCGTCGCCGTCCGCCTCGACGCCCGCCGGCTCGCCGAGCCAGCGCCGGACGTCGGCCTCGTAGTGCGCGGGGGCCTGCAGGGTCACCTCGACCGGCGGGTCGATCTCCCACGACATCGGGTGCAGCCCGGTGTGCCGCGCCGCCGGGACCCGCTGGGCGCTCCCCGGCGCCCCGGCGTCGGCCCCCGACATCCGGGAGACGACGAACGTCTTCACGACCGGCTCGGCGAGGTCGGCGTCCTCGACGGCACGGAGGTACCAGGTGCCGTTCTGGTTGCGGACCGACTCGGGGTGCACCGTGCGCCGGGTACCCTTGTAGGTGAAGGACAGCAGCTGGTGGTCGCGGACCGCGTCCACGACGAGCGGCAGCGCGTCCGGCGTCGCAGCCCGTACGGCGGCCGGCACCGGCAGCTCGTCGCCCGCGGATCCCGCCGGCAGGCCCAGGCGCTGGACGAGGTCCGCGCGCCGGGCGAGCAGCACGGCACGGCGCAGCTCGGCCTGCTGGCCGGGCGTCAGGCGCACCCGCAGGCGGTTGTCGACGGTGGTCATCCGGTAGCGCGCCGGCTCGCCGGGACCGTTGACGTTCTCGATCTGCCAACCCTGGGCCTCGAGGTGGCCGAGCTCGCGCTTGAGCTGCGTGCCCGCGTCGCGGCCGCCGTCGAACCCGGCGACCTTGATCAGGTCCTCCCCGAGCACCCCGATCTCGGGAAAGGCCTGCAGGTAGGCCGCGATCCGCACCAGCCGCTCCATCGGACCGCGCTGGTCGCGCCCCGGTCCCTTGACCACGTCGTCCCTCCCCACGATGTCTACTCGAACGCGCCGTGGCGGCCCGCGCCGCCCGCGAAGCGCGTGGCACCGTCGAGGGTATCCGCGGACAGCGACACGAGTCCGTGCTTCCACTCCAGGGCCAGCGCCGCGTCGAGGTCCAGCCCGTGCTGCCCGTACGACGACAGCCGGTCCTGGCGCAGGCAGGTCTGCGGGAACGCCGCGAGCTGCGCGGCCAGCGCCAGCGCCTCCTCCAGCACCCTGCCGGGCGCCGACACCCGGTTGGCCAGGCCGATCCGCTGTGCCTCCTCGGCACCGACCTCGCGGCCGGTGAGGATCAGGTCGAGCGCGTGCGAGTGGCCGATCAGCCGCGGCAGCCGGATCGTGCCGCCGTCGATCAGCGGCACACCCCACCGGCGGCAGAAGACGCCGAAGGCGGCCTCCGGGTCCATGACCCGCAGGTCGCACCAGACCGCGAGCTCGAGCCCGCCGGCGACCGCGCACCCCTCGACGGCGGCGATCACCGGTTTCGACAGCAGCATCCGGGTCGGCCCCATCCCGGCCGGCCCGGCGTCCGGGCCGTCCCCGGGCGCACCCACGTCGACCCGGCCCTCGGAGACCGCCTTGAGGTCCGCACCGGCGCAGAAGACCCCGCCGGCGCCGTACAGGATCGCGACGGAGGCGGACTCGTCGTCGTCGAACTCCGTGAACGCCTCCGTCAGCAGACGTGCGTGCTCGGCGTCGACCGCGTTGCGGACCTCCGGGCGCGACAGGATGACGACAGTGACCGGACCGTGCTTCTCGACCTCGACCGACATGGGGCGAGGCTAGGCCATCAGCTGCCGACGAGGTTGACCGTCCGCACGAGTGCCGCGTCGATCTGCGCGGATGTCCACGGGAAGCGCACCCACTGCTCCTGCGAGTAGAGCTTCGTCTGGTCCCACGACCACGGAGAGGCCGGGTCCTCGTACTGGCTGTAGGTCAGCAGCGTGCGCGCGTCGAGGGTGCCATCGGCGAGGTAGCTGACGGCCTGGATGTGCGAGGAGCCGTAGCTGATCGGCTTGTAGCGGTCCGTGTTGGAGGCCGGGTTGCGCGAGGCGACCGCGTTGGCGTTGCCGGCGAGGTCGCCGTTGCCCCCGCTGATCGGCAGCGGCGGAGCCCCCCGGTCACCGGCGACCTGCAGCGTCCCCCACGCCGCGTCGAACGGCACGCCTGCGTCGCGGACGGCGTCGATCGCCGCCTGCATCGCCGTGACCACGGCGGTCCCGGTCTTCAGCCCGCGCGGGGTGTTCAGCGGGTCCTTCGGGTCGAAGGGCACGGACCACAGGTTGGTGCCCGTCGGCGCCCGCTCCACGAACGCCTCGAACAGGTGCGTGCCGACCGACGTCGTGTCGGAATGGCCGTCCCACGCCTTCAGCACGGCGCAGGCCTGCGTCTCCCCGGTCCTGGCGCAGACCTCGTCGAGCTTGCCGCCGGCCCGCATCACCTCGGCGGCACGCACCCTGTTCTCGAACTCGTGTCCCCGCAGCGTCGTCGGCGTCTCCTTGCCGACGGCGAGCCGGTCCACGACGTACTGCTGGACCATCCGGGTCCGCATCGTCCGCGCGCACTTCTCGCAGCCGATGATGTTGGCGTAGCCCTCGAGCCGGACCTTGTCGTTGGGCGTCCAGTACGAGTCGTTGGCGTTCATCACCCAGTCGCGGCGTACGACGGCCGGGAGCTTGGCCGGGCCGAGGATCCCCGCCCGCTGCGCGTCGGCGTCGGTCCCCCACCTGCACAGCCCGTCGGCCAGCAGGCCGTTGAGGCCGGGCAGCCCGGCGACGGTCTTGAGCAGCAGGCCGACCGGGGTCAGGCAGCGGTTGGCCATCGCGTTCGTGACGTGCGGGACCACGCTGTGGTCGGCGTACAGCACCTCGCCGCGGCGGTCGGCGGCCGTGGTGTTGACCCACGGCATGCCGCCGCCGGCGTCCTGCTTCGCGAGCAGGTCGCGGCTGCTCGTCGCCTGGCCCATGGCGAGGAAGGTGTCGATGGTGCGCAGGTGCTCGGCGTTGGCGTCGCGGATCGCCCAGAAGCTCAGCGGCGACCAGCCCATGAACTGCGAGGGGCTGTCGATGACGTAGCCCTGCGGCGTGCGCCAGAGGTCCTCGCGCACGGTCTTCAGCGTCCCGTCGGCCTGCTTGACCTGGACGTCGACGAAGCGGCGCTCGGCCTTGCGGAGCAGCCCGTTGGCGGTGAGGTAGAGCGGGCCGGGGCCGACCGTGAGGTACTCGTACGGCGTGAACCGGTACGCCGTCGAGACGGTGTGGCTCCACGCGACGTCCTTGTTCCAGCCGATGTTGACGGCCGGCGAGCCGATGAGCGACGCGCCCGCGACGTCGTAGGCACCCGGGATGGTGAGGTGCTGCTGGGTGAACTTGTAGCGGCCCACCCACGGGAAGTGCGGGTTGCCGAGCAGCAGCCCGCGGCCGGTCGAGCTCTTGTCGCCACCGATCGCGGTGGCGTTGGAGCCGAAGTCGCTGTCCTGGCCGAACGACTCCAGCAGCGCCTCCTTGTCGACCTGCCGCGCGTAGGCGGCGACCTCCTCCTTGGTCGTCGGCAGCGGCAGGTCGATGCCGAGGTCGGGCAGGCCGGGGTCGTCCAACGTCGGCGGGTCGGCCTCGACGATCTCCTTGAGGAAGTTGCCCGACGACGCGATCAGGTTCGCCATGTAGACGCCGTACCAGAGATCCAGCTCGGTCGCGTCGGGCTGGATCCAGGCCTCGCCCGCGCAGGCCGGGTCGGTGATCTCGTTGTCCCGCAGCCAGCGGTTGATGCCCGCCGTGTAGCCCTTCACCATCGCCCGCGCCCGCGCGGTCGGTCCGGCCGGGGAGGCCAGCAGGGTCTCGACGACCCTGCGGTCGTGCAGGTCGGTGACGAACGCGTCGACCTGCAGGTTGGTGGCGTCGAGCGAGACGCCGTCGCGGTAGCGGCCGTCCCCGCCGAGAAAGCGGGAGCGCTGTCCCCGCGCGGTGAGGACGGTGTCGGCGAGGTTGCAGATCGACGACGTGGCCGTCGCGTAGCCGCTGCCGTACCCGAGCGAGCCCCAGTCGGAGGCGGTGATGTGCGGGATGCCGTGGTCGGTGATCCGGATCGTCACCGTGTACGACGGCGCCACGTCCGCCAGGTCCGCCGCGGGCGCCGGCCCGGCGTCCGCGGGACCGGACAGGGCCAGGGCGGGCACGACCAGCGAGGCGGCGAGCAGGGACAGCACGCGGGGGGAGCGCATGCGGGTGCAACGCGTTCCACCGGGTGTGGGTTACGTCACACCGGTCCACACCGGTCGTCGAGGAGGTCGCGCAGCGACCGTCACGAGACGCGCTACAGGTAGAGCCCCGTCGACTCGTCGCCCAGCCGGTCCGCGGCCACGGCGTGCACGTCGCGCTCGCGCATCACGACGTAGAGGTCACCCGAGACCTCGACCTCCGCCTTGTCCTCGGGGTCGTAGAGGACCTTGTCACCGGACACGACGGCGCGGCAGTGCGGGCCGACGGCGACCACGCGCGACCAGGCCAGGCGTCGGGCGCCCATGGCGGCGGTCGCCGGGATGACGATGCCGCCGGAGGAGCGACGCTCGCCGGCCTCGGAGTCGGTCTCGCACAAGATGCGGTCGTGCAGCATCTTGATGGGTGTCTTGTCGGACACCTCAGCGGGTGCGCGTGATCGCGCGGACCGCCACGAAGAAGGCGATGACCCCGACCACGCCGCCGACGGTCTTGAGGATGTTGTCGGTGCGTGGCTCACCCGTCTCGGCGTCGACGTAGTACGCCTTCACCTGCGCCACCTCACGACCGACGATCGTCTTGGGGTGCGAGCGGTAGAGCAGCTGGTCGATCGTGCCCGCGAGGCGCTCCCGCGCCTCCTCGATCTCACGCTCGATGTCAGAGGGAGTGTCACTCACCCGGGCAGGCTATCAACCGGCACGGTCCGCGGGTCGAAGCCCCACGGGAGTTCCAGCCGGTGGGCACCCATCAGGTCCTCGTCGGTGAGCACGTCGTAGGTGCGCCCGTCGGCGACGACGCGGCCGCCGCTCAGCACCACCGAGCGCGGGCACAGCTCCAGCGCGTAGGGCAGGTCGTGGGTGACCATCAGCAGCGTCACGTCCAGCCCGCGCAGGATGTCGGCGAGCTCGCGGCGCGAGGCCGGGTCGAGGTTGGAGCTCGGCTCGTCGAGCACCAGGATCTCCGGCTCCATCGCCAGCACCGTCGCCACCGCCACCCGGCGGCGCTGCCCGAACGACAGGTGGTGCGGCGGTCGGTCGGCGTACGCGGCCATGCCGACCTGCTCGAGCGCGTCCATCACCCGCGTCTCGAGCGCGGCGCCCCTGATGCCGAGGTTGGCCGGCCCGAAGGCGACGTCGGCGCGCACCGAGCCCATGAACAGCTGGTCGTCGGGGTCCTGGAACACGATGCCGACCCGGCGCCGGATCTCGAGCAGGTTCTTCTTCGTGACGGGCAGGCCGCTGACCTTCACGCTCCCCTCACCGTGGCCCGACTCGCCCGAGAGGATGCCGTTGAGGTGCAGCACCAGCGTCGTCTTCCCGGCACCGTTCGGGCCGAGCAGCGCGACCCGCTCGCCGGGGTGGACGTGGAGGTCGACGCCGAAGAGCGCCTGGTGCCCGTCGGGGTAGGCGAACGCCACACCCTGCAGGTCGAGGACGGGGGTCATCGGGCACCTCCGGCGGTGGTGTCGGGCTCCGGCAGGCGGCCGTCGTACCCGCGGGACAGCATGGCCAGGTGCACCCGCTCGCCCCGCTCGTAGGAGCGGACGAAGAGGGCGCCCAGCGTGCGGGCGAGCGCCGGCCACTGTCGTGGCGAGCGCGGGTCGGCGCCGCGGGAGCGCATCGCGGTCACCATCCGGCCGAGGTCGCCGGTGACGACGTCGAGGTAGCGGACCATGAAGGACATGATCTGGACGAGCAGGTCGGGGAAGTGCAGTCGCTGCAGGCCGCGCAGCACGTCCGACGGCTCGGTCGTCGCCGCCAGGGTCAGCGACGCGAGCACGCCCAGCGTGCCCTTGGCGGCCAGTCCCCACGCGGCGAGCAGTCCCGACTCGGACAGGCCCAGGTCCCACCCTCCGGGTAGGTGGACGACGACCTGCGGGCCCTCCGCGATGAACGGGATCAGCGCCGCGAACAGCAGGAAGGGCACCTCGATCACCATGCGGGGCAGCAGGTAGCCGAACGGCACCCGGGCCGCCGCGATCACCCCCACGAGGACGGCGAGGTGGACCGCGTAGGCGGCGTACCAGTCCCGCGGCGTCGCGACGACGACCAGGACGAACGCCAGCAGCGCCACCACCTTCAGGTGCGCCGGCGCCCGGTGCACCACGGAGTGCCCGTGGAAGTGCAGCCGGTGCCCGTGGCCCGCGCCCATGTCGGCCGGCCGTCAGTCCTGCTGCGGCGCCGGGCGCCGCCGCAGGCCCCAGAACAGGCCGCCGCCGATGAGCAGGGTCAGCCCGACCCCCGCCACGCCGGCGATGCCGCCGCTGAGCCGCTCGTCGTCGACGCCCTTCGTGCCGTAGTCGGCGAAGGGGCTGCCGGTGTCGACGGGGTCGTCGGCGCTGTCGAGGAAGCCGGTCTGGCCGGCGACCCCGTCGACACCGGCAGCCCCTTCGCCGACTACGGCACGAAGGGCGTCGACGACGAGCGGCTCAGCGGCGGCATCGCCGGCGACGAGCAGGGCGACCAGCAGCCCGACGGCGAGGAACCTGCGCTGGCGGATCGCGCTGCCCCTCATGCGACTGCCTCCGAGGTGACCAGCGGCGTGCGCGCGACCAGGCCACGCGCACCGTGGACGAGGTCCGGGCGGGAGGCGATGACGGCGCTCACGACCAGCCCGGTCACGATCGCCTCACCGATCCCGATCACGACGTGCCAGCCGACCATCGCGGCCAGCACCTTGCCGGTCGCGACGTCCGCGGTGCCGCCGACCGCGAAGAGCAGGGTGAACGCCGTGGCCGCGGCCGGGACCGACACCAGCGCCCCGGCGGCGGCGGCCACCGGGACCGACGCCGCCTTGCGCGGCAGCACGGCGAGCACGAGCCGGAAGACGGCGTACCCGACGAAGCAGCCGACGAGCGCCATCAGGGTGATGTTGGTGCCGAGCGCGGTCAGCCCGCCGTCGGCCATGAAGAGGGACTGGACGAGCAGGACCACGCTGATGCACAGCGCACCGGTCCACGGCCCGACGAGTACGGCGGCGAGCGCGCCGCCGAGCAGGTGGCCACTCGTGCCGGCGCCGACCGGGAAGTTGATCATCTGCCCCGCGAAGACGAAGGCGGCGACCAGGCCGGCCATCGGCGCGGTCCGGTCGTCGAGCTCCGCGCGTGCCTTGCGCAGCGCCACCGCCACCCCCGCGGCCGCGACCACCCCCGTGGCGACCGAGGTCGGCGCGTCGAGGAATCCGTCGGGCACATGCATGGCGCTGCTCCTTTTCGAGGAAGGCAGTTCGGGGAAGGACGGCGGGGATGTAGTTGGATGGTCACGAACAACAGCCACCTTATTGCATGCCTTTTGCAACAGCACCTGCCCATCAGGAGAGTTCCACCC